>JBAWXL010000015.1:0-31651 GCA_037144095.1 Bacteroidota bacterium
CCCAAAATTCAGCTTCTGCAAACGCAGGTGTGAAAATCGTTAAAGCCTTAACCCTTACCAAAACAGCAGACTTACATTTTGGCACGATGACTATCCCAACCGCAGGTGTAGTTATATCTTTATCCACAACTAACGCAAGAACAGCTGACGTTCCAGGAAACATCACTCTTTTACCTCAGGCACCAGTTGCAGCAAATGCAGCTTACACCGTTGCCGGTTCTGCCGATGCAACTTATGCGATCACTCTTCCAAGTAGCAATGTAACTATCAACGGACCTGGAAGTGCTTACACTATCGTAAACAACTTCGTAGCAAAAACAGCTTCTACAGGTACTGATGGTTTAACCGGAACTCTTAATGGTTCAGGTGCTGACTCATTTGTAGTAGGTGCAAAATTGAACTTAGCCGGCTCACAAGCTTTCGGAATTTACTCAGGTACATTTGATGTAACTGTAAATTATAACTAAGAAATAGTTTTCATGATTAAAAGAGGAACTCCACTATGGGGTTCCTCTTTTGCATTAATAGTAGGTGTGTGAGAAGAAATTCTTTTTATTCTTCAAAGGAGAGAAGAAGAATTTTAATCCAATGTAAATCATTAATTGGCAATACTTCAAATAAGTTGTAATTTTTGTTGTCTTTGATTCTCCGGAAATCATTTCCGGTTAAACAGAAATCATTTTCGGTGAACCTGAAATAAATAAAGTTGAGTAGGAAGGAGCAAGACGTAAGCCTCTAAGTGCTTCCATTGTGACGGAAATCGTTTCCGTTGAAACGGAAATTCCTTGGTTTAAAGCGAAAGTAACTTTCGTTGAAAGAAAATAATTTCCCTTGAAGACTCAGCTTCTACAGCTTAAGTGGAAATTATTTCAGTTAAGAAGTATGTTATTTTAGTTGGAAGATTTATTCCTGTCATTTTGATGAATTTATCGAAAACAAGTCAATTTCCACCACATCAACATGGTAAGTTCATATTGTAAATGTAATTTTTTAGGAAATTTTTAAATGAAATGAATTTCATTGCATACTTTTATTTCTGTTCGTTCAAAACCAATTTTTTATCAATTAAAAAAAATAATATTCTATTTTTATTCAACAAATATGTTTTCATCAAGGGTCCAAGAAGTAGCTTTAATGAATTCTTATGGCTAAAGGTATTTAATGTGAAAAGAAAAATATTTGCTGTAATTATTTTAAGCAACAATCAATATTGTACTATACTTACCAAGCGGAATGTCTCAATACAGTTTTCTAAAAGATCCAAATTCAAGGACTCTCTTAGGGCTGCAGATGAGGTGACAATCTTAGATGCTTCAATCTTATCAGATTGAATCTATAAAGTAATATGAAAAGTCAAAAAACTCATCCAATAAAAAAATATTCTTTGGAATATAGCTGAATAACAAAGAAATAAAAGTCGAATTATGAAGCCACATTTCATCATAAACCTGCCAAATATTTTAAGTTTTATATCTTTGCAAAAAATTGAAAGAATGAATCTTGAATTAAGCGAACAGGAACAAATACGACGTAACTCTCTGCAACAATTATATGAACTGGGGATAAATCCCTATCCTGCTGAACTATTTGAAGTAAATACGCATACGCAGGAAATATTAAAGCAATTCCCTGAGGATAATAGTCTTTTTAAAGAAGTGAGACTTGCCGGACGTATCATGAGCAGGCGAATCATGGGGGCAGCTTCATTTGTTGAGTTGCAGGACCATACAGGCAAATTACAATTATATTTTAAACGCGACGACCTTTGCACTGGCGAAGACAAAACGCTTTATAATGTGGTGTTTAAACGATTACTTGATATTGGAGATATTATCGGCGTGAAAGGATATGTTTTTACCACCCAAATGGGAGAAACAACCCTGCATGTTCAGGAAATGAAGGTGCTTTGCAAATCCTTGAAACCCTTGCCAATTGTTAAAGAAAAGGATGATGTTTTATTTGATGCTTTTACGAACCCTGAAATGCGTTATCGTCAACGCTATGTGGATATGATTGTAAACCCTCATGTAAAAGAAGTCTTTTTGAAACGCACACAGTTGGTAAATTCTATGCGGACATTTCTCAACGCAAAAGAATATCTTGAAGTGGAAACACCCATACTCCAACCACTTTATGGTGGAGCGGCTGCACGTCCTTTCAAAACTTTTCATAACACATTAAATACCACCTTATATTTACGTATTGCCAATGAGTTGTATTTGAAACGATTGATTGTTGGCGGTTTCGATGGGGTGTATGAATTTTCAAAGGATTTCCGCAACGAAGGCATGGATAGGTTTCATAATCCGGAATTCACTCAGATGGAGTTATATGTAGCTTATAAAGATTATTATTGGATGATGGATTTAGTGGAAGAAATGGTAGAAAAGATTGCGCTCGACCTGCATGGTTCAACACAGGTGAAACTTGGAGAAAACACCATTAATTTTGCCCGTCCCTGGAAGCGATTTACAATGTATGAAGCTATTGAACACTTTACAGGGATTGATATTAGCGAAATGGACGAAAAAGCATTATTGGAAATTGCCACAAAATTCAACATCGAAACAGATGAAAGTATGGCAAAAGGCAAACTAATTGATGAAATATTCGGAGCTACCTGCGAACCAAAACTGATTCAACCTACTTTTATTACTGATTATCCTGTAGAAATGTCACCTTTAGCCAAGAAGCACAGAACCAAAGAAGGTATAGTTGAACGCTTTGAAGCTATTTGCAACGGAAAAGAAATTTGCAATGCTTTTTCAGAACTTAACGACCCTATTGACCAACGCCAGCGTTTCGAAGCTCAACTTGAATTAGGTAAACGTGGCGATACAGAGTCGATGGTACTCGACGAAGACTTCCTTCGTTCGCTTGAATTTGGAATGCCCCCAACTGCCGGTCTCGGCATCGGAATCGACCGCTTGACTATGATAATGACCAATGCCGCATCCATTCAAGATGTGTTGTTTTTCCCTCAAATGAAACCGGAAGTGAGCGGCACTAGCGTTTCTGAGGAAGAAGAATTCATCAAAGGGGGTATTCCTGAACAATGGGTTGGTTTAATGAAAAAAACAGGCATTTCATCTGTGGCAGACCTATTAAAAGCCAATCCGAATAAATTGTTTAACGATTTAGGAGGTCTTCGCAAAAAGCATAAAGTGGAGGTAGATCCGCTTACTCTTGAACAATTGAAACAATGGATACAAAATATTGGGAGTAAATAGGTAGACTGAAGGCTTTTAAGCGAAAGAAACACCACTGTTAGTATTCACTAATCGGATTTTCTGGTTTCATAAGTCATTGAAATCTTTCAAATATTCTTTTAATTCAAATCGTTTTATTTTGATAATGAATGCTAAAGACCTGAATATTTGTCTTAGCTTTGAATTAACTTCAGTTTATTTGAAAAAAAAATATACATTTGCAAATTCTTTTAAAAAATAATTTTTATGGCAGTAATTGGTAGAATAAGAAAGCGTTCAGGGATTATTATAGTCATCGTAGGTGTAGCACTTGCTTCATTTGTATTAGGTGATTTTATCAAGAAAGGTCCCAAAAAAACCACCACATTCGCAAAAATAGCAGGCGATAAAGTTTCATATCAGGATTTTGAAGCTAAAGTTTTAGAACAAGAAGAAACTTACAAACAACAATCAGGTAAGGAAAATCTAACTAATGATGAAGCTTTTCAGATCAAACAACAAGCTTGGGGACAAATGGTTAGAGAAATCATTTTAACAAAACAACTTGATGAATTAGGATTGACAGTTTCTACTGACGAACTTGATGATTTAATCAGAGGTAAAAATCCACATCCTTATGTTTCGCAGGCATTTAAAGATCCTGAAACCGGACAGTTTAATCCAACAGCAGTAACAAACTTTTTAAATAACATTGACAAGGTAGAACCTGCGATGAAAAAGAATTACTTAAATCTGGAAAAAGCAATAAAAAATGACAGATTGAATACAAAATACACCAATCTGATTTCAAAATCATATTACCTTCCAACTGCTTTTGCCAAGAGGATGTATAATGAATCATCCACTGTTGCTAAACTTCGTTTAGTTGCTTTGAACTATAAGACCATTGACGATAAACTTGCTGTGGTTACTGATGATGATCTGAAAAAATATTATGAAGGTCATAAAAATCAGTATGAACAACAACCTTCAAGAGATTTAGAATATGTAGTCTTTGAAGTACTTCCTTCAAAAACTGACCTAGAACAAATTCAAAAAGAAGTTGCAACCACATTTACTGAATTTGAACAAGCTACTGACATCGCAAATTTTGTTAATTCAAATTCTGACAGTCGCTATGATAGCTCATTCATTAAATTAGGCGTATATCCTGCTCAACTCGATTCATTTTTAACCAGCAAACCTATAGGTTCTATCTTGCCTCCTTTTACCAGTAATAACAATTATTATATGGCGAAATTGTTAGATATTCAGGCACGTCCCGATTCATTAAAAGCAACTCATATTCTTATTTCTTACAAAGAAGCTAAAAACGCAGACCCTCAACAAGCAAGAACTAAAGAAAGTGCAAAAATTAAGGCAGATAGTATCTATGCTGTTGTGAAAAAAGATCCTACTCAATTTGCGAAATTTGTAAGCCAATCCACTGACGACCCTTCAGCAAAGAAGAACAAAGGTGATTTAGGCTGGTTTACTGATGGCTCGATGGTAAAACCATTCAATGATGCTGTACTTGAAGGGAAAGTTGGAGATATTACTTTAGTTGAAACAGACTTTGGTTATCATATTATTTATATCACCGGGAAAACAAATCCTATAAAAAAGTATAAAGTTGCCGTGGTTACTAAAGCAATTGCTGCTAGTAAAGAAACTGATCAGGCTATTTTTGTAAAAGCGAATAAGTTTGCAAGTGATAATAAAACTGCTGAAGCATTTAACAAAGCAGTTGTTGCTCAAGGTCTCAATAAACGTCAGGGTGAATATATTCAACCTATGGATAAAAGCTTACCCGGACTCACCGCAGGTCGTGAAATCATTCACTGGGCATATAATGAAAATACCACTAAAGAGATGGTTTCATCCGTATTTAATATAGACAACAACTACATTGTTGCTTATGTAAAAGAAATTCGCGAAAAAGGAATCGCTTCATTTGAACAAGCCAAAACCTACATGGAGCCTATGGTGAAACGTGAGAAAAAAGGTGAAATGTTGGTTCAGAAATTCAATACCAATTTAAGCAAAACAAAAGATTTATATCAATTGGCAACCAATTTAAGTTCAAAAGTTGATACAACCGATTTAACTTTTTCTGCATACAATTTAGCTCAATACGGACCTGAACCTAAAGTTGTCGGTCGCGTATTTTCATTGGCAAAAGGCACACTTTCTGCTCCTATTGCAGGAGACAATGGTGCTTATGTTGTGATGGTGGATAGCATTTCTCTGCCTCAGCCTACTAAAGATTATAAGATGATTCGTATGCAAGCTGCAAACATGTTTCAATCAAGAGTAAGTAATCAGATTTTCCAGGTATTAGAGAAAAAAGCTGATATTGAAGATAATCGTTATATGTTTTATTAACATCAATAAAATTACAGAAAGACGCTTTCGGGCGTCTTTTTTTATGCACAAATATTCAGAAACATAAATTGAATTAAAGAATTGTATTAATTTGCACCCATGAAAGAGAATCAATATGTAATACTCGTGGCGGGAGGACAAGGAGCTCGAATGAATTCTTCTGTTCCAAAGCAATTCCTTTTGATAAACAATTTGCCTGTTATTATGTATAGCATGCAAGCATTTTATGAATATAATCCCGAATGTAAACAAATATTGGTCTTACCTGAAGCTCACTTAGACTATTGGAATGAACTTTGCTTGAATCATCAAATTAAAATAAATTACATTTTGGCCAAGGGAGGTGAAACTCGCTTTCATTCGGTTCGAAATGGCCTAAATAAAATTGAAGGTAAAGAAGGCTTGGTGGCTGTTCATGATGCCGTGAGGATGTTGGTGAGCAGAGATATGATTTCAAATTCATTCGAACATGCCCAAAAGTATGGCACAGCAATACCTTATGTCAAAAGCAAAGATAGCCTGAGAAGTTTTATAGATGGCAAAAGCTCCATAGTCAATAGAGATGAAATCATTAGGATGCAAACGCCTCAAACCTTTCATGTTTCGATACTAAAGGAAGCATATCAACAAGCATATCAAACAAATTTTACTGACGATGCTAACCTTGTGGAGAAACTGGGAGCGAAACTACATTTATTTGAAGGAGAAGAAAGCAATATTAAAATAACCGAACCTTACGACCTATTACTTGCCGAATCAATTCTAAACAGCCGAGACCCTTCGGCCCTTCCATTTTGATGGAATAATATTGCCTAATAATCCTATCAGAACGGTATAAATCGGGATTATGAAAACAGCAGGAATATAAGTCCAAAAAGGTTTTCTCTGTTTAAAATAATTAGCAAAGGAAAACAACAATAAAAAATCAAATAGTGTCTTACTTACAAGTATAATTATAACAACATGCAAGGAACACAAGCTTGTAAAAAAGAATATCCACGAAGTTAAGAGACTAAGATTCATCAGAAAAACAATTATGGCAATAGAAATCACCCAACTGTTGCTATAGGTTTTCGACTTTGATGTCCAGCGAAGACGTTGATGAACAAATGCGTCTAAAGTGGGAGATGCTTCTGTAAAGGCTACGGCGGCATTGTTTTTAAGGAAATGCACTGCCTTATTTCCAAAACGTTTTTGAATATTGAACATTAAAAACATATCGTCGCCCGAACTTATTTGATGATTTGAGGAATATCCACCTATCAAATCAAATGCTTCGCGCGAAAAGGCCAGATTGGCACCATTGCACATCAAGGGTCGGCTCCATCCTAAACTGCCCGCAGAACTTGCAATAAGAGCCATAAACTCCAATGCCTGTATGTTTGAAAAGAACGAAGTTTTCGCTTCCATTTGAACAGGCATTACAATCATCCGGGCTTTCTTTTCTTCATAATAAAAAGCGACACTCTCAAGCCATTGATTGCCAATTGTGCAATCTGCATCAAGTGTTACAATCAACTCCCCTTTCGAATTTGAAATGCCGGTTTCTAATGCATACTTTTTTGCATGATGTTTGTCGAAAGGCAACGAAATGAGTTTGATGCTACATTCAGTATGCTCACGAATGTATTGCCCAACCACCTGAGCCGTATCGTCTGTTGACGCATCATCTACTATCAGAATTTCAAATAAATCAGAAGGGTACCTTTGCCTGCAGACACTTTCAAGACAAGCCCTGATATTCTTGCTTTCGTTTCGTGCCGGAATGATGATGCTGACAAAGGTTTTTGGAATATGATTCATGGGTTTATCGTATTTTTTCAAAAGATAAAAGCCAAGGGTCAAATATACCATAACACCTACATACAGTATCAAAATGAAAATAAAGAAGAAGCTAATAAGAGCAGGAGTACTCATGTTTTAGAGTAGTTTCTGTTGAAGAAGTTGAGTCGGAAAACAAAAACCGAACCTATAATGGCTGGAATCATTAAATTTACAATCCACAAAATAGCTGATGCTGCTACCACATTTATGCTCATATCATCACTGTAAATAACCGATGAATGCGATGCATATATTTCCCACAAAAAAACCGCTACTGAACCTCTGACACCCAATTCCGACAGGGCAATGGTGGGCACTGCAGCCATTACAAAGAATATCAAACTGATCAGCACAAAACCATCGAAAAAGCTGATGCATATTCCCATCCAATATAATAAAATATAAAACTGAAATGAGAACACCAGATACCTGAAAAAGCTCAACAATAGAGTATGCAACAATTCTTTGTTTGAAAAATTGGCAATGATTTTAAGGTATCTCCTAAATTTGATTAGCCATTTGAATTTAATCCGATCGGTGGCATTATACAGCAAGGTCAGATTAAAATAGATGCTTAGAATGAGCAAAACCGCAATAATTACAACAAAAACCAGCGCAATTTTAATGAAATGAGGATAAGGATCTAAATAATCGGTAAAACTTAAAATAAAAATAAGCGCACTAAGCGAACCAAAAATCAACGTGACCACCAATTGACTGATGCTTCCCAAAATTGTGATCAATGCCCCCTGAATTGGATGGGTTTTCTTCAGCATAAAGATTCTGCCGATGTATTCTCCAATGCGGTTAGGCGTAAATATGCTCACCGTGATACCCGAAAACACAGCTATCAATGAGCTGATTAAACTTATTCTCTCTTTTTTACGAAGTAAATATTGCCATTTGCGGGCTTCCAATAACCAATTAAGAAACATCAGCAAAAAGAGCACAACAAGAAACAAACCAACATCGCTAAAAAACTTATTGAAGTAACTCAACAAGTCATTATTTTTTTTATCGTAGAACAAACGGATATAAATAAAACCGTAGGAAAGAAAAATAATGAGAATACTCAGAATAAGATTAAAGGTTTTGCTTACTTTTGCTTTGAACATAAATCAATATTTAAATCATTGAAAACCGAACGCATTATATTAGGAATCGACCCGGGAACCCTCATTTTGGGATACGGAATTATTAAATGTTCAGGAAATGCAGTACAATTAATTTGCATGGATGTGTTACGTTTGAATAAGCTTACGGATCAGCCCATAAAGTTAAAAAAAATATTCGATACCATCGTAAATATAATTGATGAGCATCATCCCGACGAGTTGGCAATTGAAGCGCCTTTCTTTGGAAAGAACCCACAATCGATGCTTAAACTTGGTAGAGCACAGGGAGTTGCCATTGCCGCTGCCCTTCACAGAACTCTTCCCGTGTTTGAATATTCGCCCCGAAAAATAAAACAATCCGTAACCGGAAATGGCAATGCATCCAAGGAACAAGTGGCAGCAATGCTCATAAAATTGCTGAATTTGAAAACCGAACCCACTTCTTTCGATGCAACCGATAGTGTTGCAGCCGCAATGTGTCATTATTTTCAACGTACCGATACCACCGGAACCAAAAGCTATAGCAGTTGGAAGGGTTTTTTATCTGATAATCCGGGAAGAAAAAAGTAGAGTATGGTGCAAACGAATTCAACCTAATTCATTCACCAAAAACCTTTTATAATTCAAATAAACACCTACAGCTTTCAAATTTTTATTATCCTTTTCCAACTTCCGGCTGAAGGTTATCATCTCCAATACTCTTTAAATTGAATATTTATTGCAGATATACTGGAATAAAAAGCATGGAAGCTTTTAGGTAAAAAATGTGTATTTGGGTCACCCCCATTAATGGGAATAGGTAAAATACGTGTATTTGGGTCATCCCCATTAATAGGAATAGGGAAAATACGCGTATTTGGGGCATCTCCTTCCATGAAGGTAGGTAAAATACGTGTAAAATGGTCATCTCCTTATAAAGGAGATTGGAAAAATACACATAAAATGGTCATCACCTTTTATGGGGTATACCCCTAATACGCGTATGGGGCTATTTGCATTAATACTTATATAGGAAATACGTTTTTTGCGCCTCATCTGATTTATGGATACATTAGAAATATAAATATTATTGAGAAAAGGATTTTTGATATATCCCAAAAGCTATAGTTTGGATTTACTGATATTAAATTAATCGACGACAAAAGTATTTCGTCCGCATTTATAGCATACCACCCTATTTCACCTTCCCTATAAGTCTTTTTTTAAGTGCTGATACATCACTATTCCATCCCTTTCCATCAAAATATTCAGTATTGGTGCTGAGGGTTAACTTATAAAATGCATTTTTAGAGTAGCAGGTGCCGATGTAGAAAAACGAATATCCCTGTTGCTTACTCCATTCAATTGCCTTCAGCAATATCCATTTGCCAAAGTCATTCTCTTTGATTTTTAAATTATAAAAAGAAAACCAAACATGCACAAAAAACGAATCCTTATCAACCAACAATATATGGGCTAATATCTCCCCTTTATACGAAACGCTTAATATGTTTTTTAAATAAGGTCGCGATAAAATATACACCAATCGCTTTTCACTTAAAAACCCATTTTTTGCATTCGAAATGCAGAATTCGCGAAAACATTCATCATTCACAAAAGCGTTTTTATCTTGAAGTTTAATACTTATATGTTCGGCTTCATATACATTCGAATATTTATGAAACACATTGTTTTGTTTGAAATGCCATTGATGCTGAAGCAAATCAACCCTCACGCTTCTTGCCAAATAATATATTTCATCCCCAACTTCCAAATCGTTGCTATAGGGAAGAAAACCCTGAGCATAAATATCCTTGTACCTATCGCCATCTTCCTTAATGCAATATACACAATAAGGAAATTGATAAGAGTTGTAATCTATAAAATCATGCTCTTTATAAATGATTTTCATGTCAATGTCTCATTAATTGATTTTCTTCAATGTTTATTCATCCCAAAATTAATACTTTTTCTATTCATACCACATACGACTCTGATTTTGCTGTTACATTTTAGCCATATTTCTTTAAAATCAGCCGAACATTCAGGCTGATAACAACTTTTAAGTTTTTTTTCAAATGAACTTATTTCAGATTTGTTTTTTTTACATAATTATACCTTAATTTTGCGCTTGATAAATACACTTAAAAAATGAAGAAAATGTATTCAAAAACTACTACTATCGGCTTAATTTTTCTGCTCTTAGTAGGAGCAGCTTGCAATAGTAAGAAAGCCGGAGATAATGATTTTGTGGTCAAAGGAAAGTTGAGCAATTCGAGCGGCGGTTACCTTTTATTAGAAGAACTTACGCCAAAAGATGTGATTCCAGTAGATTCTGTCAAACTGGGCGATGACGGAAGCTTCTTTTTTCGCCATCAACCTAAAGAAACCGGCTTCTATTTTCTCACGCTCGACACCAAAAATCATGTTTCCTTATTAATTCAAAAAGGCGAAACGGTTGAATATTATGGCGATTATGCATCCTTGGGAAAGAATTATCAGATTTCAGGTTCGCCGGGTTCCGACCAAATGAAATTGATTAATGATAAACTCAACGAAAACTATGTTAAAGTAGATTCGTTGCGCAAAATGCTCGACATCAATAAATATCGACCCAATTTCATTGAAGTTAAAAAGCAATTAGACACAGCTTACGTTCAAATACGAACTAAACATCGTGTATTTATGCAGCAATTTATCGAAAGCCATCTCACTTCACTTGCCAGTTTAATTGTTATTTATCAGAACTTTGGCAGTTCGCATGTTTTCTCCGAACGCAAAGACATTGCTTTGTTCGATAAGCTTGCAAAGTCTATCATTACAGCATATCCCGAAAATTCACATGCCATTGAGTTTAACAAATCAGTTGCCAATATTCATAAGAAAATAGAAGAAGAAAATGCAATTGATAGAAGTTTGAGCATAGGCTCTGTGGCTCCCGAAATTCAACTGCCTGATACGAATAAAACGCCATTTTCATTGTCTTCTTTAAAAGGGAAAGTGGTTCTGATTGATTTTTGGGCAAGTTTTCATACGCCATGTCGAAAGCTGAATGGCTTATTGGCGGCAATATATAATAAGTATAAATCGAAGGGTTTTGAAATATTAGGGGTTTCGATGGACAGAGAAGAAAAAGACTGGAAAGCCTGCATTCGAAAAGACAAAATGACCTGGAAACAAGTGAGCGATTTATTATATTTTGATGGACCGGTCGCCAAACAATATAATGTAACCGGCATTCCTTATTTGATGTTGATTGATAAATCCGGAAAAATTATTGCAAAAGGAATTAAAGCAAGCGAATTGGAGAAAAAGATAACCGAAGCCCTCCGCTAATGAAATCGAAAATATATTTTGCTTCCGATTGTCACTTGGGAGTTCCCGATAAAAAAAGCAGTTTTGCCCGAGAAAAACGATTCATTAGTTGGTTGGATGAAATTAAAACCGATGCCTCTGAACTATATTTGCTTGGCGATATTTTCGATTTCTGGTTCGAATATCGTTCTGTTGTGCCACGAGGTTATGTGAGATTGTTGGGCAAATTAGCAGAATTATCTGATAGTGGAATTAAGATTCATTATTTTACGGGAAACCACGATATGTGGGTTTTTGATTATTTTACTGAAGAAATGAATATTGAAATTCACAAAGAACCTATTGTGAAAGAATTCAATGGGAAACGTTTTTTTATAGGACATGGTGATGGATTGGGACCAAAAGATTATGGATATAAATTTATAAAAGCCGTGTTTGCCAGCAAAATAAATCAGTGGCTTTTTGCACGTTTGCATCCTAATTTTGCATTTGGCATTGCAAAGTTTTTTTCGGGCAGAAGCCGCATTGCAAATGGGAATACGGATGAAATATTTTTAGGAGAAGAAAAAGAACGACTCATTTTGTTTTGCAAAGAAAAACTTACTCACGAGCATTTCGATTATTTTATTTTCGGACATCGTCATCTCCCGCTTGATATCAATCTGAATAATTCTTCAAGATATATTAATATAGGAGAATGGATTAAGTCGGATTCGTATGCTGTTTTTGAAAATGAAAACCTGAATCTTAAGTATTATAAATGATAATTTCAATTCGATTATAAAATGAAAAAAATCAAACGCATTGCACTTGTTGCACACGACAACCGGAAAAAAGACTTAATTGAATGGGTCGACTGGAACTACAAAATTCTTTTGAACCATCAACTGATTTGCACCGGAACCACCGGTATGATGGTGGAACAAGCTCTTCAGAAAAAACTACAATCGCATGACAATTTCACTTTTCCTGTTAAGAAGTTGAAATCAGGACCACTTGGTGGCGACCAGCAATTGGGTGCCATGATTTCGGAAGGCGAAATAGATATGATGGTGTTTTTCTGGGATCCTATGTATTCGCAGCCCCACGATGTGGATGTGAAAGCGCTGCTTCGCATCACAGTTGTGTATAATGTGCCTACTGCCTGCAATCGTTCAACGGCCGATTTTCTGATTTCATCCCCCTTGCTCACCGAAGAGTATCACCCACGAATGAATGATTATATTGAATATAGAAATCGTGAGATAATCTAATTAAGTCGGCAATCAGCAGTCGGCAAGTTTCAATAATTGATTGCAAACTGCCTGCTTTTAAAAGGCTTTAATAAACAAAACCGGTTTA
This sequence comes from Bacteroidota bacterium, assembly GCA_037144095.1. Classification (GTDB taxonomy): domain Bacteria; phylum Bacteroidota; class Bacteroidia; order Bacteroidales; family CAIXTV01; genus CAIXTV01. The sequence goes on from JBAWXL010000015.1 coordinate 13,148, forward strand.
ACATTGTTGAATTAAAATAAATATAGTAAAATGACTCTGAAAGAAGTAGAAGAAGAAATCATCAGCGAATTCGAATCTTTCGATGATTGGATGGACAAATACAATTATATAATAGAATTGGGTAAAAGTCTGCCGGTGATTGACGAAAAATATAAAGCCGACCAATATCTTATAACAGGTTGCCAATCGAAAGTATGGGTACACGCAGAATATCATGATGGAAAAGTTTTTTTCTCAGCCGACAGCGATGCCATCATCACCAAAGGCATAGTTAATCTTCTCATCCGCGTACTTTCGGGAAGAACACCTGACGAAATTATTGAAGCCAAGATGGATTACATTAATCTGGTTGGTTTGAATGACCATCTCAGTCCAACCCGTTCGAACGGACTCACCGCCATGATTAAACAAATGAAACTTTACGCTCTTGCCTTTAAAACAAAAAACCCCTAGGAATTTAGGATTTAAGATTTATAATTTAAGATTTAACAGAACCTTTAAACTCAAATCATAAATCAAAAAATTCAATTCTTAAAACTCAACCCTTAAATATAATTATCATAAATTTATGATTTAGAAGGTATGATGTTAGATTTAAAGGTATAAATAAACTTTCAACACCAAATCTTAAATCCTAAATCTTAATTCTTAAATTAACCCTCATGGAATTACACAATCCCACCCCTTTAGAAGCCAAAATAGTTGAAACTCTTAGAGGCATATTTGACCCCGAAATCCCTGTAAATATTTTTGATTTAGGTTTAATTTATGGCATTCGTGTGAATGAAGAAAACGAAGTTCATATTATCATGACGCTTACTTCCCCCAATTGCCCCGTTGCCGAATCATTGCCAAATGATGTGCATAATGAAATTAAGGCCATTGACGAAGTGAAGAGCGTTGTTATTGAGCTTACCTTCGATCCGCCCTGGGATAAAGATATGTTGTCAGAAGAAGCCATGCTCGAATTAGGATTATTATAAATTCATGCATTTCCTGCATTGAATGGAGATTTTCCCACCTCAACAAAAATCTTTCCGGCTTCGATTGGAGCTTTTCCCTTGTCTGTGAAAGTCTTTCCCGCATGTGCAAAAACGATTCCGGCTTCGATTTGAGCCTTTCCCGCCTCAGTAAAAACAATTCCCGCCTCGGGAAAAACGATTCCGGCTTCGATTTGAGCCTCTCCCTCCTCAGTAAAAACAATTCCCGCCTCGGGAAAAACGATTCCCGCCTCGGGAAAAATGATTTTTCCCGAGGCGGGAAGAATTTTGCCTGAAGGAACAATCGCTTTATTCAAGGGAAAAATTGTTTTACCCGAGGAAAAATTATTTTCTCCGAGGCGAGAATCGTTTTACCTAAGGGGGGAGCAGTTCATTTCGAGGGAGGAATTATTTTGCCTGAGGTAAAATCAGTTCTTCTTACGGGAAAATCAAATTTCATTAAGGTGAAAAAATTGCTGTTTCATGAAAAATAATATCCTTTTTACGAGAATTTTCATTCAACAACTTGTCAAAACCGCCTTCTTCAAATCAGAAAAAATCATCATTTTATTAAGTTATCAATAATTCGGAATTTACTATTGCTCAAGTTGGGTGAATTCCATTATCTTTGCCGGCTCAAATAATCATTAGTTTAAATGAACAAAAACACAATAATAGGATTAATTATCATTTTTTCTCTTTTCATTGGGTATAGTATCATCACTGCACCATCCAAAGAAGAAATTCAAAGAAAGAGGCATACACAGGATTCATTACTTGCTTTGCAGATAAAAAGCGACTCGGCTGCAAAGATTTCGAAAATCAAAAAAGATACGCTAAGTACTGAAAATAATGCTGTTGCTGTCCAAAACGACACAGTTTCAAAAGTACAAATCAATAAAGATAAATATTCTTTGTTTTCGGGTGCTGCTGAAGGCGAAAACAAGTTTTTTATTCTCGAAAACGAAAACATCAAAATTGCGCTTTCCTCAAAAGGGGGCAAGGTGTATTCGGTACAATTGAAAAACTATAAAACCTACGACTCGATTCCGCTGATTTTATTTAAAAACGATTCGAGCCGATTTGGATTAAATTTTTTCCTGAACAATCGTAATATCTCTACAAATGAGTTGATTTATAAGCCATTTTGGTATGCTGATAATTTAAAAGGAAAAGATTCAATCACCGTTGCCGGAAATGATTCAATTAAGTTTGGAATGCGCTTATATGCTGCAAAAAACGACAGCATACTTGATGATAGTCGTTATATTGAATACCAATATACCTTGCGTGGAAACGATTTTCAACTGGGTTTGAAGATTAATTTGGTGGGAATGCAAGACATAGTGGCTTCAAATACAGGTAATATTGCCCTGGATTGGTTTGTAAAGCTACGTCAACAAGAAAGAAATCTTAAAAACGAAAGGGTTAGTTCGACGGTTTATTTCAAATTTTTAGACGAAGAAGTAGATTATCTTTCCGAATCGAAAGATCAGGAACAATCGCTGAAAACCAAGGTTAAATGGCTCTCTTTCAAACAACAATTCTTCACCAGCATTTTGGTTGCCGATAATAGTTTTGCCAATGCCGACATAAAAACCATCACCGAACCCGACCACGATAGATATTTAAAATCGATGCAGGCAAATATTGGCTTACAGTTTGGGAGTTCACAAAACGAAAGCCAATCGATGTGGTTCTACTTCGGACCCAATAAATATAACATTTTAAAGAAATTCAATTTAAATCTCGAACGCCAAATTCCTTTAGGTTGGAGCTTTTTTATCATTGCCTGGATAAACCGTTTTGCAGTGATTCCGGTTTTCGATTTCCTGAATAGTTTTAATTTGAATTATGGTATCATCATTTTGATTCTAACCATTTTACTAAAGATATTCTTATTCCCCATTGCCTATAAAACCTACATTTCATCAGCTAAAATGAGGGTCTTAAAACCTGAAATTGAAGAAATAAACAAGAAGTTTCCTAAAAAGGAAGACTCGATGAAAAAACAACAGGCGAATATGGCTTTGTATAAAAAAGCAGGTGTAAATCCGATGGCAGGTTGCATCCCCATGCTGTTGCAAATGCCAATTCTTATCGCCATGTTCCGCTTTTTCCCATCATCTATCGAGCTTCGTCAGCAGTCATTTCTATGGGCACATGATTTATCTTCTTATGATTCGATTATAAATCTACCATGGAATGTTCCTTTCTATGGCGACCACGTGAGTTTGTTTACTTTACTGATGACCATCACTACTATTTTCTACACCAAGATTAACAACGACATGATGTCCACCGGAAATCAAATGCCGGGGATGAAGGTGATGATGTATATTATGCCGATAATGTTCCTTGGGATGTTTAACAATTTCGCTTCAGGCTTAAGTTACTATTATTTCCTTGCCAACATTTTCACTTTCTTTCAAATGTGGATTATGCGCAAATTTGTTGATGAAGATGCTATCCATCGCAAAATTCAGGAAAACAAAATTAAACCTGTTAAGAAATCAAGCTTTCAGGCACGTTTAGAAGAAATGGCTAAGAAAAGAGGCGTAAATCCAAATACATTAAAGAAAAGATAAATTGCTTTTGATTTAAGAATAAGCTTGCCTGTACAGGGATTTGCAATATTTTAAAAGAGGGAAAATGTCAAAATGAAAATATTAATTGTTTCATAGCACTGAAACACATTTTCCATTTAACATTTTCCATCATCAATTTGACATCCTAAAAATCTTTATTCCCAGCCCTGCGCCAACACATCAATTATGTGCATGGTTTTGATAGGGAGTTGGTGTTTTTGGATATATCCGTTCAAATTTAGCAAACAGGAAGCTTCTGTAGAAACAATATATTCTGCTCCCGATGCCAATGCATTATTTACTTTTTGTTGAGCCATTGCTGTAGAAATAGCTTCGTTTTTAACCGAAAATGTGCCTCCAAATCCACAGCAAACATCATTCTCTTTCATTTCGAGGATGCGAAGACCTTTTACGTTATTCAACAAAACCCGCGGTTCATCTTTTATTCCATACTCACGCAAGGCAGCACAAGCATCGTGATAGGTGATAGTAGTGTCAAAGCGTGCCCCAATATCTTTTACATTCAGAATATTTACCAGGAAATCGCTAAACTCATAAATGTTTTTCCTCACTTGCTTAAAATCATTATGCATTGAAGTGTTATGGAATAATTTTGGAAAATAATTTCTCACATAACCAATACATGAAGCAGATGGACCCACAATATAGCGGTCATTTGGGAAATCTTTGATGAATTTTTCGCCCATGGCTCTGGCTTCATCCCAAAAACCACTGTTAAAAGCCATCTGACCACAGCAAGTTTGATTCGGATTATAATGAACACCAATATCAAGTTTTTCGAGTATTCTAACCATGTTTTTAGCTGTTTCAGCATAAATCTGGTCGACAAAGCAGGGGACAAAAATATCAACAATCATATATTATTTCTTTTCGGCAAAGATATTAAAAATAAAAAGTTGAATCGTGAATAAGCTAAAATATCCTGAATGCTTCAATTTAATTGAGTGAAATAAACCCAACTCCTCAAATAAAAATTTCTTAACCCATGCATATGAAAGTACTTAAAGATTTGATTTATCATGCTTATTAGCTAATCATATTGCACATCAACCGCTCATAATAAAAGTATTAAATATCCTTTGTTGATAAAAAGAAAAATCCATCTGCCTACTGACTGTAATAAGCCCTTATCTTTGTCTGATAAATTCAGATGAATGAAAAAAATAATAACCTATAACGTAAACGGTATCAGAGCTGCGGTGAGCAAAGGATTAATAGAATGGTTGCAGGTCATCGATCCCGATATTATATGTTTCCAGGAAACAAAAGCGCATGTTGCAGACATCCCTATTATGCTATTCAATGAAATTGGATATCATGTGTATCCGCTTTCTGCTCAGAAAAAAGGATACAGCGGTGTTGCCATTCTTTCAAAAACTGAACCTGATAATATAGAAATAGGTGTAGGAAATCATAAATACGACCACGAAGGGAGATTCATTAGAGCTGATTTTGGTGACATTTCGGTTGTGAGCGTCTATCATCCATCGGGCAGTAGTGGCGACGAACGTCAGGCTTTTAAAATGGAATGGCTTGAAGATTATACTCTTTATATTAATGAACTGAAAAAAACTCGTCCTAAACTAATTCTTTCGGGCGATTATAATATTTGTCATAAACCCATCGATATCCACGACCCAATTCGCAATGCCCATTCCTCAGGCTTTTTGCCCGAGGAAAGAGAATGGATGAGCCGTTTTCTCGACACCGGATTTATCGATTCGTTCCGCTATTTTAATTCAGAACCTAAGCAATACACCTGGTGGAGTTTTCGCGCCAATGCCCGCGCCAAAAACCTCGGCTGGCGCATCGATTATCACATGGTAAGCCAAAATCTCGAAAGTTTGCTGAGACGTTCTGTCATTTTGCCTGCAGTTGTTCATTCCGACCACTGCCCTGTATTGTTAGAAATTGATTTTTAAACCAAAAATAAAACCCATTCACATGAAAAAAACCTATGGATTATTCATCATAATAGCATTCTTAATGAGTGCTTGTGTCACCTCAAAAAAGTACAACGAATTGCTGAGCCAGCAAAAGAAATGTGCTGACGATTTAAGCCTTTCCAACAACAAAAATCAGGAGCTTTCCACTTCGGTCTCCGACATGGAAACAGAGTTGAAGAAACTGAAGGCAGATCATAAAAAACTAGTGGAAGACACCACTACTTTGAGTAGCAATCTGAGTGAAATAACCGAAAAACACAATAAGCTGAAAGAGGATTATGAAATCATGCAAAACAATTTAAACACCCAACTGAGTGGAAATAAATCTGATTTATCGAAAACCTTGTCTGATTTGCAAAAAACTCAGGAAAACTTAATTAATCAGGGAACGCTCTTGAACACCCAAAAGAAGGAATTGGAACAACTCAACAAAGCTCTTGAACTTAAAGAAGCAAAACTACTGGAACTTCAATCAGTTCTAAACAAAAAAGACTCTGCCGTAAATGCTTTGAAAAACAAGATTTCAGAAGCACTCCTTGGTTATGAAAACAACGGATTGACCATTGTGAAAAAGAATGGGAAAGTATACGTTTCTTTAGACGAAAAACTCCTTTTTGCTTCAGGAAGTTATACAATTTCAACCCCCGGAGCCGAAGCATTAAAGAAATTATCGAAAGTGCTCGAATCAAATGCCGACATCAATGTGATGATAGAAGGACATACCGATGATGTGCCCTACAATGGCGTTGGACAATTGAAAGACAATTGGGATTTAAGCGTCATGCGTGCCACTTCTGTCGTGAAAATATTATTGCAAGGCTCCACCATCGACCCTGCACGTATTATTGCTGCCGGAAGAAGCAACTATTCGCCCATTGATGCATCCAAAACCAAAGAAGCACGCACCAAAAACCGCCGAACAGAAATCATTCTCACTCCAAAGCTCGACGAATTGTTTAAAATGCTCGAGAGTAATTGATTTTTTCTCTCTTGGATTTTTGAATTTGAGTATTGGATATTGAAGCTTATTCTTTGAGCCAATTTCCAATAATTTGTTTACCCTGAGGTGTCATAATAGATTCGGGATGAAACTGCAAACCCCGTAGTTTATTTTCCTTATGTGCTAAACCCATCACAATACCCTCTTCAGATAAAGCAGTTAGGCGAAAACAAGGAGGCAACGATTGTTTGTCAACATGCCACGAATGATATAAGCCTGCCTCAAAAACATCGCTTACCCCATTAAATATGGGGTCTTTCGGAAAACTTACTTTCACTCTTGTTGTGTAGCCATGAAAAGGTTTATCGAATACTTTTAATGTTGCACCAAACGCTTCAGCAATTGCCTGATGCCCCAAACAAATGCCCAATATACTTTTCTTCGAGTAGAAAGTCGAAATCATTGCCATAAGTTTACCCGATTCGCAAGGCAAACCGGCTCCGGGCGAAATTAATATCTTATCCGAATCCGAAATTTCATCAAAATCAAGATGCTCATTATCACGAATTATATAATCACTAATTCCATTCTGTTCAACCATTTGAATGAGGTTGTAGGTGAACGAATCATAATTATCCACAACAAACAATTTCATCTTTTTTACTTTTTATTCTATTTATTTAAAAAATCCGCTGTACATTTGTTTTGAAAAAACAATGCGTAAAGATACTATCATAAATCAAATGAATGAATATGGGAAGCTAGGTATTCCTTTTGTTTTCATCGTCGACTTTCTGATGAAAAGCCCGCTATTGTTCACTCTCGACCAAATTCCTTCTGATGAAATTTGGTTTGATTTTAATGGATTTTCTAATATTAATAAACCGGATTTAGCTTTAAAAGAACTTCAGTTTTCGAAATTTCCTATCCCTTTCAGCGATTATGCTGTGGTTTTTGATAAAATAATGCAACAATTGCGCTACGGAAATTCCTACTTGCTAAATCTCACTTTCGAAACGCCCATTAAAACGAACTACAGCCAGGAAGAATTATTTCTGGAAAGTCAAGCAAAATATAAAATGTTTTGGAAAGACCATTTTGTAGTATTTTCGCCCGAAATATTCATCAAAATTAATGGGCACACAATCTCTTCTTTTCCGATGAAAGGCACCATCGATGCAGCTATTCCAAATGCCGAAAGCGTTTTGAAATCAGACAAAAAAGAGTTTGCCGAACACTGCACTATAGTCGATCTCATACGAAACGATCTCAGCATGGTGGCAAAAAACGTTAAGGTCAGACGCTTTGCTTATGCCGATTACATCAAAACCCACCACAAAACCCTCATTCAGCTAAGCTCTGAAATTGAAGGCACTTTACCTCTTGATTTTAAAGCCCATTTAGGCGATATTCTATTCACGCTGTTGCCTGCCGGCTCAGTGAGTGGCGCTCCTAAGCGCAAAACCGTTGAAATTATATGCGAAAATGAACCCTCGCAGCGAGGCTACTACACCGGCGTAATGGGCTGTTTCGATGGGCAAAACCTCGATAGCGCTGTGATGATACGCTATATTGATGTCTCAGATGAGATTTGGCACTACAAAAGTGGTGGAGGCATCACCATAAACAGCAACTGCCTGAAGGAATACAACGAAATGATTGACAAAGTATATGTTCCCATTATTTGAAACCATAAAAATAGTCGATGGAATTCCACAACATTTGGAATATCATCAAAAACGAATAGAGCTATCACTCAAATTCTGCTTCAAAGCCGAAGCTGCCTTCGATGAGTTAAGCCAACTCATTCAGCCCTCACATTTGTTCAAGGGCATCCTGAAATGTAAGTTCAGCTACAATAGCGAAGAGTTTGACATCGAATATTCTCAATACACACCCAAAAAAATTCAAAGCCTAAAGTTGGTCAACGACGATAGCATAAGCTATGCTAACAAATTTACAGATCGTACTTGTTTCCACCGCTTGCTCAAAAATGTTGTCGAAGACGATATTATTATCGTGAAAAACGGACTCGTCACCGACACATCTTTTTCAAACCTATGCTTTTTCGATGGATATAGATGGCTCACCCCTTCCACCCTTTTGCTGAAAGGCACTGCCCGCCGTCGCTTGTTGAATCAAGGACTCATTTTCGAAAAAACCATCAAAGCAAAACAAATTTTCAGCTATCAAAAAGTAATGCTCATCAATGCCATGCTCGATTTCGACGAGAAAAATAGTTTGCCTATCGAACAAATTGTAATGTAAAACTATAATTTTCTACCCCTTGAAAGCAAGCACCTAATCGTTAGAAAATTTATCATATCAAATTTCACACTTTGATGAAAGAACCAAATATTAAAACAATACCACCCGTACCAAATAATTTACAAATATGTATTCAGGAAAAATTCCTCAATTGTCCATTTTAACACGTCTTTATTAATAATATAACATCATGCCAGTCATTCCTGTTGAAAAGATTTTATTCTTAGATATTGAAACCGTTCCTCAATATCCGACCTTTCAAGATGTTCCTGAACCATACAAAGCTTTGTGGACCAAAAAAGCTTTAAAACTCATTCAAAAAGAAGGAGAAACCGATGAGAGTATTTACCCCCGTGCTGGAATCTATTCTGAATTTGGTAAAATTATCTGTATTTCAGTAGGCTATCTTCACGATGGTGGTTTTCGGATAAAATCGCTTGCCAATGATGATGAGAAATCTTTATTAATTGAATTTTCAAAGCTTCTGGATCATAAAACATTCAAAAATAATTGGTTTCTGTGTGCTCACAATGGAAAAGAATTTGATTTTCCATATATCTCGCGACGCATGTTGATACTCGGAATTCATCTACCTGCACTATTAAATATAACAGGGAAAAAGCCCTGGGAAACTCCCTTTCTTGATACCATGGAAATGTGGAAGTTTGGCGATTATAAGAATTATACTTCTTTGGAGTTGATGGCAGCCATTTTTCACATTCCAACTCCTAAAGATGACATTGATGGGAGTAAGGTTGCGGCTGTTTATTGGAACGACAATAATTTGCAGCGGATTGCATCTTATTGTAATAAAGATGTAATCACCATATTCAGGGTTTATCTGCGATTAGTAGGGAAGCCCGATATAGAAGATTTGCAGATTTTCTATATCTAATCTTCTTTTCGTTGGTAGGTCAAATATTGAAACTGCAAACCCGAAGCAAGGTCAAGCATCAATTCTGATTCGTCAGACAAATGCCAAATATTTAGATCTATTTCAGGAAAAAAAATATCTGCTTCAAAATCTTTGTGAACACGGGTAATATGTAAGGTTTGAGCAATTGTTAAAAACTGTCTGTACACAGTGCCTCCACCAATAATAAAGTTTTCTGACGATTCATCACACATTTCAATAGCCTGCGGAATTGAATAAACTGTAATGCAGTTGTCAATCATTTCCCCTTCCACATCAGTTAGTACAATGTTTTTTCTATTTGGAAGCGGTCTTTTTGGTAAGGATTCCCAAGTTTTTTTCCCCATTACAACGGTATGCTCGGAAGTGAGTTTTTTAAAATGCTTCAAATCGTCCGATAGATGCCATAACAAGTTATTATCTTTCCCGATAGCATTATTTTGAGCTATAGCAACAATGATAGATATAGGTTTCATATAGATTATTTAAATGGATACTGCTGCTTTAATATGGGGGTGGGGGTCATAATTTAATAGATTAAAGTCTTCAAAGGAAAACTCAAAAATATTCTGAACTGATGAGTTAATATCAAGCCGAGGCAATGATTTTGGCTCACGAGTGAGTTGAAGTTTTGCTTGGTCAATATGATTTAAATATAAATGAGCATCTCCTAATGTTTGAACAAACTCACCCAATTTTAGCCCGCAAACCTGTGCAATCATTTGGGTAAGCATAGCATAAGAAGCAATATTAAATGGAACCCCAAGAAAAATATCGGCACTGCGTTGGTATAACATACAAGATAATTGCCCTTGAGCCACATAAAACTGAAAGATAATATGACAGGGAGGCAAAGCCATTTTTTCCAATTCACCAACATTCCATGCACTTACCAATAATCGTCTGGAATCAGGATTGTTTTTAATCATTTCGATTACTTGCGAAATTTGATCAATATTTCGATGGTTGGAGGTCTGCCAACTTCGCCATTGAGCTCCATATATTGGTCCAAGGTTTCCTTCTGCATCAGCCCATTCATCCCAAATACTCACTTTATTATCATGAAGATATTTAACATTGGTTTCTCCTTTAAGAAACCAAAGCAACTCATGAAGAATAGATCGTAAATGCAGTTTTTTTGTAGTCAGTAAAGGGAAACCCTCATTAAGATCGAAGCGCATTTGATAACCAAAAACACTAATGGTTCCGGTTCCGGTACGATCGCTTTTTTGAACACCCTTTTCTAAAACATGTGAAAGTAAGTCAAGATATTGTTTCATTAATATAATGTATTAAGGCATCAAAAGTACACAACAAAACATCCCGGATACAATGATTGGATAGATTTTTTATAATCTTCGGCTGCTTGTTGAGTAATAAAACCTCCTGCAATAGCTCGGTAATATTTTTTAGATTGAAGTGTAACCTCCTGACAATGTAATGTTTTTTTTGAGTTTTTTTGAAATTTCTTTTGAAAGATTAACCAATTGTCTTTACTGCTAAAACTCATTAATTGCACACCATAACCATTCATAGATTTAGTTTGCACTAAAAAAATGCTGTCTTTTTTTATTTCAGGAAGTGCATCTTTTTGGGTGATTATTTTTTTAACGACCACCTTTTTTTCAACTGTAGCAAGCTTAATATCTCCAGATTCTCCCATTTTTAGCACTTCAAGTTTAACTTTTGTGAGCCCTGCATAAACATATCCTAAAACTTCTGCGGCAGCTCTTGATAGATCAATAATTCTGTTTCCAATAAAAGGACCCCTGTCATTTATTCTTACAACAACTTGTTTTTGGTTGCTGAGATTTGTAATTTTCACCTTAGTATTAAAAGGTAATGTCGGATGAGCAGCTGTGAGCTTATCTTGTGAATAAACCTCACCACTTGCGGTGGTTCTTCCGTTAAAACTGTCAGCATAATATGATGCTATCCCCTTTTCTGTTTTTTTTTGCTGTGCAAAACAATTATTTACATTAATGCTTAAGTAAATAAATAAAATGGAGATTAGTAAATATTTTAAAAGGAAATTTATGATCAAAAAATGACTATTTAAAGTGGTATTGTTTTTTATAATTTTCGTTTTTTAATGATGTCTCTAATGGTTGATGCTGTTTCGTAGTCTTCTTTTTCAATTGCTTTTGCCAATAAATCTTCAAGTTCTTTTAAAGAATTTGATTCGTAAGGTGATTCATTTTCAATTTCTTCTTTTTGTTTTTTCGGACTTGGTGACAGTGCATCATCTTCATCCAAGACAACACCTGCTGCAACCATTATGTTTTCAAAAGTGTACATGGGGCAACGAAACCGAACTGCCAAAGCAACAGCATCAGAAGTACGTGAATCAATCTCTTTACGAATATTTCCATCAAAAAGAATCAATTTAGCATAAAAAACTCCTTCTGTAAATCGATTTATAAGGATTTCTTCGAGTTTAATCCCAAAAGCTTCTGCTGTTGTCTTAAATAAATCGTGCGTTAAAGGACGAGAAGGTTTAATTTTTTCAATTTCTATCGCAATTGCCTGTGCTTCATTCCCTCCAATAATTACGGGTAGTCTCCTGTTTCCATTAGTTTCTCCCAATATCAAAGCATAAGCTCCGCTTTGAGATTGACTAAACGAAATCCCCATTATTTCTAATTGTATTTTTTCCATCTGTAACTTAAGTCGAATTGTCTGTAAAAGATTTTATAAAAGTACAAAAATATTTTTGTATTCAAATTAAAATTAAAATTATCACCACATTCAACATTTTCAGATGGGTTTTGTTTATCTTAAAATAATCAAAAATACCTATTAAATTAAAGATGTTCAGTTTCTTTGAAAAAAAAAGTATATCTTTGCGCGGTTTTAATTCTAAACCCTAAAATACCCAATTACTGATATTGACTTAGTTTGAAGTTTAGATACTGATTACATAGCATTTAGAACCTGAAGATATAATAGAAAAACGATAAATAAATAAACAAATCAATAATTAAATTTAAACACATGAAAAAAACCATTTCGCTCCTATCCCTTATTATTTTACCCTATTTGGCTTTCTCAAGCGAAGCCAATTTGGTTATTCCTGAGGCAATTAAATCCCAGTCTATATTATACTGGGGATTTTTAATTACCATTTTAGGAATGCTCTTTGGCTTGTATCAATTTGTAAAAGTCAAAAAAATTAAAGCTCATCAGTCAATGCTAGATGTGGCACAGGTAATTTTTGAAACATCTAAAACCTATCTTTTTCAACAAGGAAAATTCTTGCTTATTCTTTTTGCCTTTATCGGTTCTGCGGTAGCTTTTTACTTCGGTTATTTATCTGAAGCCAGTTTTGGTTTTGGTGGAGTAGCAATGATTTTGGGTTGGACGGTCTTAGGAATCTTAGGATCCTATAGTGTTGCTTGGTTTGGTATCAGAATGAACACTTTGGCTAATTCGCGCATGGCATTTGCTTCATTAGAAAGAAAACCAATCAAATTATTAAACATTCCTTTAAATGCAGGTATGAGTATTGGTGTGATGCTAATTTCTTTAGAATTAATCATGATGTTAATCATTTTAATGTTTGTTCCTGGCGAATATGCAGGGGCTAGTTTTATTGGCTTTGCTATTGGTGAATCATTAGGTGCTTCTGCATTACGTATTGCTGGTGGTATTTTTACAAAAATCGCAGACATTGGTTCTGATTTAATGAAAGTAATCTTTAAAATTGGAGAAGATGACCCAAGGAACCCAGGTACTATTGCAGATTGTGTTGGCGACAATGCAGGCGATTCAGTTGGCCCAACTGCCGATGGTTTCGAAACTTATGGAGTAACTGGAGTTGCATTAATCTCTTTTATTCTTTTAGCAGTAGCAGGCGCCGAACTTCAGACTAAATTATTAGTATGGATATTCGCCATGCGTATTATGATGATTATTACATCTATCGTTTCATTTGGAATCAATAATGTTATCAGTAAAGCAAAATATGACAAAGTAGATGACCTTGACTTTGAAAAACCATTAACTTCCTTAGTTTGGATAACTTCTATTTTATCAATTATTGTAACTTTTGCTATTAGCTATATTTTAATTCCTGAAATTAAAGGAAATACTGATATGTGGTGGATTCTTTCTACTATTATTAGTTGTGGAACTCTTGGTGCAGCTTTAATCCCCGAGTTTACCAAATTATTCACCAGTCCAAAATCAACCCATGTAAAAGAAGTTGTTGAAGCTTCAAAAGAAGGTGGTGCATCATTAAATATTCTTTCTGGATTAGTTGCAGGTAACTTCAGTGCATTCTGGCAAGGTATGGTGTTTTTCTTACTAATGTTTGTGGCCTATTTTGCCAGTACATATGGTTTAGATGGATTTATGATTTATCCTTCAATTTTTGCCTTTGGTTTAGTTGCTTTTGGTATGTTAGGAATGGGACCTGTTACTATTGCTGTTGATAGCTATGGGCCTGTAACAGATAATGCTCAATCTATTTACGAACTTTCTTTAATAGAAGAAATCCCCAATGTAAGTGCTGAAATAGAAAAAGATTTCGGATTTAAACCTGACTTTGAAAAATCCAAGCATTACCTCGAAGCTAATGATGGTGCAGGAAATACTTTTAAAGCTACTGCAAAACCAGTTTTAATCGGAACTGCTGTTGTTGGTGCTACTACTATGATTTTCTCTTTAATATTAGTAATTCAACACACTTTGGGTATTGATCATCCTGAAATGCTATTGAATTTATTGAATCCTTATTCAATTTTCGGGTTCCTTTTAGGTGGTGCAGTTGTATATTGGTTCTCCGGAGCTTCTATTCAGGCTGTGTCAACTGGTGCAAGTCGCGCAGTTGCTTATATTAAACAACATATTAATCTTGACCCTAATGCTCCTAAAAAAGCAGACGTTGAAAAGTCAAAAGAAGTGGTTAAGATATGTACTCAATATGCTCAAAAAGGAATGTTAAATATTTTTATTGCTGTTTTCTCTTTTGCATTGGCTTTTGCTTTCCTTGCTTCTCCTACAGGTTTAACTGATTCAATGTCACCTGAGGAAAAACTTAAATTTGCTGCTCCTGTATCATTATTTGTTAGCTATTTGATTTCTATTGCATTCTTTGGATTGTATCAGGCTATTTTTATGGCAAATGCGGGTGGTGCTTGGGATAATGCCAAAAAAGTTATTGAAGTAGATATGAAAGAAAAAGGAACCGAACTTCATGCAGCCTCAGTGGTGGGTGATACCGTGGGCGATCCTTTTAAAGATACTTCTTCTGTGGCTCTAAATCCTATTATTAAGTTTACCACTTTGTTTGGTCTACTAGCAATGGAAATAGCTATCTCTGTTCAATTCCGTCCAATTGCTCATTATGTTGGAATTGCGTTCCTTGCTGTAGCTTTATATTTTGTATATCGCTCATTTTATAAAATGAGAATCAATAAATAATTGTTCATGTTTTCAATTAAAGGGCTGCCTCACAAGGGCAGCTTTTTTTATAGGTATTTCTTTAATATTGCAATTATACTAGCACATTCCGAAAATGTTGTAATTTTGCAACTTATAAAGAAATGATTTGTTTCTTTATACATCTAAGCCTCGCATTTATGTTTATGAAAAAGCAAATCATTGCTTTATTTTTTCTCCTTTTCTTTGGTTTGCCATTGTTTGCTCAATTGACAACCACTTCGGGTATTGGAATGACTCCTTTGCAATTGGTACAGAATTATTTGGTGGGAAGTGGAGTAACAGTTTCCAATGTGAAGTTTAACGATTCGCCTAACACCATTACCATATCTAATCAAATTGGTTCTTTTTTAACCGGTAGCACTCCAACTAATTTGGGTTTCGGAAATGGATTAACCATTTCCACCGGAGGCATTGATGTTGCAACCAACGGTGCTTTGAGTGTAGGAATTAATGGCGCTCAAATCACATCTGATGCGCAATTGCAAGCCTTAAAACCAGGAAAATCACTTCATGATGTTGCCCGTCTCGAATTCGATTTTATTCCCAGCTCAGATACAGTCAAATTTCGCTATGTTTTTGCATCCAATGAATATCTGACAGCCGTTTGCACCGATTATGATGATGTTTTTGGATTCTTCATTTCAGGTGTCAATCCTGCAGGTGGAAACTATGTGAACAGCAATATTGCTTTAGTTCCCGGAACCAACTTTCCAGTAAGCATCAATACTGTGAATGGAGGTGTTTCTATGGGAAGCTCCACTCCGTGTTATCTCAACTATACACAATATTATCATACTTTCTCACAAAATCTTACCTATAGAGGTGCTACTGTCCCCCTCACCGCCTGGGCAAAGGTGGTTCCATGTACCACTTATCACATAAAAATAGCCATTTGCGATATTTCAAATGCAATTTATGATTCAGGTGTATTCCTTGAAGCCAACAGCTTCACAAGCTCAAAGGTTCTTGTGAGCCATACCTTCAGCAATCCTGCCGTTTCTGACACAATGATGATTCGTGGCTGCGACGATGCCATCATCAAACTCAAACTACCCTCACACTTAAATGTGAACTATCCGATTCAAATCATTAAACAGGGAACAGCTGTAAATGGAGTCGACTACCCGGCAATTCCTGACACCATTGTCATTCCTGCCAACACCGATTCACTAATGTTTACTATTTCGCCTTACAACAACAGCTCATTTACCACATTCAAATATATTCAACTTCTCATCAAGACTTCTGCTTGCAACTACGACACGCTAACTATTGGTATTTTACCCAATCTACCATTAATTGCAAATACTACCAGCGATACCACTATTTGCGGGTTGACCCAAGTGGCTATTTCAGCAAGCGGGAGTGGAGGTATTCAGCCTTATTTTTTTAGTTGGGAAAATGGCGATACTAATACCCAGCGATTGGTCAACCCTTCAGTTACCACCCTCTATCACCTATCACTTTCTGATAAATGCAATCAAACAGCAAAAGATTCAGTTCTCGTCAGCGTTTATCCTGCACTAATATTAACCCTTAGTGCAAGCCCAAACCCCATTTGTTTGGGTCAATCAGTTCAGCTAAACGCCGCTGGAGCTCAAACGTATAATTGGACAAGCAACATCTCTGATGCTTCCCTGTCAACACAAAACACCCTTTCCAATCCACTGGTTATGCCCGGAGCCACTACCATCTATAGCGTTATAGGTTCCGATAGCCATTCATGCCATGCCACCGATACTATCGTAGTTATGGTATATCCTCCAATAAACCCTGCGATTGTAGCTAATCCTAATCCGGTATCAATATTTGATCCTACTATACATTTCACTGCTGTTTCCACAGGAGGTACATCATGGATATGGGATTTTGGGGATGCTTCTTATTCAATGGTCAGCGATTTCTATCATACCTATAGCAATGCTAACGCCCAAAACTACTTTGTCACACTCTTTGTCAGCAATGCAGATGGTTGCACCGACTCCACCAGTATTACCATCGTGGTATATCCAGACATAAAACTATATATCCCAAATGCCTTCACACCTTGCTACCAAAGTCTGAACAATGTTTTCAAAGCATACGGAGAAGGAGTGTTCGGATTTGAAATGACCATTTATGATCGTTGGGGACAACTCATCTTCACTTCCAACCAAATCGAAATCGGTTGGGATGGTCAATTTCAATATAAAGATGCTCCCCAGGGAACCTACATTTATGCATTGAAATATAAAGATTTCCTAGGGAACACTTATAAAAGAACTGGCTCGCTAAGTTTAATCAGATAATATTATCTTCACCTTAATAATATAGGTAGAAAACTCATCTGACGACAATAATTCAACAATTCTTGCCATCGGATGAGTTGAAATTTGATTACTCTTGTTGGCTCTGAGGTTCACATCTGCCTTTCCATTCGGCTTTCATTTTCTCTCTTTCTTCAGACGACATGTGCATCCATTTGTGATGCCTATCATGAAAGTGATTCGATTTGGGATGTCCATGACTTCCCTTAAATCCGCCAAACAAAATCTTCGACAAGATCAGAATACCTAAAGCTTGCCAAAAAGTAATAACGCTCACTCCCAGCACAGCCGGCAGTATTGCATTCCAAAGTTGCATAACAACCCAGCCAAAAATAAATATTCCGCCGGCAATTGCAATAGGGATAAATATTGCTCTTTTTATCCAAAAAGCTTTTCCCCTGTTTTCTCCACAACACATCATAATTTTTAATTTTTTAAATGTTAGTAATTGTAATAAAAGTCTTGAAGCCTTTCGCGAAGGTGCACCACTGCGTAACGCTTTCTCGAAATGATCGTCTTAATATTCTCACCGGTTTTATCAGCTATCTCTTGCAGCGTCATATCTTCCAGCTCGTTCCATACAAACACATCCCTTTGTTTTTCGGGCAGTTCATTCAAGGCTTTGAACAAGCTTTCCTTGAAATAAGCCCTGTCCAATGCTGTTTCAGGGTCTGAACTATTCAGGAACAAAGCTTCGGGGAAAATCATTTCGCCCTCTTCATTTTCATAAGCCATTTCGTCGAGCCATAGTGTGCTTTGCTTTCTGCTTTTATCCACTATTTTGTTCCTACTCACCCGGAAAAGCCACGAACCTATTTGTTCAATAGTTCCTGTGTCGACAATAGATGACAACTGATACCAAACATCTTGCAGGATATCTTTTGCGTCTTCTTCGTTTTTAACGCGGCTGCGTATAAAACCAAATAAACGCTTTCCATAATCCTGTACGGCTTGTTTGATACTTTGCTGCTGTTGCTGAGCCATCGGTAATGCAATTAATTCGTCCATATAAACAGGTAGACGAATGAAAATAGAATTTACTTTAATTGATTATGCACAATTATACCAGAGCGACATACTTTGGCGTGCTCAATGTT
>JBAWXL010000016.1:0-31000 GCA_037144095.1 Bacteroidota bacterium
GAGTTTTGTCCGACTATTATAAGTCTGATTCTCGCAGGCAAAGTGGGTTCGAGCATTGCCTCCGAATTGGGTTCCATGCGCATCACCGAACAAATAGATGCCCTCGAAATAATGGGCATCAACTCGGCCAATTTTTTAATTCTCCCCAAAATAGTTGCCTCAGTGCTCATCAATCCTTTCTTAATCACGATGAGTATGTTCTTAAGCATTTCAGGAGGTTGGCTTGCCGGTGTGCTCACCGGATTGGTTTCTTCCCCAAACTACATCGACGGTTTGCAATTAGACTTTCACCCCTACGATGTGTTTTATTCCATCATAAAAACCATCGTTTTTGCCTTCATCATTTCCACTATTTCGAGCTATAATGGATATAACATCAGCGGAGGGGCACTCGAAGTGGGCAAGGCAAGCACTAAAGCTGTCGTATCGAGCAGCATCTTCATTATTTTATTCAACCTGATTCTCACTCAACTCTTATTGGCATGATAGAAGCAATTCACATATTCAAATCTTTTAATAATCAGCCTGTGTTGAAAGACATCAACATTCAGTTCGAACAAGGCAAAACCAATCTTATCATTGGTCAGAGTGGTTCGGGCAAGACCGTTTTAATGAAATGCATAGTCGGTTTGTTTGAAGTAGATAAAGGAAAAATATTTTTCAATGAGCGTTGCTTTTCCGACATGAACTTTGAGCAAAGAAAAGATATCCGCCAGGAAATGGGCATGCTCTTCCAGGGAGGCGCCTTGTTCGACTCGATGAATGTCATCGAAAACGTGATGTTTCCCCTATCGATGTTCACAAACAACACTAAGGAGGAAAACCGCGACCGTGCGCAGTTTTGTCTGAAAAGAGTGAACCTCCCAAACACCGACAAGCTCTTCCCGTCGGAACTTAGCGGAGGTATGAAAAAACGTGTGGCAATTGCGCGTGCCATTTCTGTAAATCCGCGTTATCTGTTTTGCGATGAGCCCAATTCTGGCCTCGATCCGATTACGTCGAACGTTATTGACAATTTGATTCGCGAAATCACACAAGAATATAACATCACTACTGTAATTAATACGCATGATATGAATTCGGTTATCGAAATTGGCGATAAGATTGCTTTTATTCATAAAGGTGAATTATGGTGGGAGGGAAGCAACGTAAATGTTATGAATACGGACAATACGGAGCTGAATGATTTTGTGTATGCTACCGAACTTACAAAGGGTCTGCGAAAAAAGAAATAGCATGGAAGCAATAGACATTGTCCTCTTCATACCGCTCTTATGGTTTGGCATTCGTGGCTTGATGAATGGCTTAATCATCGAAGTCGCTTCCTGCTTAGCCCTAATCATTGCCGCATTTTTCGCATTCCGTTTCTCGGGTTTCGTGGTCGAACAATTGCAATTGCATGGCTTTGCCGGAAAATCAATTCCCGTGTTGGCCGTCATCCTGACCTTTGTGGTGGTTTACCTTGCCATAAAATTATCTTCCAAAGTGTTAGACAAACTTGCATCAGGCTTGTCCTTAGGTTTATTTAACAAGCTGGGAGGTTTAGTGTTCGGGGTGCTGAAAGCCGCCATACTCACCGGAATGCTCTTGATGCTTATCGAGGCTTACGATGTGAAACACACTTTTATCACACAAAAACAACGCGAAAAATCATATCTCTACTATCCCATCTTTCGCACAGCCTCATTTTTGTTGCCCGAAATCAAACAATTGGCAAAGGAAGTGCCTGAAAAATTAAAGGAATTATAATTCCTTTTTGGCTTCTTAAACCTAACAGGTTTCCGAAACCTGGTAGGTTTTATTCTCTCAAATAATTTCTTACAGCAAAAAGCTCAAATCATCGCCCACATTCAGTTCGCGGGCGGGCTGTTGATGTTCGAACAACATCATATTGCGTGTTCCCAATAGCTTGCAGGTGTTGTCGTGAATCAACAATGCAGTTGCTTCGCGCAAGCCCACCACTTTTATGTGGCGGTTCACACATAAAAACTCCTCTATGCGTTGCTGGCGGGTCTCTCCTCCATGTCCAACGGGGTTTACATCAATATAATGTGGGTTTATTTGAAACGGAACCAGCTCAAGACAATTGAACGACTGAGGTTCGATAATCGGCATGTCGTTGGTGGTTTTCAAACTGGGGCAGGCAATGTTTGCACCCGCGCTCCAGCCCATAAAAGGCATCCCATCCAACACTTTTTCACGTATTTTTTGCATCAAACCCGTCTGGTGCAACATATAAACCAGATGGAAAGTGTTTCCACCGCCCACCACCACGCCATCAACCTCATCAATGGCTTTTGCAGGTTCGGCTTCCAGATGCACAGAGCCGAGTTCGACGCCAAAATTGCGAAACACCTCATTCACTTTGTCATAATACACATCATAACTCATCGAAACGCCCGCATAAGGCACAAAAATGAGCTTTTTTAACTCGTGTTTTTTGATAAAATCTTCGATAATGGGAAGAGTCCATCCCAGATAAGCTTCACCAAAATTGGTTGAATTACTTATTAATAATAGTTTTCTTTTCATAATAGGCAACAAAGATAGTAAAAGTTTGTGTTATAAATCGGCAATAGGCGGTCGGCAAAAAGCAAATTACTAATTTATATTGAAACCATAATCCAATTTATAGGGGATGTTATAGCTGTAAACATTTTTCAATAATATTCTCTAAAGAATTCATTAATTGACTTCATCAACCTTTAAAACTCTAAATCAACATTGTCCAAAGGTGTTTACAGGGTCTAAATGATTGATTTCAAAGTGAAATAAATGAATAAATTTGGATTGAAAAAGGTCAGCGCTATTTGGCATGGACAGGAATTAAATGTGTTTATAATAGAAGAAAAACTTATGTTTAGAAAGAGTTCAGTAATTGATTCAGTATTTGGTGAGCTATAGAATATTTGTCAAATTGAAATCCCCATACTTCGATCGATTAGTGTATTTTTCTTTAATATTTTTAACGCAATAGCTGTATTCTCTTACTGTCCTCCAAAACTTTCATTTAAAGATAATGGAGAAACTATGCCTAAACTAATTAAAGTGCTCAAAAATCACAGAGGTTTTCAGCTAATCCGATTTTAAGTCATTAAGATACCTTAAAGCTGAACTTGGAGCTTATTCAATTCTAACTATATTTTTCAAAATAAAAATTGATGAAAGCTCGTTATCACATAAAATTAGTACTTTTACAGTTCAAAATTGAAATAAAATGAATGATTTAGAGGATGAAAAAATTAGAGAAGCTTTTTCGCAGAAAAACTGGCAAGAAACCAAGACCGAAAATTCCTGGGAAATATTCAAAGTGATGGCAGAATTTGTCGAAGGATTTGAGAAACTTACCAAGATTGGTCCTTGCGTTACCATATTCGGCTCAGCCCGAACTCATTCTTCACATCGTTATTATAAGTTAGCAGAAAAAGTTGCCTATCAACTCACCAAAAAAGGTTTCGGAATCATCAGCGGGGGCGGACCCGGAATTATGGAAGCAGCTAACAAAGGTGCTCACTTCTCTGGCGGAAAGTCAGTAGGATTAAATATAGCCTTGCCCTTTGAACAATCATCAAATCCTTTCATCGACCCCGACAAATTGGTTACTTTCGATTATTTCTTTGTTCGTAAAGTAATGTTTATGCGCTATTCACAAGGCTATATCGTGATGCCAGGTGGCTTCGGTACTTTAGACGAATTATTTGAAGCTATCACATTGATTCAGACGCACAAAATGGTTCGTTTTCCCATCGTATTGATGGTAAAAGATTATTGGCAAGGTTTAATTGATTGGATAAAAAATAAAGCCCTCGAAGAACACAACATTAAACCCGATGATATGGACATCTTCTCCTTAGTGGATACAGCCGATGAAGCAGTGAAAATAGTGGAAGAATTCTATAATCGTTACTCTATTAAACCTAATTTTTAGACTTTTATTCTTAATGCTTCATAAAATTCCTTTTCAATTCATCTATGCCGAAAAAGATGGATGTCATATCCTTATTGATGTAAATATCAATAATATCCCCGCAAAATTTATTATAGATACCGGAGCTTCCAACACGGTGATGGACATTGGAGGCATCGGGAAGTTCGTTTCTGAACCCGAACCTGAATTGAATGAAATGAAATCCACCGGCGTAGGGACCGACAGTCTAACGAGTCATATTCTTACAATAGAATTACTATCAATGGCGACATTTTCCAAACCACAATACCGTGTTGTTTTATTAGATTTATCACATGTAAACAATGTCTTTCAGCAACTTAATCTGGAACCCATTGACGGAATTTTAGGAGGCGATTTGTTTCTAAAATATAAAGCCAAAATCGACTACAAATACAAAACCCTGACTTTTAGAACAAGGAATTAATGAATAATCACTAATTTTTTGGTCATCAATTTTGTTGAAGAAAAACTTGTTTCATCCATTAAAGAACAAAAATATATTCCGGAAGGGAATTGCTGAAGGTTAACAGAAGTATTTTCCTTTATTTTTTCCTGATATATTATCTTTCCCATTACATCTTTTAAACACAATAAATAGGTTTGATTGTTAGATGAATGTATTTTGATATTAACTAAATCCTTGGAAGGATTAGGAAATATATTAAAGTCAATATCTTCCTGAATGTTAGAAATCCCCATCCAAAAGGGAGGTGGATTCGTTCCAAAATAATAACTCAAACCTCCTGCATAATTCCCAACAATTAAATCGGGAAAACCATTCAAATCCAAATCGGCAATGGCAGGAGCTGTTCTGATGCCTTCATTAATTCTGTGCAAACTCGAATCGGAAACATAAAACATCGTATCTCCAACAGTAAAAGCCCCGGTCAAATTATTCTGGATGTTTTTATAACTATAAAGATTACCTGATTCTGAGCCGACAAATAGTTTTAAACTTCCATTATAATTAAAAAAACAAGGTATACTATATCCATAATAAGAAGCATTGTAATCGCGTACATTCACTTTCCCAAGGCTATCTGTAATATGAGTGAAAACAGGCGAAATATTACTTCCTGTATTTTTATAATAAGAAATCGTCCCACTTTGACTTCCTGAAACCAAATCTTTTAAACCATCCTGATTAAGATCTATAATTTGAGGAGTGCTATATGCCCCAACATTAATGTTTTGATAATTAAATATAGGATTTGAATACACCGGCAAATTGCCCACCCCGGCAGTATTCTGTAAATATATAATACTCCCATCCGAGTTGCCAAGTAATAAATCAATAGCTCCATCGCCATTTACATCAGCAAAAGCTGGATAAAGGGCTTTTGATTTTAAGGATGAAAGATTAGCGTAATCTTTAGTTATCAGACGAATAGCGGGTTGTTGGGCAGTTCCTGTATTTTTATAAAGGGCAATTGAAGAAATCAAGCGAGTATTAAGATAACCATTTTCCATCCAAACTGAATCAATTTCTCCGTAATTACTAATAAACAAGTCCAGTAAGCCATCCGAGTCCCAGTCGGATAAAACAGGATAAGCTCCTACACCCACGTCAATCATATCTCTTTGCAAAAAATCATTCTGTGAATAAGTAAAAACAGGATGTTGTTGAGTTCCTGTATTCATATAAAGCCATGTGGAATGAGTTGAAATAGATCTTTCAAAAGAAGGATCGAAAGGGGAGACCACCAAATCATCTTTCTGGTCATTGTTTACATCCACAAGTGTTGCTACAGGAAATGAAACCATATTAACTGCTACACTGTTTGAAGGGAAAAGAGTATCCTGAGCAATCATACGACATGAATCAGGATTTCCTCCATTTTTTAGCAAAATCAAATTAGAATAATCGACATCGCCAACTAATAAATCCTTATCACCATCCCCATCGGCATCAAATGCCAACAATGTTGAACCGGAATGTTTTTCTAAATGGGTTTTATTGCTTCCACAAGTCGTATCATTTAAAGTCAATACATTGGAAGCCTCATTTTCCGAAAACAAACCCCAGCAGGTTGAGTGAAGTCTGAAATCAAGGCTGTCACAATTTCCAAAGTCTTCCTTACTAAAATTCTTATGATAATTTACATACATGCCCATAACCCAGAAATTCAGAATATCTAAATCGCCGTCACCATCAATATCGACAATAGCAGGAAAGTCAGCAGAAAGCACAAATAAATTGGTATATCCATTATAATAATAGGAGAGTAATTGATCAGTTTCAAGTTTAAAACGGGGAATTGTATCGGAAACATTTTTAAATATCCTGATTCCACCATTGCCATAAGTGAAAATGTCAGGTTTCCCGTCACAATTGTAATCTTTCAGTTCCATCCAATCGTGCATCGGAGGGAAATACAAAGCATATTTCGGTTCCCAATTATATTGGGTTTGCCCTGCACTTCCATTATTTATAAATGGAATAATGCGACTGCCGTTACGGTCGAACACAACAAGATCATTCTTTCCATCATTATTTAAATCCATTTGAGCAAACTGACAAGCGTGCATTCCACCTGCCCAGGGATATTTTAATTGAATATTTCCCGAGTCTATCACAGTTGGAAAAACATCATGCGTAAATCCATAATCAAAATATTGTGCCTGAGTTGAACAGGCAAGGCTGATAAAAATAAATATTAACTTAAAGGATTTAAACATCTGATATATTGAATGAATTATTAAATTTGCCGGTTGATTTGAAGAAAGAAAAAGATAGATTCACAGCACAAAATTACACATAATATCGGACTCTCCTCAGCAAAAGTTTTCAGAGTTTGATTGCTAAATCATGAATTTATTCTATATTTGCACCCTCAAAATTAAAAAGTTTATTAATACTCTGAAAACATGCAAAATAAAGGTTCAATTAAATTTTTGGCTATAGCATTTGCAATAGTTTGTATTTACCAACTATCGTTTACTTTCTTTACAAAAAGAATAGAAAGTAGTGCAAAAGAATACTCTCAACTGCCCGAAGTTCAAGTGCAGGCTAAAAAAATTGCCAATGGAAATGCTTTGTTAGAAACTTATCTGGTGGATTCGATTTCCAAAGCTCGCGAAAAATATTTTTTAGACTCAATGTCTAATGAAGTTGTGTATAACTTATTGGTAAGAAAATATACCTATAAAGAATGTAAAGACCGCGAAATCAACCTGGGTCTCGACTTAAAAGGGGGGATGAATGTTACAATGGAAATTTCTGTTCCTAATATCATAAGAGCATTATCTGGTCAGAGCAAAGATATTACATTAAATAAAGCAATTGATTTATCGATTGAAAAACAAAAAACCAGTCAAACTGATTTTGTGAAATTGTTTGGCGAATCTTTTAAAGAAGTTGACCCTAATGCACAATTGGCTGCCATTTTTGCATTTCAACTGAAAGATAGAATCAAATCGAGTTCGACCAACGACGAAGTTTTAAAAGTAATTTCTGAAGAAACCAAGAGTGCAATTGATCGTACCTTCAATATTCTTCGAACTCGTATTGACCGTTTTGGTGTAGCTCAGCCTAATATTCAATTATTACCTCAATCAGGCAGAATTCTTATTGAACTTCCTGGTATAAAAGAACCCGAACGAGTTAGAAAACTGTTGCAGGGAACTGCTCAGCTAGAGTTTTGGGAAACTTTTGAATATGGTGAAATGTACCAATATTTATCTGATGCTGATAAAAAACTGGCTACTTTCACTAATTTGAACCCAGTTGATTCATTAAAAGCAAATGATACAACCAAAACTGCTGAAGCAAAAAACACATTGCTTGATTCAATTTCAGGGAAAAAAGACACAAGCTTGCTTGGTAAACTTTCAAAAGACACTGCTAAAGCAAAAGGGAAAGGAAAAGAACAACAATCGTTTGAAGAATATGCCAGAGAACATCCCCTGTTTGCTTATCTGAAACCTGCTTTGGTTCAGGATAAAAAAGGAAATTATTTCCCCAATAAAGGACCTGTTGTAGGTTACACTGCTGCAAAAGATACAGCTAAGGTTAACTATATGTTGGCTCAGCTTAGAAATGTTTTACCTAAAAATCTTAAATTACTTTGGACAGTTAAATCAATTGATAAAAATAATCCGGTACATCAGTTAATCGCTCTTAGAATTAATTCACGTGATCAGTCTGCTGCTTTGGGTGGTGATGTAATTGTTGATGCCCGTCAGGATTTTAGCCAAAGTGGTGGAAACGAAATTGCCATGTCGATGAATTCTATCGGTGCAAAAACATGGAAAAGATTAACTGCTGACAACATTGGAAAATCAATCGCTATTGTGTTGGATGATTATGTGTATTCATTCCCAACAGTTCAGGGCGAAATTCCAAACGGACATTCTTCTATCACCGGTAACTTCACCCTTGAAGAAGCAAAGGATTTAGCCAACATCTTAAAAGCCGGTAAACTTCCCGCTCCTGCACGCATCGTTCAGGAAGAAGTGGTTGGACCTTCTTTAGGTAAGGAATCAATCAATGCCGGTTTAAATTCATTTATTTTAGCCTTTGTTCTCGTATTATTATATATGGGCTTCTATTATAACAGAGCAGGTTTGGTTGCCGACTTAGCTTTATTTACCAATGTGTTTTTCTTATTAGGTGTGCTTGCTTCAGTGGGTGCTGTTCTAACACTGCCCGGTATTGCAGGTATGGTACTAACCATGGGGATGGCGGTGGATGCAAACGTGGTTATCTACGAGCGTGTTCGTGAGGAAGTCAGATTGGGCAAAGGAATGCGACTGGCACTTGCCGATGGATATAAACATGCTTATCCTGCCATTATCGACAGTCACGTAACGAATATTATCACTGGGGTTGTGTTGTACATTTTCGGTTCAGGTCCTGTTCAGGGTTTTGCTACCACTTTGGTTATTGGTTTGGTGCTTTCTCTGTTTACTGCCATCTTCATCTCACGTATTATCTTTGAATGGATGATCAATAAAAATATTCATATTTCATTCTGGAATAAATATACCAAGAATTTATTTACCAATATTCATATCGACTTCATCGGAATTAGAAAGAAATTATATGTGGCTTCGGCAGTGGTAATTCTTATAGGTATCATTTCATTATTTGTTCGTGGATTAAATCCGGGTGTAGATTTCACCGGTGGTCGAACTTATGTTGTACGCTTTGATCAAAATGTGAATACCGATGCTATCCGACTTTCGTTAGGGCAACAATTAGGTCAGGAACCTGAAGTGAAAACTTTCGGTCCCGACAATCAGATTAAAGTTACTACTAAATATTTGGTAGATAGCCAAGACCCGAAAGCTGATTCGATGGTGGACATTAAATTATATGCAGGTTTAAAAACCTATTTCAAAAAATCAATTACGTTTGAAGAGTTTTATCATAGCGATGAAAAAAATCTCGTTGGAAAACTAAGTTCACAAAAAGTGGGACCAACCGTTGCTAAGGACATTAAAATCGGTGCTATTTACGCTGTTTTCTTCTCCTTACTCCTTATATTTATATATGTTGCCATTCGTTTTAAAAAATGGCAATGGGGCTTTGGTGGGGTTGCATCGCTTTTCCACGATTCATTTATTGCCATGTCGATGTATTCGATTTTCTATGGAATACTTCCATTTAACCTCGAAATTGACCAGGCATTCATTGCGGCTATTCTAACCATCATCGGGTTCTCAATCAACGATACGGTTATCATCTTCGACAGAATTCGTGAATATACGAGTCTCTATCCAAAACGTACGTTGGCTGACAATATTAACGGCGCTATCAATAGCACGCTGGGTCGAACCATCAATACTTCAGGTGTTGTAATTGTGGTATTAATTGCCATGTTTATTTTCGGTGGTGAAATTCTACGTGGTATGACGTTCTGTTTATTAGTTGGTATGGTTGTAGGAACTTATTCATCTGTGTTCAATGCCACACCTATTGCTTACGACTTTATCATGATGAGCAATCGTCGTAAAGAAAGAAAACTCGCTTTAAAAGCAAAAAAATAGTTTTGTTTGATTGTTATAAAACTCCCGGAGCAATTCGGGAGTTTTTTTTTGAATGAAATTTAGATTTTTAATTCCAAATAATTTTATTCCACCACCAATTTCCCGTTTATATCCTTAATTATGCTGATGGATTTCACGTAGTAAGCTTTTTCGGCAAATTCATTTTCGAACAATTCAAATTGAAATATGAGCTTGGGGTAAGTGATGTGTTCGGTAGAAACTCCTGTTTCGAAATTATCAGCAATTGATCTGGGAAACAGCCTTTCGAAATTCAAATAATATGCTTTAGCTAATTTCAAAAGGGTATCGGGCACTGATTTTAATATATTTGATGGAATATCGCATTGTTCAAGCAGGGGTTGACCATTAAAATTATCGTCGGTAGGGTAAGACCCCATTCGCTCATATCTGATTTTACTTTTAGCCGACTTGTTCTTTTTGCCTGAATGTTTTTCAAGCATAATAGATTTTCCACCTTTAAGAGTGTCTGAATTAACTGGAGTTTTTTGAGAAATAAGAATTGAATCTTTCTTGCCTTCGATTGCCAGCGGTTTTGTTTCAGGCGATTGGTGGCATGAAAAACAGATAATTAATAATAAGATTCCGGCTATTCGCATAATGCTTAGGTGTGATTTTATAAATGCAAATGTAATGCATAATAATATAAGGATGGAAATGCTCCACTATTTAACTTTGAAGTACTTCAGTGAGCAAATGTTAAAACCCCACATCTGAACGCTTCGGATGTGCATTCTAACGAAGTGGATGTACGTGCGGATTATCAGAACGCAAATCTGAACGCTTCGGATGTGCGTGCGGATTTTCAGAATGTACATCTAAAGCATTGGGATGTGCATCCGAATGAAGCGCACCTACCTCCGAAATTTTGGAATGCGCATCTGAAGGATTGAGATGCACATTCGGCTAAAACGCATGTGCATCCCAACAAAACGAATGTGGGAAAATATACTCTGATGAGGCATTCAAACCAATCATTTTTTATCTCACAAAGTTTCATCAAAATCTTTTTTTCAAATCAAATGATTAAATAAAATATTTTTCATAGTTTTGCAAGCGTAAATAGAATTAAATAATCTAAAAAACAAATCCCTCATGGCAAGAAAAGATTTTTTCCCCAAACAACTTTTAGAATTAAAAGAATGGGCATTGCTCTATAAATTAAACATTGGCATTTATGGTTCGGCACTTGGCTTAACAGCCCTGGAAATTTCGGCTCAACAGGCACTTTGCGATCTAATCATTACAAAAATTGAAGCAGCCCTGGCAGCTAAGGCAGAAGCCGAAATGAAAAATGAAGAAAAAATGACCGCGATTGAAAATGTTATCGACACTTTACGTCCAAAAATTAAAGGTTACAAAACTACATCGGGCTACACCGAAGCCATTGGCAAAGCTTTGGGAGTGGTTGGCGAAGAAATTATTATCGATTTTAACACGGTGAAAACCGAGGTTCTCCTCACCAAAATTGAGTTGGGAATTGATATAAAATTCACACTCGAACACTGCAAAGGCGGTTACATTTATTGTAAAAGAGGCAGCGAAACCGAATTTACATTTCTGAAATATGTTACTCACCCACATACGGTTGATACCCGTCCAAATTTGGGCAATGTCGCCTCCGAACAAAGGCAATATTATGTTGTTTTGATATTTAATGACAAAGAAGTTGGGGTTCGTTCAGACATTGCCACTATCAGCAATTAATTCTTATTGAAAAAAAATTCCAAATCCTGCTTTCTGATGAGAGCAGGATTTTTTTTGAGTGAATTAAAGCGAATCATATTTTTTTGATCTTATTAAAAATAAAAACTTTATACCCCCCTCATAGTTTCAAATTATTCAAATGAAAACTTATTAAATTGCTGAAAATAAGATAAAAAATAATTATTTCCGGTTTAGAAGAACCATTTTCTTTAGTTTTTCAGCAAAACATTTCACGAAAATGAAATTCATTCGAAGAACTCAATTCGAGGAAACTAAGTTCACAAAGCAAAATAAAGCCCGAAAATTCAATATTTTCTAATATCTTTGCCCAAAATCAAAAAAGTGAAAATAAAAACTTCAAAATCTCAAAATAAAAACGTCGCTGATAAAGATTTTATTTCGATATTTGCAACCCTAAACCATTGACAATAGTATAATACAAAGGACTCATCGAAAATTAAAAACAATTATTTTTTGCAGATAAAATATTTTACTTATTTTAGCACCCACTTTTAACATTCATTAATGTTCAACACATGAAAATAAAAATTATCCTTTTTGTGGCTTTGGTAACTGTAATGGTATTCTACAGTTCACTCCTTTCAGCTCAACGTAACTACACTCAAGAAGCTGATGAAGCCTTTAAACTTGAACAATACGATTCGGCCATCGACATGTATAAAAAAGCATACAGCAAGGTGAAAAAGAATCGAATAGAAAAATCGCGTATCCTGATTCAAATAGCCGAATGCTATCTGAAAAAGAACGATTCGAGAAGAATGGAAGACCAGTTTGGACGATTGGTAAAATCGAATCTCCAAAAACAAGACCCTACCATTTTGTTGAAATATGCAAATTCACTAAAAATGAATGAAAAGTATGCCGATGCGCTCATTCAATACAAAGCGTATGAAGTGATAGCTCCCAATGACCCTGAAGGAAAAATTGGCGAAGAATCATGCACTTTAGCTCTTGCTTGGAAAGATAATCCCACACGTTATCAGGTGACCAACGAAAAGAAATATAATTCGCGTGAAGACGATTTTTCGCCAGCCTATAATGATAAGCGTAAATATAACAGCATCGTTTTCACCTCGGCACGCGATGGCTCAACCGGTCATGGACTCGATGCATGGACAGGGCAAAATTTCTCAGATTTTTATATTATTCAAGCAGACCGTAAAGGAAACTGGAGCACACCGGTTTTATTTGAAGAAGACGAACACATCATTAATTCTGAAGCCAACGAAGGCCAAGCCTGGTTCAACGAAAAAGGAACTACCATCTATTTTACCCGTTGCCCAAACGAAAAAAAGAAACAATCAGGCTGCCAGATTTGCGTTTCGCAGAAAAAAGGAAAATCGTGGGGCGATGTGGAAGTTCTCAAACTTACTACCGATAGCTTCACAGTTGGCCATCCAAGCTTAACAGAAGACGAATTGACGATGTATTTTGTTTCAGATATGCCCGGTGGATTTGGCGGAAAAGATATTTGGGTAGCCACCCGTAGCAAAAAAACAAAACCTTTTGACCATCCGGTGAATCTTGGTGGAAACGTTAATACCCCCGGCGACGAAATGTTCCCCGTATTGCGCAACGATTCAACTTTATTCTTCTCCTCTAATTATTTACCAGGTATGGGAGGCTTAGATATGTTTAAGTCTGTGAAAAATAAAAAAACACAGGAATGGGGTGTTGCCGAAAACCTCAAATCCCCTCTGAATTCTTCTTATGATGATTTCGGATTGATTTACGACGAAAAAAATACAGATGGCGAACGTGGATATTTTACTTCAAACCGAAAAGGAGGCCGTGGCGGCGACGACCTGTATTCGTTCTATTTACCACCTTTGGTTTATACCCTAAAAGGGGTTGTTAGAGACGATAGCACTTTGCAGCTAATTCCAGGTGCCTTAGTGAAATTGAAAGGCTCAGATGGAACCTTGGTTGAAGTAAAGACTGACAATAAAGGATTTTATTCTTATGATAAAAAACAAATTCTCCCTAATACTTCTTACGATTTAGCTGTTACAAAAACCGGTTATTTTGGAGATAAAGGAAAAGAAACCACAGTGGGTTTAAATCAAAATAAAGATTTCGTTCACGATTTTCGTTTAGTTCCAATTCCAATTGAACCTATCGAGCTTCCCGAAATTTTATATGACCTAGCCAAGTGGGATTTAAAAGCCGAGTCGCAAGACTCCTTAATTGATTTGATAAAAATTCTTCAAACCAATCCAAGTCTTGTAATTGAACTTCGTTCTCACACTGATGCTCGTCCAATTCCAATGACTAACGATAGCCTATCACAAAAAAGAGCACAGTCAGTTGTTGATTTCCTTATTTCTCGTGGAATCAATTCTGGTCGTTTAGTGGCAAAAGGTTACGGCGAAAAAGTGCCCAGAACTTTGAAAGCAGATAAAACTGTGATTAGAGATAAAAAAACTTTCACTTTTACAAAAGGAACTCAACTTACGGTAGATTATATCAATACTTTGAAATCAACTGAGGAAAAAGAAGCCGCTCATCAACTGAATCGTCGTACAGAATTTAGCATTTTGCGCAACGACTTCGTTCCACCTCCATCAAATGATACTATTGCAAAAGAATTTAAAATTGCAATTAACCCTGAAGATAACGTAGTTTCAATTGTAGATACAGGCGGCACCTATCGTGTTGGGGCAATTGTTTTAGGACGGACACTCACAATGGCAATTGATAAAACAGATAAAATCCAAATTTCGATGGAAGAAGCCATGAAGTTCTTAAAAGAAGCTCGCATTAGCAAATCAGATTTTGTTTTAGGAGAAAAAGCAATTGGACCTGACGGAAATATTATCGAAAAATCAGTACTGGTAATTAAAGAAGTTAAAGTTGGAAACAAAATTGTCAACAATCTTGGATTTACTGTAATGAAAGCTATGAAACAACCCATTATGATTGGAGAAAAAGTGTTTACTGAAAAAATTGGTGCTTTTACCATTGATAAAGAAAAGAAACAACTTATATTTAATTAGGCCCTAAGTTTAATTTTAATAGAAAAGCATCCAAACAAACCGGATGCTTTTCGTTTTTAAAGAAAGAAAATGAGATATAGTCAACGAGGAGTATCGGCTGCAAAAGAAGATGTACATGCAGCAATACAGTCAATTGATAAAGGAATATTCGAAAATACCTTTTGTAAGATAGTTCCCGATATTTTAACGGGCAATCCTGACTATTGTAATTTAGTTCATGCAGATGGTGCCGGAACCAAGTCCTCTTTGGCATATTTATATTGGAAAGAAACCGGAGATGTTTCAGTTTGGAAAGGCATAGCACAGGATGCCATCGTAATGAATACCGATGATTTATTTTGTGTTGGAGCTTTAGATAATATGCTATTATCTTCCACAATTGGAAGAAATAAAAACAAAATTCCGGGCGAAATAATCTCAGCCATTATTCAAGGGACAGAAGAATATTTAGAAAAGCTCAGAAGTTTTGGATTAAACATTTATTCAACCGGCGGCGAAACTGCCGATGTTGGCGATTTGGTAAGGACAATTATTGTCGATTCAACAGTGGTGAGCCGCATGAAACGCTCAGAAGTCATTCAGATGAACATCAAGCCAGGAGACGTTATTGTTGGACTTTCCTCTTTCGGAAAAGCAAATTATGAAGAAGAATATAATGGAGGAATGGGTAGCAATGGACTCACATCAGCCCGTCACGATGTGTTAAATCATCAGTATGCCCAAAAATATCCTGAAACTTTCGACCATGATATTCCTGATGATCTTACTTATTGTGGTAATCTGAATATATTAGATTCTACCGCCTCAGGCTTAACACTCGGTAAACTTATATTATCTCCCACCCGCACTTATTATCCAATTTTAAGGGAAGCTATTCATGCTTTTCGGTCCTCCATCCATGGAATTATTCATTGCACAGGTGGAGCACAAACTAAAGTGCTTCATTTCACAGATAACATTCATATAATTAAAGATAATATGTTTCCTGTACCGGAATTGTTTCATATTATACAGCAACAATCGGGTTCAGATGCTTGGGAAATGTATAAAGTTTTCAACATGGGACATCGAATGGAGCTATATGTTAACGGTAGTGTTGCCGATGAAATAATTAGTATTGCACAAGGCTTTGGTGTAGATGCTAAAATTATTGGTAAATGCCACCAACATCAAAGCAAGCAACTTACTATCAAGTCCTCTCTTGGCGAGTTTGTGTATTCTTAGTGTAGCACTACTTTAAAAATCCTTATTTATTAGTACTTTTGCAAAAAAAAATAATATTTCCATGCTCGATAAATTACAAGCGATACATCTGCGCTTTATAGAATTAGAAAAACAAATGAATGATCCTGAAGCCATGCAGGACATGAAGCGTTATATTAAGTTGAATAAGGATTATAAAGAACTTCAACCCATCATTGAGGGATATTTTCGCTACAATAAGATGCTAAATGATATTGAATCAGCAAAAGAGGTGTTAGCTACCGAAAAAGATGAAGACTTTAGAGCAATGGCAAAAGAAGAACTCACTATGCTACAGGAAGCTCAACCTCAATTGGAAGAAGAAATCCGATTAATGTTAATACCTTCCGATCCACAGGATTCAAAGAATGCAATTCTAGAAATACGTGCAGGAACTGGTGGTGATGAAGCTAGTATTTTTGCCGGCGATATTTATAGAATGTATGCAAAGTTTTGTGAAAGGAAGGGTTGGAAAATGGAGCTTGTGGATATGACAGAAGGAACAATGGGCGGATTTAAAGAAATCATTCTCGATGTGAAAGGCGAAAATGTCTATGGACAAATGAAGTATGAATCGGGTGTTCATCGTGTTCAAAGGGTTCCTCAAACTGAAACCCAAGGTCGTGTGCATACTTCAGCAGCTTCAGTGGTAGTTTTACCCGAAGCAGATGAATTTGATGTAGATTTGAAAGTAAGCGATATCAGAAAGGATACCTATTGTTCTTCAGGGCCGGGTGGACAATCTGTAAATACAACCTATTCGGCTATTCGTTTAACACATATTCCTACAGGAATCGTGGTTACTTGTCAGGATGAAAAATCACAGCTTAAGAATTATGATCAAGCATTAAGTGTGCTACGGTCACGTATTTTTGAAATGGAATATCAAAAATATCTGGATGAAATTTCAAAGAAACGTAAGACGATGGTGTCTACTGGTGATCGTTCGGCAAAAATCAGAACCTATAACTATGCACAGGGTAGGGTAACTGACCATCGTATTAATTTTTCATTATATAACCTGGGGGCCATTATGGATGGAGATGTTCAGGAATTTATTGATGCATTACAATTGGCTGAAAATGCAGAAAGATTAAAAGAAGCTGTCGAATAATTCTTTAATTGTTTTACTTACTTTTTGTTCAGATTTAAACATTGCCTTTTAAATTAGATTTCGAGCAAAATGACACATTGGGTAATCAACTTTCTTTCTTCAGGTTCATTATTGGTTTTTCGAAAATGAATTTATTTTTCACTATCGTTATGTATAAATATGTAACTTTGACCTTAAAAATAAATCGAATTGATAATTACTAAAAGAAGAAAATTATCCTTGCCGTTACAATATGCTATTAGTGTATTGTTGATTGGGCTTATTTCATCTGTTTGCTTTGCTGCATCTGATTATATTGGGTATAAAGTAGTAGCTTTATTGTTGCTATTGGTGGTATCTTTATTAGCAATGATGTTAGATATCAAACCAGTGTTGAGTGCAGCGGTATTAAGTGCAATAATATGGAATTTCTTTTTTATTCCCCCCATTTATACTCTTCATATAGATAATGCTGAAGATATATTGATGTTTTTGATGTATTTTGTGATTGCTTTAGTCAATGCAGTGTTGACTTTTAAAATACGTGAAGTCGAAATGAAGGCACGTGATAAAGAAGAAAAGGAAAACACAATCAAACTATATAATACACTCCTTAATTCCTTATCACATGAACTTCGCACCCCAATTTCAACTATAATTGGGGCAGTTGATACACTGATTGAACACAAAGATAAGTTGTCCCCTCAATACCAAAATGATTTACTTAATGAAATAGACACAGCAAGCATTAGGCTTAATAGGCAAGTGGAGAATTTGCTAAATCAAAGCAGGTTAGAAACTGGCACCTTGCTACTAAAATTAGATTGGTGTGATACAAATGAATTAATTTATTCCATTTTATATAAACTCTCATTTGCCACACAGTTTCATCAGATTGTTTTCGAAGCAGATGAACAATTGCCTTTATTTAAATTGGACAGCGGATTGATGGAACAGGTATTCATAAATATACTCCTAAATGCAATCCATTACACTCCTGAAAAATCAATCATCAAGATTGAAGTTTCTTATCATTCAGGCAATTGTATTATTATTATTTCAGATAATGGAAAGGGTTTCCCGGAAAATGATATTGAAAATGTTTTTGATAAATTCTATCGTTTACCTCAAACGAAAACAGGGGGAATAGGATTAGGACTATCTATAGTAAAAGGATTTGTTGAAGCACACAAAGGGACTATTAAACTTGAAAATATTCAGCCAAATGGAGCTCGTTTTAATATTTCTATTCCTGCTGAGACCTCATTTATAAATCATTTAAAAAATGAATAAAGCAGAGATATTAATCATAGATGATGAGCAACAGATTAGAAAATTGCTCGAAATAAACTTAATTAGTAATGGCTATAAAGTGACTCAAGCAGAAACTGGGCAAGAAGGAATGATATTGGCTGCCAACCATCCTCCTGATTTGATACTGTTGGATATTGGATTACCGGATAAAAGTGGTCACGATATACTTAAAGAGTTGCGCACCTGGTATAATAAAGCTATTATAATTCTTTCGGTTCAAAATAGTGAAGCAGATATTGTAACGGCTTTAGATAATGGAGCAACAGATTATCTAACAAAACCATTTCGAATTGGAGAATTACTTGCCAGAATTCGTTCTTCAATACGCCGAAATAATAATGAAGAAGATAAAACCATCTTTGTTTTTGATGACCTTCAAATGGATTTTGTTGGAAGAATTGTAAAAAAACAAGAAGTAATTCTTAAATTGACTTCAACTGAATATAATTTGCTTTGCTTATTCGCTAAAAACGAGGGAAGGGTACTAACTCATCAATTCATACTAAAAGAAATTTGGGGTATAAGCTATCAAACCGAAACACAGTATTTAAGGGTATTTGTTGGGACTCTACGTAAAAAAATCGAAGATAACCCTAATCACCCTAAACATATTATAACCGAGAGTGGGGTTGGATATCGTTTTAGCTAATCCTCTTTATATTTTCTTTATATTAATTGAGTATACTTTTATGTTTTACTGATATTATTGAGACGACCTTTGCATCCTCAAAATTTGAGGTATGGAAAAAGGAAAGTTAAGTATAAAAAGGAAAGTTACAGCAGCTTCACTTTTAGTTGCATTGGGGATAATCTATGGAGATATTGGTACCAGCCCACTCTATGTTTTAAAAGCAGTTGTAGGGGAAAGAAGCATTTCAGAAATATTAGTTTTCGGAGGTGTTTCGTGTATATTTTGGACACTTGTTTTGCAAACGACGGTTAAATATATATGGCTTACTCTCAAAGCAGATAATCAAGGGGAAGGAGGCATTTTTTCTCTCTATGCTCTGGTTAGGCGTTATGGGA
This sequence comes from Bacteroidota bacterium, assembly GCA_037144095.1. Taxonomy (GTDB): domain Bacteria; phylum Bacteroidota; class Bacteroidia; order Bacteroidales; family CAIXTV01; genus CAIXTV01. The sequence continues at coordinate 19,358 of JBAWXL010000016.1, forward strand.
AATACCTCGTTATTCCCACAATTTTAGGAGCAACAACTTTATTGGCCGATGGAATCATTACTCCACCTATTACCGTTTCTTCAGCAATAGAAGGCTTAGCACTTGTAAAAGGTTTAGAGAACATCCCGACAATTGCCATTGTTATAGTTATTCTTTCAATGCTGTTTTTCTTCCAGAGGTTCGGGACACAAAAGGTTGGAAGCACGTTTGGTCCTGTAATGGTTGTTTGGTTTATCATGCTTTTTGTAATCGGTCTTTCACAAATAGTATATTTTCCTGTTATCCTTAAAGCACTAAATCCCTATTATGGTTATGAGCTTCTGGTTCTTTACCCTAAAGGATTTTGGTTATTGGGAGCTGTGTTTTTAGCCACCACTGGAGCAGAAGCATTGTATTCTGACCTAGGACATTGTGGTAAAAGAAATATTCGTATTACTTGGGGTTTTGTTAAAGTAAGTTTAATGGCTAACTATATGGGGCAAGCTGCATGGATTATGAATCAGGGCGATGTTGTGTTAAAAGGTAGAAATCCCTTTTTTGAAATGATGCCGCAATGGTTTATTCTTCCAGGGATAATAATTGCAACATGTGCTTCTATTATCGCTTCACAAGCACTTATTAGTGGGAGTTATACACTTATTAGTGAAGCCATGAACCTTAACTTTTGGCCTCGCGTTGCAGTGCGGCAACCAACTGAAATAAAAGGACAGATTTATATTCCGAGTGTAAATAATATTTTATGGGTGGGTTGTATCATGATGGTACTATATTTTCAAACCTCCACCCACATGGAGGCAGCTTATGGTTTTTCTATCACCATTGCTATGATGATGACAACTGTCTTATTAAGCTATTTTTTAATTTATAAATTAAAATGGAACAAGTTTTTAGTATTTGCTTTGCTGATGTTATTTGCCACGGTTGAAATGTCATTTTTTATTGCCAACGTAGCAAAGATTAAAGAGCGATGGATGTTTCTGTTTTTTGAACTCTTTATTTTTATGACCATGTATGTATGGTATTATGCTCGTAAAATCAATAATCGTTTCATTAAATTTATTGACTTGGGTAAATATGCCACTCAGATAAAATTACTTAGTGAAGATGATGAAATTCCAAAGTTTTCTACTCATTTAATATATCTGACAAAGGCAAACAATCGTCATGAAATAGAAGAGAAAATCATTAAGTCAATTTTTGCAAAAAAGCCAAAGCGAGCTGATGTGTATTGGTTTCTTCATATTGACCGAACGGGTAATCCATATACTCTTTCTTATGATGTTTCTGAATTAGTTGACGATAAAATCATAAAGATAAACATTAAAGTAGGATTTCGAGTGCAACCACGTACTGAATTATACTTTAAAAAGATTGTTCTTGATTTGGTTGCTAACAAGGAGTTGAATCTACACATACGTCCTGATGGTTCTACCAAATATAATCCAGAGCCTGACTTTAAATTTGTAGTGATTGAGAAGTTCCTTTCGGTAGAAAACGAATTTACTTTGCGAGAAGGATTATTGCTGAATTCTTATTTCTTTCTGAAACGATTAGGACAGAGTGACGAAAGAGCATTTGGGCTTGATAAAAGTGATGTAGTTATTGAACAAACTCCTTTGGTTTATCAACCTGTTGCAAACATACAGCTGATTAGGGATTGTAAGTAAAATCGATTTTTATGATGAAGACAGACAGAACTAAAGAGCTTTACTCAAAATATTTCAACCTAATTAATAGGAAGATTGAAATATTACTTCGAAATAATACTGTTTTGATTGGCGAATTCATTGGATATTTTAAAGGGGATGAAGAAACTGCAGAGCCTTATATATTAAAGTGGCATTTTCTTCAGGAAATGAATTCTTTGTCGAATGAAAAGGTTCTTTTTGAAGATAATATTGGTGAAATAATTATTCAAAAAGATATAAAAGCCATTCGATTTATTGAAGATGGAACAATTATGGAATTTTGAAAATTACGTACAGGCAATTACAAGAAGAAAATTCTAAATTAATTAGGGATACCTATATAGAATATTTCTAATAAGTCTTTTTAGTCTAATAATAAGTCTTTTTAATAGTCCAAATTCTTTTTGAAGAACAATTTCTGAGAATTCAGGCTTTTTAAGAATTGTAAGGAATATATAATCGTCTTTCACCCAAATACTGTGAGTTTCTATTTTATCAATAATAAAACCTGCTTTTGTTAAGGAAGGAATTAGGACTTCAATAAGCACAGGAATGTCAGTTTCCTGAAGCAATTCAGGTTGATGCTTTTGATCGTATTCAATATATTCAGGATTTGGAATATTGATTAAAAGTTTTGCTCCTATCTTCATCCAGAAATAAATATTGCTAAATAATATAGGGTGTAGCTCAATAGGTATATGTTCCAACACATCAAACATCAACACCCTATCAAAAGGGATATTAACTGGTTTAAAATTCATTATATCACAAGCAGTAAAGGAAACCTGAGGATTAAGAATGTGTTCTTTGGCATATTCTACGGAAAGGGGACTAATATCAATTGATTCTAATTTCCCTTTTTTGATTGTGCGGGACAATAGATAGCTTAAACACCCTATTCCACAACCGATTTCTAAGATGTGATGTGCCGTATTAATGCCGGCTTTTTTTGTTTTTTTATATAAGTAATAAATCCTGTTGTTAATACCAGATTGTATCTGATAAGTGATAAATTCATCGTAAAACTTTTTTGAATCTGACATACTTAAATAAGCTTTTTCGACAAAAGTAATAATAATGTTGAGTATGAAGTGCAACAATTGAAAAGAAATGTTTATCTTTACGGCAAAATAAATCGATATGTTAGAAATCATTTCATTTGATGCTTCAAACAAGCAATTATTATCAGTTTCACTTCACATTAGGAATATGGTTTTTGTGAAAGAACAGGGCATTGATGCACACTTAGAGTTTGATGAATTCGATGGTGTCTCAAAGCATTATTTAGTGTATGACAAGGATATTCCTATCGCGACAGGACGATGGCGAAAAACTTCGGAAGGTGTTAAGCTGGAGCGTTATGCAGTGATCCCAAGTTGGAGAAATCAAGGGATTGGGCAAGAATTATTGGGCGATATGCTGGATGATACTTTGCCTTTGGAACTTAAAATATATGTTCATGCTCAAATTGGAGCAGTGCCTTTTTATAAAAAGAATGGCTTTGAAATAGAAGGGAAAACTTTTTATGAAGCAGGAATTCTACATAATAAAATGGTGTATAAATTTGATTAGATATTCTGGTCTATCCAAGTGTGATGGCTGAATATTTTAATGGATTTAAACCCTATTGAACGTATTTCATTCAAAGCTTCTTTGTAATATAAATTAAGTTCGGAGGGTAGGTGTGCATCGGAGTTTAAAGTGATTGGAATTCTTTTGTCAAAAATCTCATGAAGTATCTCAACAGATGGGAACAAGCTATCTGTGCGCTTTTTGTATAATCCACGGGTGTTTACTTCGACAATTGTGCCGGCTACCTTAATTATATCCAGTGTTTTTGAAACGGCTTTACGATACCAGGGTTCATCTTCTTGAAAATAACGGTTGCGATTGTGCATTTTAATCTTATCGAAATGCCCTATGATGTCGGGACGTTGAGAACGAACCATTTCGGCAATTTGATGATAATATGTTTCGACGGCTAGTTGAATATCGCCATCAAATAGTTGTTGCAGACCCTTGTCGTAAGTTGTAACATTTGGCCCATCGATAAACCATAAGCCTTCTCTTCCTTTCCTTTTTACCAAATGTACGGAACCTATGGTGTAATCGAGGTTACATACATCTTTAAAGATGCAAAAATCAGTTGAAATGTCAGGAATATAGTCCATTTCGAGGGATAAATAAATGGGAATTGTTTTATGATAGACTGATTTTAATAATTGAATTTCATTAATATAAGAAATTAATTTTTTAGGTTGAATGGCAAAGTTGTTGAGGAAAGGGACGGGGGCGTGGCTTGAAAAGCCAAGTGAGCCTAAACCTAAAGCAATCGCTTGTTTTACATATAAATCAGGAAGATCGCTTCCGTCGCAATAGCAGGTGTGAGTGTGATAATTGTGAAATAACATTTTGCAAAATAAACACAAAATTACTGATTATATTAATTCAATAGAATATTATCTTCAATACAATCAAATCCAATTAAATATGACGAAAAATGGAAATAATGTGACGCTCATATTCAGTCATCTAAATGATAAAAAATGTTAAATTATCATACTCAGGCAACCTTTTGGGTGAAATTGTTGTCTATAGTCTACAAAACAAAAAATTATAATAGGAGGTAATCATGAAATTATTTAATGCAATAGGAAGACACTTACATTGGATAATATATATTGTAGTTATGTCGGCACTGATTGTACTGTTCTCTATATTTAACTAAATCCGATTTATTGTGTAACCTAACTAAAGCTGCCTAAGGCGGCTTTTTGTTTTTATAAAAAAATTATTTTCAGTATGTATTTCAAATAAACTTTATACTTTTGCTTATTCACCAATACAAATTACATCATGAAAAAACTCATGCTTTTAGTAGCTGTCGTGTCTCTAATAGGGTTCACACAATGTCAGCCAAAAAATAAAAAAATGAACAAAACAAAAAACTTCATCACAGAACAAACTGTGGAGAAAACACAAAAAGCCTTATTGGATAAATATGGTAAAAGTCAGACGGAACGCATAAACAGAGGCGTTCAGCAAGCGGCTTCTCTTTGGACACAAAAAGAAGGTAAGCAGGAAGATTTTGAAAAATTCTGCACCGAAAACTTCATTGGGGACACTGCAAAACTTGTGGAAACTTTCAATAGTTTAAGTGCGAACTTCGAATCGATTTATGGCAATTTCAACAGAATGAGTCTGGACTTGAAAAGAAAAGTTCATATTGACCAGGGTGAAGTTATGCCGATTGATGAGATATTTGGAGGTTACGAACCTTCGGCTCACATCAACGATGATTTCTTTGAGAACAAGATAGCTTTCGTTACTCTTCTGAATTTTCCTTTTTATTCTTTAAAAGAAAAAACAGAAAAAGGAAGTACGTGGACTCGTGAACAATGGGCTTATGCTCGTTTGGGAGATATGTTTACTTCGCGCATACCAGCAAGCCTTATTTTGAAGTCATCAGAGGCTACTTCGGGCGCAGAGTCGTATATTTCGAACTATAATATTTATATGGCAAATTTATTGGACAATCAGAACAAAACATTATTTCCAAAGGGATTGAAACTGATTACGCACTGGGGTTTACGTGACGAATTGAAAGCCAATTATAATGCCGCGAACGGTCTTGAAAAACAGAAGATGATTTATGAAGTGATGAAGAGAATCATTTCGCAGGAAATTCCTCAGGATGTGATTAATGATTCGAACTTTACGTGGAATCCTTATAGCAATAAACTATCGAAAGCCGGGAAAGATGTGGCTTTCAAGCCTGAACCTGACACTCGTTATTTGAATTTATTGAATATTTTTAAGGCTTATCGCGAGATTGATGCGTATAGTCCGATGTATCCTACCAATATTCAACGAAAGTTTGAACAAGAAATGGAAATTCCGGTGGATGACGTGGAAAAGCTTTTCATTTCGTTGCTTACTTCTAAGGAAGTTAAACAAGTGGGTCAGCTGATTAGCACTCGTTTGGGAAGAAAATTGCAACCTTTCGACATTTGGTATGATGGTTTCAAGGCAAGAAACTCAGTTTCGCAGGAAGAGCTGGATGCTAAGGTGAAAGCGAAATATCCGACGAAAGATGCTTTTGAAAGTGATTTGCCAAACATCTTGCAAAAGCTTCAATTCACTAAAGAAAAGGCGGCATGGATTACTTCGAAAGTGACGGTGGATGCTTCGAGAGGGGCTGGTCATGCTTGGGGTGCGCAAATGAAAGCTGACAAAGCGCATCTTCGCACACGCATCGGAAAAGATGGGATGAATTATAAGGGATACAACATTGCGGTGCACGAATTTGGTCATAATGTGGAGCAAACGATTTCGCTGAACGATGTGGATTATTATTTGATGAACGGAGTTCCGAATACGGCTTTCACTGAAGCACTGGCGTTTATCTTTCAAAAGAGAGATCTTGAGCTTTTGGGCATTAAGGATAACAATCCGAATAAAGAGCATATGATGGCGCTGGATAATTTCTGGGCTTGTTACGAAATTATGGGCGTTTCGCTGGTGGATATTGGCGTATGGAAATGGTTGTACGAGAATCCTAAGGCTACGGCTACGCAATTGAAAGAGAAGGTGATCAGTACGGCCAAGGAAATTTGGAATAAATATTATGCGGATGTGTTTGGTGTGAAAGATCAGCCAATATTGGGCATTTATAGCCACATGATTGATTCGCCTTTGTATCTATCGGCTTATCCTATCGGACATTTGATCGATTTCCAAATAGAAAAGCAGATTGCGGGAAAGAATTTTGCGGATGAGATAATGCGGATTTATAAGAACGGACGTTTAATTCCTCAGGTTTGGATGAAACAGGCTGTGGGTAGCGAGATTTCGGTGCAACCGATGTTGCAAGCGACGGACGAGGCGCTGAAAGTGATACAGAAGTAGTTATGAGTTGGGGTTAGGAGTTATGAATTATGAGTTATGAGTTGGGGAGGTGTGAGTTTTAAGTCCTAAGTTCAAAATTTAAAGGAGGGAAGGATTGATTGCTTTTAGGGAGTGGTCAATCCTTTTTTCTTTTTATTGAATGGTGAAGGATATTGTTTTGCCAAGTCCAAGCTCTAAGAGACGATAAAGTGTTGAGAGCTGAATGTCGCTGTGACCATTTTCAATTCTTGAAATAAAACTTTTCTTTGTACCTGTTTTTTCAGCAAGTTGTTCTTGTGTCATGTGAGCCAATCGACGCTCCTCTTTAATAATCTCGCCAATTGCAAAAGCTTTGGCTTTAATTTCGAATTCGGTTCTTTTCAATGAGCCAATGGGTCCGTAGCGACTGTCGAGATGCTCGTCATAAGTGGTGATGTCTTTATTGTTTTTCATTTTTATAAGCTTAAATTGAATTATTTGGAAAAATATTCTTTCATTATTTTGAGTGCTTTGTCTATTTCGGTTGAAGGTGGTTTTTGTGATTTCTTCTGAAAAGCATTAAAGAGCACCACAATGTTTCCGCGGTCGAGGCAACAAAATATGCGATACATATTATTATTGTGTTCGACTCTGATTTCATAAAGCCCCAGGGTGTTTTCAATGTGTTTGAAGAATTTAGCCGGGACTCTTTCTGAAACTGTTATTACAAATAAAACGTAATCAATTTTTTCTTTGACCTTTTCAGGTTGTTCGTCGAAGAAATCTTTGAAATAGTTTTTATAATAAATAATTTGTCTGATTCTTTCCATGTTGCAAAGTTAACTAATAATGGAACATTAGCCATCATTTGACATGATTTTTTTTATAGGTTGTTGTTTGTAAAGGAAAATATCATTGTCGGCTTTTAAAGAATGAGCAATTATTGGAATAGGAAGAAGGCGGAAATGGAGAAGGATTATTGGGTTTGGATGTGTTTTTAGGTTGTAGGAAGGAGATAGTTTTGGATAAAACTTTTGAAAAATTATTGTTTTTAGAGCGAAGTGAGCGAAAAGGGGAAATTTCTGAAATGCCCGTCGTTATTGAAAAAACAAGACCACAGTAAGCATAATTAAGACCCCAGTAAGAATAGTTAAGACCCCAGTAAGCATAATTAAGACCACAGTAAGAATAGTTAATACCCCAGTAAGAATAGTTAATACCCAAGTGAGCATAATTAAAAACCCAGTAGGCATTAATAAGATCCAAGTAAGCATAATTAAAATCCCAGTAGACGTGATTAAGAGCACAATTTTTATCAGTAATATCCAAATAGAAATAATCAATTTATGAACACGGAATATTAATTTGTTAGGTTTTTTGGGATGAAAACAATGATTATTATCAAAAAACCTTAAAAAATCAAAGAAAAAGTTTGAAAGTAAAAATAAAAGCTTATCTTTGCAAACTCAAAGCAATGCATTTGTATTTTTAAAACATTTTATAAATTGATAATCGTTATGGAAAATAAATTATTCCCTTGTAGAATTTATGAACTGCCAGTGGTGGGTGGTTCTGTTCAGATTTCTTTGGTAAGAGATGCGACGGCGTTCTTGCCATATGTTGATTTTCATGCTCCTTTTCCGGCTGATTTTTTGGCACAAACTATCATAATTGAAGGGGTGGTGTATCCAAGAGTTATTATTAATCAGATGAAAGAGGTTACGCTTAATGTGATTAAGAATAGTTTTGGTTTGAGACCTTTGTTGAATTCTGCTGAAATATTTTTTAACAGCGCAAGTGGTGGTTTGAATATTGGGGTGGCCGATATGGGTTTGCATCAAGTGCGGGTTGCAATAGAAAGAGGTGATGTAGAAGATTTGTTGGCTGCCGGTCATATTCTGAATCTTAATATTGCTCATAATCATGTGATATTGGAAGCTAAGGGGATGACTCAGGCTATGCAGGATGCTTTGGTGGATGCTTTTGCGACTATCAAAACGGATGTTCAAACTCAGACCAGCTTGAGACAATTGCGCTCGAGTACGACGGAGCAAGATATGATATTGTATAATGATTATTGGACGACTTATGTTGCGCCAACGCTAAAGGCAGGGAAGTTGATTTTTAAGATTTCAAGTCCTGCTAAGGCAAAGGATTATACGGCTTCGAAATTGATTGCTGCTATGCGTCATGATGCTTTGCAGACTGAGATACATGGTCAGGTTACGACTAAGGATGGAAAGCCTGTGAAGGGGGCGAAAGTGAAGTTTATACCGGTGGAAGGCGGACGGACGAAAACGGTGTATACGGATGCGAATGGATATTATGTTGTGAAAGGGATAAAGCCAACGGATTATAATCAGGTGGTTACGAAAGGGAATTTGGTGAAGGTTAATCCTGTGACTGCAGTAACGAGGGAGAAAATTTTGCTGAATTCGGTGATTGTTTGAGTAGGGGTTTAGTTGTTTAGCTATTTAGCTGTTTAGGGGTTTAGTGGATTAGCTGTTTAGTTGTTTAGCTATTTAGGGGTTTGGTGATTTAGTGATTTGGTGATTTGAAGAATTTATGTAATTTTGGAGATGTAAATGATGGGTAATAGTGTGGCTTTATTATTTATAAAAACAGAATTAGATCGTAATTAAATATAGCGGACAATGAAAAACACAAATTCAATTAGGATAAAAGGGGCAATAGTTTTGCTGAGCTTGATGGGCTTACTGAGCTTGATGGGTTGTAAGAAACTTGCGGTGGTGAGGGAGACGCCTTATTGTTTGAAGAATGAAATTGATAAAATAAAAGCGGAAATGCTTAGAAATCCGCCGGCGAGCATTTGGCAATATGACTATAATGGAAAGAAGGTGTATTATATTCCGTCGTATGAGGGGGATCGGTTTAGTGAGCTTTATGATGAAAATTGCAACTTGATTTGTCATCCTGACGGGGGATTCACAGGGAAGGGTGATGGGAAATGTAATGACTTTTTTAGTAGCAGAACTAACGAAAAATTGGTTTGGAAAGACGGTAGAAAATAGAATCATGCACGGGAGCTTGGGGGATTGAGTTTTATAGATTAATTAAAAGATAGGCAGAGGTGTGGTTTATATATGAATTAAACCAATAGGAAGGGTTGCAAATATGGCAATGGAAAAAATATCGAATGGGATGACTTTTAAGGGTTACGTTTCGGCAATAGGTTCGGTTATCTTTGTAGTGGGATTGATCATCATCATTTCGCAGATGAATAGTAATGTTTCAATTGGTTTGTGTGCGTTAGGGGGAGTGGTGATGATTATTGGAGGTGTTTTGTTTATATCGATTAGGGGGGTGTTAATTGATAGCGATAAGAATCTTATTAAGCCATACTTCGACATTATTATTGCTAAGCAGGGCGGTTGGGAATCGTTGGGGGATTATGACAAGCTTATATTAAAGTATAGAAATGAATCGCAGACCATGAATAGCAGGGGAAACTCGACGAATTATGTGACTAAGGGATTTGATATTGTTTTGACATCTAATAATAAAAAGGATTTAATCGTAAAAGAGTTTGTGGACTATGATAAGGCAAAGTCGTTTTTGATTGAATATTCGCAACGCTTGGGCAAGGAAAGTGTTGATATGTATGAAATAATGAAAAAAAGAATAGAGGAACGGAAACAGCAGGTGAGGAGATAATAGGAAAGAGGTAGGGTAGGGGGTGAGTTGAGGATACCCAGCTTAATTATTGACTAGTCAAATGTGGGGATGCAATGAAAAGTTTATATCTTTGTGGTGGGATAGTTGTAGGTTTGAAGGAAAAGTGAGCTAATCTAAGGCAAATTGATAATCAATAATAAAAGATAGATGTATTGAAAAAGAAGATTTTATATGGGATTTATTATTTTATTTGGATAATTTTTATTGTCTTGATTTATGCTTATCAAACAGATAGGTATTATGAATTGACTCAGTTTATAGCACCATTAAGCGGGTTTTTGGCTTTTGGGGTTTCGTTTATTACGATAAGTATTCTGGTGGTTTTGTTGATAATCAGAAAGGGGGAAAGGCAAAAGATGAGGAAGACGATTGTGCTTTGTTTGTTGCCATTTGGATTTATTATTCCTTTGATATATCATTATTTTCAACTTGATAAACTGGAGGAGAAGCGGCAGACGATTGAACTGTCGTATATAGATTGGGCTTGTGATTGTGCAAACTGGGCTAAGCCTGAGGATGTGAAAAGATACTATGACAACATAAATGATACTTTGGCGAAGCTTTCGATGTATATTGAGCCTTCGAAGGAAGGTTTGGAATTGCCTGATAGTTTTTATGTTTCGGGGAATAGAATAAAATTTACGGGACGATTTTATAAGTATAAAAAATTTCCGAAGCATTATTTCTCTGTTGAATTGCCAGGGAGGGCAAGAGTATTTAGATATGATAAGTATGAAATTGTCAGACCATTTTATGTTTGGGGACAAGTTCATCCGGATAGTATTCCTGAACCAATTAGATTAAAATGAGAGTAAGATTAACGATATGCTTTTTGTTGGTTTCGCTGCAATTGTTTAGCCAAACTAGATTTATTCATGTTTTGGTGGCGCTTTGTGATAATAAAAACCAGGGAATTGTGCCTGTGCCCAAAGCAATTGGCAATGGACAAGACCCTAAGAATAATCTTTATTGGGGCTGTGGGTATGGAGTGAAAACCTTTTTGAAAAAGCAAACAGACTGGAAATTGATTAAACAGATTAATTTGCCCACAAAATATATTTATGAAAGATTGGTGTTTAAACATAAAGATTCGGCGGTGTATTTGGTTGCAGATGCCTATGATGGAGCCATGATTAGACAGACTGTGATGGATTTTTTGGATTATTCGGCAGGGAAAAATAAGATAAGAGTGAAATTAGATTCGATCAGCTTAGATGTTGGAGGCAATGCTGATTTGATTTGTTATGTTGGGCATGATGGACTGATGGATTTTTCGTTGGATGATTATCAATCGAAGGCAGATTCGAAGAAAAGAGAGGTCATTATATTGGCCTGTGCGAGTAAAAATTATTTTTACAAGCATGTTAAAAAAGCAGGTGCATACCCTTTGTTG
>JBAWXL010000017.1:0-30595 GCA_037144095.1 Bacteroidota bacterium
ATTCATTTAATAATCAACTGAAAAATAGTCCAGTTTTATAGGGGTTAATACAATTAATATGAAATTATAATTTAAAATAAATAATATGAATCGACAATTTTACATCGAAGAAAACGGACAACAAGCAGGTCCTTTTTCATTGGACGAATTAAAAGAAAAGGGTATCAAGCGAGATACTTTAGCTTGGACAGAGGGTTTAGACAGTTGGACTAAGGCTGAAGAAATTGCTTTGTTGAAAGACTTATTTAAAGCTATTCCGCCACCACTTCCAAAAAAGGAAACGGAAACACAAACGCATTCAATGCCTCCTCATTTGAACAATAAAGAATCCAACAAAGAATTTCAGCAAAAAGAAATGGAAGTTCCACCTATTATACTTTCAGAAGAACCCAAAATAAAAACTCAAACACCAATTTCAGATTCGGCACCAATAGTAATAGAACAATATTTTGGATATGAGTTAGCAAGTGCAGGAGAAAGATTGTTTGCATTAATCATTGAAGCTATCTTATTCTTAATTCCATTATATCTTCTTTTTGGGAATTTCTGGGAACATGAAGATTCATTTACTTTAAATTCTATTTTATGTAACCTTTTACCAATTTTAGTTAGTGCGATATTTTATAACATTTGGAGTGGAAACCTTGGGCATGGTATAATGAGCCTTAAAGTAATTTCTTCGGTTGATGGGTCTGATCAAAATAATTTTATTCTTGGGTTTAGAAGAGAGATTTTAAAGGATATTTTTACTTGGTTTATTATTCCAGTAATGTGGTTATTGTGGGATAAGGATAGACAAAATCTATATGATAAAGTGACGAAAACTTATGTTGTAAAAAAGATGAAAAAGTAATGAAATGGAAAACTTTACTGAAATTGAATGTAAAGAATGCGGACAGAAATTAAGATTCCCATCGGGAAGGCATATTAAATTCAAATGTCCTAAATGTTTATCAGAATATGAATTCGATGGTAGAATAAAACAGAAAAAACACAAAAACTATATATGGGTTTGGGTAATTATTGTTTTTGTAATGGGATGTATTGGATTGAAATATTATTTTAATAATCAGAAAGATTCTAATGACGAAAATAAATCTTTTAATGAATCTTTTCTGAAAGGAAATGAAACATCTTATTCAGGGAATGACAATAAGGAAAATAAATATCAGGAAAATTTAAATACTTTGATTAAGTCTGTTGACTTTCAAAATGAAACAACAAATGATTTTGCAGTTCGACTTGCCTCCTATTTTCCTGGTCAATATAACATTGGACAGGTCTGTCAAATATATGATTATATTGTGAAAAGGTGGAAATATGTGAATGATTCAGATAAACTGGAAAATATTCGTTCGGCAAGCAGAACAATTAAGAATGGCTTGGCAGGTGACTGTGATGATTTTGCAGTATTAATGGCAGCATTAATTGAAAGTATAGGTGGTGATGCAAGAATTTCATTCGCCTATAATAACGATCAAGGGCATGCTTTTACTGAAATATTAGCAACTAATAACCGTAGTGATATGCAGAATATTGTTGAAGAAATAAACTTGCTATATGGAACTGATCAATTTGAAATACATTACAAATTTGATAATAATGGAAAATGTTGGTTAAATTTGGATTGGTTTGGAGAACCTCAACATCCGGGTGGAACCTACTTTAATTACACTAAGAGGACTGTTTATTATCCATGTGTAGAGAACCCTTATTATGTAAATGAATAATTTCCCCTTTCTGAGTGGCATATATAAAAATACGCAATGCCGTTAAGAGGAAATTGCATTATGAGAGTTGAATCTATCCATTACTATTTGTTCAAGTAATAATTTGTATATTTGTAAAAAAAATAGCTGTATGTTGACAAAAGAAAAAATTCATTATAGCATTGATGCTTTGCCCGATAATTTTACGGTTGATCAGGTAATAAACGAAATGATATTGTTAGATAAAATAGAACAAGGAATTAAAGATGCCAATGAAGGCAAGGTTTTTACTACTGAAGAAGCAAAAAGCAAATTGAAAAAATGGTTAAAGTAGTTTGGACCCAGAGAGCTTTATATGATTTGGAAGACATTGGTGATTATATATCTAAAGATTCCTTTAAATATGCAAAGCTTACATTGGAGAAACTTATTGATACTGCTTTATTTATTGAGCAAAATCCCTTATTAGGAAGAAGGGTGCCTGAGTCAAAAGATAAGACCATACGGGAGATTATTAAGGGAAATTACAGGGTGATATACCAAATTCGAAATGAAAACGCTGCTTATATTTTGACGGTTTTCCATACTGCAAGATTATTATCAGTAAAAAACTTATAGCATAGCCAACAAAGTTGCTTTCCTCCTTTCTCTGAGGTTTAAAACAATTGATAATCCTCGCTCTCGCGAAGTATTCACCCTAATAAAAGAACCTTAAAGAGTAAATTAATCCTTTACACCCCCCTCAGCAATTATATAGCTGTAATAGGAGCCAGGGCAAGAGTTGCCAATTCTTTATCAATCAAAAAATATCCTGATGTTTCGGTGCCCAGCAAAGCCATTTTATCGATAATGGAACGCATGGTGCTTTCTTCTTCAATTTGTTCGGTGATGAACCATTGTAGGAAAGTGCCGGTGGTATAATCCTTTGCATCAATGGTAACGCCATAAAGTGTGTTGATTGATTCTGTAACAAACTCTTCGTGTTTCAACACTTTATCGAAAACTTCCTTTAAGGATGTGAACTCGGTTTCGGGAGCTTTAAGTTCTGCTATTTGAGCATGTCCGCCACGGTCGTTCAGATACTTAATGAATTTCAACAAATGCATTCTTTCTTCTTCAGTCTGACGATAGAGAAAGGCGGCAGCACCGGGAAATCCTTTAGTTTCTAACCATGAAGCCATGGCAAGATAAATTCTTGAAGATTCTTCTTCAACTTTAATTTGCGTATTGATTGCTTTTTCAACTGATTTGCTAATCATAATAATTTATTTTGTTTGATATGATAACAGGGAACTTAGAATATTGTTTCAATTAACCTTTTAATGCTTCTGCACCACTTACGATTTCGAGAATTTCTTTCGTAATGGATGCCTGACGGGCTTTATTATAAGTGAGTTTCAATTCGCGCAGCAAATCTTCTGCATTATCGGTAGCTTTGTGCATAGCGGTCATACGTGCACCATGTTCGGAAGCAAAAGAATCGAGCAATACCTTAAAGAATTGAATTTTTAAAGATTTTGGAATCAGCTCCTGCAATATCACCTGTTTACTTGGTTCGTAAATATAATCCACGTTTTGTTTAACCACTGTATTCGATTCGATGCTTGATAAAGGAAGGAATTGTTCGTTGGTGAGCACCTGGGTGGCTGCGTTTTTATATTGATTATAAATAATCTCCACGCGGTCGAATTCTTTATTGGCAAACTTCGCCATCACCATTTCGGCAATCTTTGAAACATTTTCGAAATTAAGATTTTCGTAAATCGAATCGAACTGACCCACCGAAGGAAAGTTTCTTTTATTGAAATATTCGCTTCCTTTTTTACCTACCGTAAGGAGTTGTATTCCCCCATTTTTATATTGAGTGGAATATTCTTCATTAATAAGAATGATAGTTCTTTTAATCACATTCGCATTAAAGGCACCACAAAGACCTTTATTGGATGAAACAACCACTAGCAAAATCTTTTCAGGAGTGCGCGTTTGCGAATAGGGACTTTCAACAGCATCATTTTCGCCGGAGCTCACATTCTGCATGATTTCTTTGAGCTTATTGGCGTAAGGTCTTAGTTTAACTATAGCCGTCTGTGCTTTACGAAATTTTGAAGCAGAAACCATTTTCATGGCACTGGTAATCTGTTTTGTGGAGGTAACAGAGGTTATTCGGGTTCTGACTTCTTTCAGATTAGGCATAATGACAAGTCTTTATCTATAAATTAATTCTGATATTTTCTGGAAATTTCAGAAGCAACAGTAGTAAGTGTTTCAATAACTTCATCTGTAAGATTTCCTTCTCTTAGCACTGCAAGTGTAGGAGCATATTTTTCCTCCAAATGATGTAGAAATTCTGTTTCAAAGTCGTGAATACGTTTTTGAGGAACTTTCATCAGTAAACCACGGGTTCCGCAAAATACAATGGCAATTTGTTTTTCGACCGACATTGGTGAATACTGAGGTTGTTTTAATATCTCAACATTACGAACCCCCTTTTCGATAACCGCTTTGGTGGCGGCATCCAAATCAGAACCAAACTTTGAGAAAGCTTCTAATTCTCTAAACTGAGCCTGATCGAGTTTAAGCGTACCGGCAACTTTTTTCATGGATTTGATTTGAGCATTTCCTCCTACTCTAGATACGGAAATTCCCACATTAATGGCGGGACGAATACCTGCATTAAATGAACTGGTTTCTAAAAAGATTTGTCCGTCGGTAATTGAAATTACATTGGTTGGGATATATGCTGATACGTCACCGGCTTGTGTTTCAATAATTGGCAAAGCTGTGAGCGAACCTCCACCTTTCACCATGTGACGGATAGAATCGGGTAAATCGTTCATTTTAGCTGCAATTTCATCCGACTTAATCACTTTTGCAGAACGTTCGAGCAAACGTGAATGTAAGTAAAATACATCACCCGGATAAGCTTCACGACCGGGGGGACGACGAAGTAACAAGGATACTTCACGATAAGAAACCGCTTGTTTTGAAAGGTCATCATAAATAACCAATGCAGGACGACCTGTATCGCGGAAAAACTCCCCGATAGCTGCGCCGGTATAAGGTGCAAAGAATTGCATAGCTGCAGGGGCTGATGCCGTAGCAGAAACAATAACGGTATATTTTAAAGCATCATGTTCTTGTAGGGTATTCATGATGTTGGCAATGGTAGAACCTTTTTGTCCAACAGCAACATATATACAATAAACAGGCTGACCTTTTTCGTAATTTTCTTTTTGATTGATGATGGTATCAATTGCGATGGCTGTTTTTCCTGTCTGACGGTCGCCAATGATTAACTCACGCTGACCTCTTCCGATAGGAATCATGGCATCGATAGCCTTTATCCCCGTTTGTAAGGGTTCGGTAACCGGTTGACGGAAAATAACGCCCGGAGCTTTACGTTCGAGAGGCATTTCATAAGTTGGTCCTGTAATTTGACCTTTACCATCAATAGGTTCGCCAATGGTGTTGATAACTCTGCCCAACATCCCTTCGCCTACCATAATAGAAGCAATCTTTCCGGTACGTTTCACAAGGTCGCCTTCCTGAAGTTCGTTCGACTCGCCAAGCATAACTACCCCAACATTGTCTTCTTCAAGATTGAGAACGATACCTTTCACGGAGCCTTTTTCAAATTCAACCAATTCGCCTGATTGAGCATTGTTGAGTCCGTAAATACGGGCAATACCATCTCCTACTTGTAATATGGTACCTATTTCTTCAAGTTCGGTTTCCATTTTGAAACCTGATAATTGTTGTCTGAGAATTGCAGAAACCTCTGCAGGTTGTATTTCAGCCATAATTCTATTTATTAAAATTCTTTTTGGTAAATGTTAATATTAAATTCTTCTTTCAACGATTTAAGTCTTGTCCGTATGCTTGCATCAAACAGCTTATTGTCATAAGAATAAATAAATCCTCCTATCAGTTTCGGTGAAACTTCTTCTTCGAGTTCGATTTTTGATTGGGTGATTTCTTTGAATATTTTTTTGAATTCTTCTCTCTCTGCTTCACTGAGTGGCGTAGCCGTTTTCAACTCAACAGTTTTAATTCCGTTGAAATCTCTGAATAATTGAATATATTGTTCAGAAATTCCATCAATCAGCATTTCTCTTCTTTTACGAACCACCAAATGCATAAATTTTATTGATAATTCATGGAAATGAGAACCGAAAATAGCATCGAGTACTTGAGATTTTTTCACTGAAGTGATGATAGGGCTATGCAACATCGATTCGAAATCGTTGTTTTCTTTACATACCTTAAGCAACAACTCCATGTCGTTCATCACCTGAGGTGAAACATTGAGTTCGAGAGCTAATTCGAACAGCGCTTTTGCGTAGCGGGAAGTAATTTTCAGATATTTGACAGAGAACATAGTCTAATTCAGTTTAATGTCTTTCATCAATGTTTCTATCAATGCTTTTTGTTTTTCGGGTTCCGAAAGCTCTTTCATAATCACCTTTTCGGCAATTTCGATAGAGAGTTGTGCTATTTGATTTTTAAGTTCGGTCATAGCAGAAAGTTTTTCATATTGAATGCTTTCTTTTGCAGCATCCACAATGCGTTGGGCTTCTTCTTTTGCTTTCAGTTTCGATTCTTCTATGATGCTTTCTTTTATTTTGCGGGCTTCGCGCAAAATGGCATCGCGTTCTTCTTTTGCCTCATGCAATAAAGCTTCGTTGCTGAACTTAAGTTCTTTCATTTCTTCTCTTGCTTTATTTGCCATATTGAGCGCTTCATCAATAGAATCTTCACGTTGGTGAAGCATGTTCATGATGGGTGTCCAGGCAAACTTACGCAATATAAATAAAAGGAGCAGGAATGCCAACAGCATCCAAAAAACTAATCCTATTTCAGGTTTAACAAGTTCCATTGTATTCTTAATTTATTGTTTTAAAGATAAAACTTTACACCATAACCAACCGTTATGGCGTAAAGTCATCAGGTTTGTTAGATAAATAATATCAACAAACACACAACAATTGCGAAAAAGGCAACCCCTTCGATAAGTGCAGCTGCAATAATCATGTTTGAACGGATATCACCAACTGCTTCAGGTTGACGTGCGATGGATTCAAGCGCACCACGACCGATGTTGCCAATGCCGATACCTGCGCCAATGGCGGCGATACCTGCACCAATACCTGCACCCATTTTTGCAATAGGAGCCAATTCGTTAACTGTTTGTAATAAGACTGATAAAAGTGACATAATATATGGATTTGATTAGTATTAATGAATAATTTCTTCGTGTTGATGATGGTCCTCAGTTGCCATACCTATATATAAAGCAGAAAGGAGGGTGAAAACATAAGCCTGAATAAAGGCAACCAAAAGTTCGAGTAAGCCCATAAATATTGCGAAAGCGATAGACACTACCGAAACACCGTAACCGGCAACAAGGCTCATTGAACCAAAAATAAAGATCAGGCTCATAAAGCCCAATACTATGATGTGTCCTGCCATGATGTTGGCAAAGAGTCGCACCATAAGAACAAAAGGTTTTGTTATTACTCCAATGATTTCGACTATTGGCATCAATGGAATTGGAAATTTGAGCCACCAGGGAACACCCGGTGCGTTTACTATATGTGCCCAATATTGTTTGTTTGCCGAAAAAGAAGTAATGAAAAAGGTGAATAAAGCCAACACTAATGTAACAGCAATGTTACCTGTAACATTAGCTCCGCCCGGAATTAGAGGAATAAGTCCTAATAAGTTATTAAACAGAATAAAGAAGAATAGAGTAAGTAAAAAAGGCATGTATTTCTTATATCTCTTTTCGCCAATAGAAGGTCTTACGATATCGTCTCTTACAAATAAAATTAAAGGTTCCATCATCGATTGCAAACCTTTTGGAGCACTATCCGGATTTCTTTTAAAGCGTCGTGCAACACTGATGAATATCAGGCAAAGCATGGCAACAGTGAAGAAAATGGATACTACATTTTTCGTAATCGACAAATCTAAAGGCAGAGCAGCTTCTTTGTCAACACTCACGCCATCAGCAGCAAGCTTAACAATTTTGCCCTTATGTTCACCTTCTGTTTCGAGTTTATAACCATTATAAATTTTGGTATGATGATCAAACTTTGAAGAAAGAAAACATACGAGTTTGCCATTGTCCCATAAGATAACAGGCAAAGGAATAGCAATAGGAGTTTCGCCGAGTGTGGCAATGTGCCATTCGTGATTATCAACAATATGTTCGACAATCATAGTTCCGGCATTAAACTTTTCGCGTCCCTGAGTTTCGGGTTTTGCTTCGTCTGCATTTGCAATTGCCGAAATGCAAAAAGTCAGCCAAAAAGCAATAAATGAGATAATATATTTAATTCGCATACAACAGGATACGTTTACATTTAAGCATTATTTAATGCGCTTTTTCTTGTTTAATTAGTTTGCAAAGGTAAAAAAAAAGTTTAATTTCAGGCAATTGTTTTCATTAGGGTCTAAAATTTTGTGCCGAATCAATCAAAAACACTTTGTCAATATATGATAAAATGTTATACTTAGTATGGTTTAGTCCATAATAGTTTTGGTATTATTCAAATATGCCACAGATTACTCTGATTTTAATGTTTTTCAAATCAATACTTCTGCGAATTTGTGGCTTTTTTCTGCCACTAAAACACTAAGACTCAAAGATTCACTAAGAAGTATCTTTTAATGAAGTAAACAGTCTAAAAAATCAATATGCCAAGCCCTGCTTTTACATTGAGAAAATATTGACCTGTAAGCCTGTTTTGGGCAGCAACTTTCAGAAAGTTCTTCTCATTAATTTTTCCTTGCACTAATTCAGGGCCATCTTTCATCAGATGCCCTATCAGGTTTTCGGCATACATAATTCCAAACTGAAAACCAATATCGAAAACCACTCGATTAAAGAAAATATAATGGGTGCCTATGGTTGCCCCTATTGCGGCGGTGAGGTAGGGACTATCATTTGAAAGCACCGGACCACTTGGGTTTCCATATTGATTTAAGGTGTTAGCTCTAAGGTTTTGGTTGGCTTGGCTCGAATCGTAGCTAACATTCATAATAACCAAAAGTATTTCGGGTTTGAAGTAGGTGCCCAGTGGCGCAATATATTGGTTGAAATATAAGTTCGTATGCAAACCTATTGCATAAGCCGTTAAATCGCCTTTGGTATCACCATAATTCATGGTTTCCATTGTTTCATGCGCCTCCCCTGAATAATCAAGATACTTCAGATTATATTGCAAATTTTTATCGAATTTGAATTGTGATTTTGTGTAATGAAAACTCAAGCCAACCGATTGTCTTAGACCTGTAACCCAATCGACACTCACGGCATGACGGGTATTTAAAGACGTTATCCCACTTTTCCCATTAATATTTGGATTGCTGAGTGCGGGCATGGTATAGAATTCGTAATTAATAAGAAAATGCTTTCCGAGATAGCCCGGAGCCTGAGCATTGGCTACAAATGGAATCAGGCTTATCATTAGCAGCCCTATACATATTTTGATTGATTTCATAGCATAAAAGATATTAGGCGGTTTGGGTTATTTTCTTGAATTTTTTATTTGAAACATCGTATAATACATCCACGAATTGAGAAAGTCGGAACGGTCTTTTGTGTTTGCTTGCAGCGAAAGCTGAAGTTCGCTTTTGCCTGTTTCGGAATTGAACAGTATATAATAAAAGTAGGTGTCGTAGCTCGGGGCTATCATCATTGGGAGTGTGTAGGGCAGATATAGCGGCATGATGACGCTGGCAATTATATACAATGCCATGGGCTTTTTCTTGCGCATACTCACCACGCCTGTCCAGGCAATATGTTTGGTGTTAAACTTCTCGAGCACTTTTTTACTATTAGAGGTTTCGTAGGGCAAAAGCTCCACATCTTCATGATTAAAGCGTTCTTCTATCCAGTCGTTCATTCGTCCGAGGTCGTTAAATTGCTGTACATCGTCCGCTTTAAGTGTTTTTGGATTGAGTATTTCAATGTTCAAACCGGCTCGTAGGGCATTCTTATTTAATTTAGTAGTAAAGTCGAGTCGTTTGTTTTCAGAATCAAAAAAACTCATGTTTTCTTTTTTTCTTTGGTCGATAACAAAATAAAAGGGATCGATCAGCAGCACAGTATCAATACCAAGCGCTGCTCCGTATTTCTTGATTTTCCGTTCTTCTCTTTTTTCTTTTTTATAAGCAAGCCGACTTTCCTTATCGCTTAGCTGAATTTTTTCTTTTTCATTAAACTTATCTATTTTTCGTGTAAACAACTCTAAAAATGCGGCATCTTTAAGCAAATCGACAAAGGCATATTTGATGTAATTATCGTCTTTTAGTTCTTGATTGGCTTTGCTCTTTTTAATTTTATCATATTTGCCTTTTGCAACAGTGTCGGGAGTATTAATTGAGTTTTCAATTTCAATCTTGACTTCTTCTTTTGGTTTACGAGAAAAGTCGGACAAGGTTTTTTTACTCTTATTTATCAGATTATCGAAAGACTTGTCGCACAAAAGCGTGATGAATTCGTCCTGCGGATATTGTTGATGCACTTTCCATACATAATGCAGCGCAATAGCAGGCATATCATCTTTTTTAATGCTATGTAAAAGAAAGAAAAGTTGCTGCGATTGTCCTTCTATTTTCTTATAGGAAGTATAAATTTTGTCCATCGATTGTCCGTCAATTTTATATTCCGAAATGGCATATAAACTATAGGCAATTGCAGTTTCAAGGAATTTATTGCCCGGATATTCTTTCAGCATAATGAAGCTGTTGTAGATGGCATTTCCATAGTCGCGTAGAATAACATATTGATGTATGGATTCGAACCTTGCCAGGGCACGCACCTTTGTGAAGTCTTCTTTTGGCAAAATAAAATCTTTTCGATTGACGTTTGGTTTTTCGCTTACAGACAAACGCATAATCTCGCGACGGCTTTTGATGCTTGGATGTATGCTTTTGGTTTCGTCATAATCTTCCTCGCCCTTGATGGCATTAATGGTTTTAAGGAAATAGCTTTGCGGGAAATGCATAAAGGCAGACTCGAAAAAGGTGGTGTCGAAAACTGCATCATCAAACGGAAGATAGGAATATTGAAGCACATCGAACACGCCGTCGAGCACCTTCAGGCTGTAGTTGCTTTGCAAATAAATGTCTTCCAAACCCAGTTTGTCGGCCTCCGACTCCATTTCTCTGTTTCGGAAGTTGGTGGCAAAGTATCTTTCCGATAGCGAAAGCTTCTTATATCCGTCTTGCCCCTTGAAGATGTTATTCTTCTCAAGAAAAAGATTCATGTTGTGTTTTTTCACATAATGAATGATTTCGTGGGCAAGCACATAGGCAAGCTGGGCTTCGTTTTCGAGTTGGGCAATGAGGCCGAGGTTGACCATGATAATGCCTTTGTCGGTGGAGAAAGCATTGACCGAAGGCGATTTTGCAACATAAAACCTCAACTCTTTTCTGAGGCTTGGGTTTGCTTGCAGCAGGGTGTCGGCAACCCGATTGATGTATTGGCTGACCGGATCGTTAAATAATATTCTGCCACTCAGCAGTATTTGGTCGATATAAAAGTTTGATTCCATCAGGAACTTTTCTTTCGATTTCCTGACCGATCGTTTATCTTCTTTTGAAATCATCCCTTTATCTTGTTCGAATTTTTTGGAGAAAAGAGAAGTGAAATCTTCCGGAATGTTGCCTGACGATTGCAAATATTTGAAATTGTTCAGGTCAACATCTTGTGCAATGCAATTGAGGAGCCAAAGCATCAAAAGGCTAATAAATATGAGTTTCTTTGTCATTTTATATAATTTAGATTGCTGAGTATATCGTTTTCAAAAGTATATTTATTTTTAATATGAGATATCGTTTTTAAAAGAATTTTATTTTTTAGATTTCGACACTTTCTATTTCTATCTAAAATTATAAGGCTTATTGATTCGATTGAGGATGGAAACTCAGTTTCAGACAATCAGGTCGCAATTATATTAGGAAACGAAAATTATTTCCTCAATATCCAAATATCTTGTGGTATCACATTCGTATTTCCCCTTGGCAATGCGATATGTTCAAGAATAGATACATTCTTAAATAGCTTTAAAATAAATGGATTAGGATGAAATGCCGAATAGGTACGATGCCCTTCTTTTACTTTGCCACGCACCACAAGTTCTCCTTTATTAAATGTAATTAGTTCAGCTTTGGTTAATTTCTCAACGGCATTGTCTCCCTGAGTTGTAAAAAACATGATTCCATCAGGTTTCAACACTCTGTAAAGTTCATTATACCAATCATAATGTAATTGCTCAGATAAATGCGTGAAGATGGATATACCATAGATTACATCAAAATAATTATCCTGATAGGGTAAACTTGCATTGATGTTGTTCTTATTAAACCGGATTCCTTTTAAATTTTCGGAACACCATCGAATAGATTGCGAATTATAATCTGTTCCATAAAACTCACATGTTCCATCTGTAACATCTGGCAGATGGCGAATGACGCGCCCCGGTCCACATCCCCAATCAAGTATCTTTACATTATGTAGCTCAATATGTTTTGCAAAATGATTGCACAACCACTTTGCTGTTTCATGACTATCGGAATAAAACTTATTATAATTGAGTTGGAATGATTCATACATCAAATAATCTGGTGGTAATATTACTGAAGGATGCAGGCTTTTAAAATCTTTATTTGGTTTACGATTCTTAAGTTTTTGAATTACAAATCTAACTTTATCAACGAAAAACAGCAATCGGAATATCCTTAAGTAATTTGATATGACTTTTTTGTAATTCATAATCTCTTAAATATTGATTTAAAATGAATGGCTAAAGTAAACATAATCATTCAAACACAAACAAAAAAAACGGCATCCCCCTAAAAAGAAAAGATGCCGTCGATTGCCTCAATAAAGCTTATTTCAATGATATTTCCACTTTTCCTATTTCGGTGGGGCTGGGATTGAGGAAAATGAGGTATTTGTTTTGAGGTGCACCTGCCAAAATGCCTTTGACTTTGGCTTCGTTATTGCCTAAAAGTTCATGAGGGTTGGTGGGTGCGGCTTCGGTGGCTGTTACGGCAAAGAAATATGATAAAGTATGTGTGCAATGGCTGCTTAATAATAAGGTGTCGATTACTGAAAAACTAATATCGGCAACGGCTCTGCCATTTGCAGGAATATCAAGAATGTAGGGAGCATTTTCTGCTTTGGGATGTGTATCGTAATTTACAATGGTTTGATCGAAGAAAGCCAACATTTTTTTAGGGTCATCACTATAGAAATTCAGAATGAAGGTCATATTCTTATACAACTGATCGTAAAGGGCTACTTTTTTTTCCAAAAAATCATTAGGTGATAAATCAACCACACCTTTTTGGGTTTTTTGGCTATCGAACAGGGTTTTGAAATCATTGCGCAAGTTGGTGAATTGGGTGGTAAGCGTAGCATCGTCCAATTCTGTTTTATATTTGAAAGAAGCATCAATCATGCGTTTCATTAGAGTTAATGAATTTGATTGATTTATTTGATGATATTCGGTTAGCCCTCTTGGGTAAAACTCATCATATTGACTTGAATGCTTATGAAGTTTATAGGCAACCAAACCTTCGATAGTTATAGCTTTATCTATAAATTCTTTCATTTTTGCATTCATGTCTTTGGTTAATCCCACCCTAAGGTTGAAATCGGTATCATATTCTTCGATGTTGCCAAATAATGCTTCCCAACGGATGATGGTAGGCGGAAGAAGTAAAGCCAAATTTGGATCGGCAGCCATACGCTGTTTATGATCATAACCAAAAAACTGAATGTTTTCTTTTGATGCTACAATTGTGTAGAAAGGGTTGACGGTGAAAGGTTCTAAAAGATTCATAAAAATTTGATTTTAAAATGATGTTGCAAATGTCTGAAAAAACATTGAAAAAAAAGAAGTTTCAATAAAAAATATTTATCAACCAAATTATGAACCGTGTTCATCTGACAAAAAGACATTTAGTTGGTTTTTATTTTCGTTTTTTTATCGAAAAACTGACATTTTGTCTTATTTGGTTTACAACTAAATCCATAAAATATATTTTTGGGGCATTGTGCTTTGAGCACAAAGGGCATAAAATGTTTTTTCGAATACATGTAAAAACTCAATAGGCATAAAATATATTTTTGGGGTATTGAGCTCTGAGCACAAAGGGTATAAAATTTCTTTTATGGGTATTGAGTTCAAAGCACAGAGGGAGTAAAATATATTTTTGGGGTATTGAGCCCAAAGCACAGAGGGTATAAAATATATTTTCGGGGTATTGAGCCCAAAGCACAAGGGGTATAAAATACTTTTTTGTGCTATTGAGCCCAAGGCACAAAGTGAAAGAATAAACAATTGACAGTGGCGGTTGGTGATAGGTAGAGAAGGAATTTTTTCAAAATAGATATTTGAAAATTATCGGGTGTTGGAAGCTGATTTGGGAGATGGGATTAGCTGCAATATGTAATTTTATATATGCGGCTCAGTGGGGATTCTTGTTATAATCAAATTATTGTTTTCAAATTCAATAGATAAGGTGTTTTCATAAAAACTCTTTAACTAATGTTTTCGTTATTAGAATTATCAGTAAAATCAATTAATTTCTTTTCCTTGCGTTGTTTAATAATTTTTCTGATAATGTCAATTGAATAACGAACCGCAAGAATAAATAACAAAATCGCACAAAAAGTAAGTAAAAAAAGAAACCCATCATTGGTCCCCGTTTTTGCATAAGCGAAATGAAATGATAGCAAAAAAGCTATTAATAAGAATTTTTTCATAAGATTAATGTTTGTTGATTATTTAAAATGATCTGTTTCTAAATTTGTAAATGTCTAATTTCTTCCGTAAAGTCAGTTTATATTATTTTCGTTTTTATCCATTTTCCGTTTTTACAATTTACGTCAATGCTTGGCTTCCACCATTGCCGTTATTATTACTATATTATTTGTCTTTGAAATCCATTCATAAGCCACTTCAAAATTACAAATAAATCAATTCCAATTCATCAAAAAAAAAGATTTTATTTTTCTTTAAAAGCAGATTGCACCCTCTAAGCAAAATATAATAATATGAAGTGCGGTTAAGCTAATTTTGCAATTCAACTTTGTTGGTTGTTCTTGTTTGCAATGGAACCAATCAATACCATCACTTTTTCTGAATAAAAGCCTATAGAGGAGAAATATTTTATAGACAAAAAGTTCGAGTGGGAAAATATTTGTATTTTTACAAAATAAATCCTTGAAAATATGTCAACATTAGAATTAAAAAAGTCGTTGATTCACAGAATAGTGGAAATTAATGACATCAATTTTCTAAAGGCAATCAAAACCATACTTGATGCAAAAGCTCACGACCATTTGATTTCATTGACGTCTGAGCAAAAATTAGAAATACTTGAATCAAAAAAAGAAATTGAAAAAGGACTTTACATCGAACAATCGGAACTCGAAAAAGAAGTAAACTCATGGCTAAGCTCAAAATAATTTGGTCGAACAGAGCAAAAATTAAACTTTTACAACTTCTTGAATTCTATGCTGAAAGAAACAAGAGTAAAACATATTCGCGAAAATTGTTTCACACTTTCAATAAAGAGTTATTAGTTCTTTCAAAACAACCCGAAATGGGAATAAAGACAGATATTGAATCTATTAGGGGATTAATTGTTGAAGATTATATCTTGTTTTACGAAATCACTTCCGATTCAATAATTTTACACTTGATTTGGGATAGTAGACAAAACCCCGATAAATTAGTTCTTTAAAATAAGAAAGCCTGTACACCAAAGAATGAAAAAGCTCAACCTCCCTCTGAGCGGCAATTATAAAAACATGAGATGCGGTTAAGCCGATTTTGCAAATCGGTTTTGAATACAAGATAATTTGCAATTATCATCTATCTAATACTTCATAAGCTTATTCAACTTTCATGCTTTCCCGATATAACATTTCAGGGTCGAGGTCGGCTTCGTTTTCCCATTCGATGGTGTCGAAACTTGTTCTAACTGTTTTGAACATATTAATATCTTTTAACTCCTTAAATATTCCAAAATCAAGATAAGGTTTTAGATCGAATTGCCTTTTCTCTCCATTTTCAAAAGTCAGCAATAGAAGATAATCATCTTGTGCTAAAACATTTTTTACGGCTAAATACATACTTCTAATTTAAAGGTTCAATTTTAAATGGGTTTTCTCCGTTTTGGCATAATTGCCAATCAGCTAAAAGTTCATCTTTGTGAATTTCTATCCATGCCTGAATCAATCGTAATTGCTTTGACGGCATTTCTCCTTCTAAAATATTGCCATCATTTATGTCTATTGAAGAAACAAATTCTTGATAATAGGCATGAATATGGGGAGGATTATGTTCTTTTGGTGCAAAGTACATCCTTATAATTATACCATAAAACATTGAAATTGTAGGCATGTCTTTTTTTTACAAAGATAATCATAATATTTTATTCAGCACCGGCTACTTCTAATCCCCCTCTAAGTGGAGTATATAATAAGTAATGCCGCTAACTTGATTTTGCAAATCAGCTTTGAACACAGGAAAATATGAAATAGATGTTGTTTATTTATTTTATCCCCTCAACGCAATCGCAGCTTTAACAAAGGCAACAAACAAAGGATGTGCATGGGCAACAGTGCTTTTAAATTCGGGATGAAACTGCACACCAACGAACCATGGATGATCTTTAAGTTCGATAATTTCCACCAAATCGTCTTCCGGATTCACTCCTGAGAGTACCATTCCGTTCTTAATAAAATCGTCAGAATAAAAATTATTAAACTCATAACGATGGCGATGGCGCTCCGAAATGATGTCTTTCTTATAAATAGCAGAAGCCTTCGAGCCTTTTAAAAGCGAACAAGGATAGGCTCCCAACCGCATGGTGCCGCCCTTACACGAAATCTTCTTTTGCTTTTCCATGATATCAATAACCGGATGAGGTGTTTTCGGATTCATTTCGGTGGAATGAGCACCTTCCAGTTTAAGCACGTTTCGCGAAAACTCAATCACAGCACATTGCATCCCGAGGCAAATGCCAAAGAAAGGCAATTTGTTTTCCCTTGCATATTGAATTGCCGTAATCTTTCCTTCAATTCCCCTTTCGCCAAAACCCGGAGCAACCAATATGCCTTTCATTCCGGCTAATTTTTCGGCTATATTTTCTTTTGTAATCTCTTCTGAATGAATTAAGGTTAAACGCACTTTGCATTGATTGGCAACACTTGCATGAATAAACGATTCGTTAATAGACTTATAGGCATCTTTTAGTTCAACATATTTTCCAATCAAAGCAATATCAACCGAGCATTTTGGATGTTTTAGTTTATCTAAAAAGTCTTCTAATTGTGCCAAATCAATATCCTGACCATGGGATATGTTTGTTTTTTTGAGCACTTCAACATCGAGACCTTCTTTTTTCATCAGAATGGGTACTTCATAAATTGATTCTGCATCAATCGATTCAATAACAGAAGAAGGAGCAACATTGCAAAACAATGCAATTTTATGACGTAATGCATCATTTAACGATCTTTCAGTGCGGCACACAATAATATCGGGTTGCACTCCCGATTCTAACAACATTTTAACCGAATGCTGGGTGGGTTTAGTTTTCAATTCACCCGCAGCCGACAAATACGGCACCAGGGTTAAATGCACCACCACACAATCGGTTCCCAATTCCCATCTTAGCTGACGAACTGCTTCAATGTAGGGCAATGACTCAATATCACCAACTGTACCTCCAATTTCGGTGATAACAAAATCGAATTTACCTTTAATTCCCAGAAGTTTAACTCTATATTTAATTTCATCAGTGATATGAGGAATCACCTGAACGGTTTCGCCTAAATAATCACCTTTGCGTTCTTTATCGATAACAGTTTGATAAATTCTGCCGGTTGTAACATTATTAGCTTGTGAAGTAGGAACGTTCGAAAATCTTTCATAATGACCAAGGTCAAGATCAGTTTCGGCACCATCATCCGTAACATAACATTCGCCATGTTCATACGGATTCAGGGTCCCGGGATCAATGTTTATATAAGGGTCTAACTTTTGGATGGTAACCGAAAAACCCCGCGCAACAAGCAGTTTAGCTAATGAAGCAGAGATTATTCCCTTTCCAAGAGAGGAGGTGACGCCTCCTGTTACAAATATATATTTGGTTGATGACATAGGATTGAAATTAAAATGCAAAGTAATAAAAGGAAATTGAAGAAAAGAAGCGCAAAAGTAATTTTATTTCAACATTCTATAAACAAAAAACAGGAACCTTTCGATTCCTGTTTAGAAGAATGTAATATCAACGGGCTATTGCCCTAAATATGCTTTTAATAATTTACTTCTCGAAGTATGTTTTAGTCTACGTATAGCTTTTTCCTTTATCTGACGAACCCGTTCTCTGGTTAAGTCAAATTTTGCGCCAATTTCTTCAAGAGTAAGCCCATGAGTCATTCCAATTCCATAATAAAGATTGATAACATCTCTTTCTTTCTCTGTAAGTGTTGCCAGCGAACGTTGAATTTCGCGTGCAAGAGATTCTTTTATCAGCCATGAATCAGTAACAGGACTATCATTATTGATAAAGACATCTAAAAACTTAGTATCTTCATCTGGAGCAATTGGAGCATCAACAGAAACAGTATAAGTCGAAATTTTTAGAGCTTCTTCAATTTTATGTTCTGGTATATCTAAAGCAAATGCAATTTCTTCGTTTGAAGGAGGCCTTTCATATTTTTGCTCAAGACGTGAAGCTTCTTTCTTAATTTTATTAAGAGAACCTACTTGATTTAATGGCAAGCGAACAATTCGGGATTGTTCAGCTAAAGCCTGCAATATGGATTGACGAATCCACCACACTGCATAAGAGATAAATTTAAAACCACGAGTTTCATCAAAGCGTTGAGCCGCTTTAATTAAACCCAGGTTTCCTTCATTAATTAAATCAGGAAGGCTTAAGCCTTGGTTTTGATATTGTTTTGCAACAGAAACCACAAAGCGCAAATTCGCTTTAGTTAGTTTTTCTAATGCAATCTGATCACCCTGCTTGATTTTTTGAGCTAAAAGAACTTCTTCTTCAGCTGTAATTAAGCCTTCTTTACCAATATCCTGAAGATATTTATCAAGAGAAGCTGTTTCACGATTAGTGATCGATTTGGTTATTTTTAATTGCCTCATTCAACATTTTTTATTATAAGACACTGAAAACCAGATATATATATTATTATAAAAGGACTACAAAATTATATCATTGTTTTCAATTATCAAAATTAATTAACATTTTTAACACTTACAAACCAAAACCATAGTATGCCATCATACCATTTGGATAGACTCCTTCAATAAGAACTCCACCTTTTTTTTGTTGAAGAATATCCTTTAGTTCATCTAAAGTGCTGATTGTGTTGTTATCTATAGAAAGAATTATAAAACCTTCCTTAATTCCGGCATTTTTAAATTTACCATTCTTAAGGGAAGAAATCCTTATTCCATTTTTAATTTTCAGTTTTGCTTTTTCATCTGTACTTAAAGTCTCAAACACAGTGCCCAATAAAGTAAGAGAGGTTTTATCTTCTTTTTTAATTATCGCATTATTTCCGAGATTATTTTTAAGTGTTACTGGAATGCTAACTTCTTTTCCATCAGACAATACAAGCACTGAAATAACATCTCCCGGGCTATGTTGCCAAAGCATTTCTTTAAGTTCAGAAAAACTATTAATAGGCATATTGCTCATTTGAAGAATAATATCTCCATTCTTAATCCCGGCTTCCTTAGCAGCTCCATTTTCTTCAGTAGAGTTTACATATAAACCTCTTACCTTTTCAATATTATTAGCTTTGGCGAATTTACTGTCTATTTCATTAAAGGTAGCTCCAAAATAAGCTTTCTGAACTATCCCTAATTGAATAATATCATTCACTATTTTCTTCACAATGTTCACAGGGATTGCAAATGAATATCCAGTGTATGAACCCGTGTTTGAAGCAATAGCAGCATTAATTCCAATTAAATCGCCATTCACATTTACTAAAGCTCCCCCGCTATTTCCTCTGTTAACAGCAGCGTCAGTTTGAATAAAAGACTCAATAGAAGTGGCATCTCCTAAAATGTTAAGATTTCGTGCTTTGGCACTTACGATTCCAGCGGTAACCGTAGAATTCAAATTAAACGGATTTCCAACGGCCAAAACCCATTCCCCAACCTTTACAATATCAGAATTCCCAAAACTTAAATAAGGAAGGGAGGTTTCGTCAATTTTTATTACGGCAATATCAGCCGTAGGATCAGTTCCGATAAGTTTTGCCGAATAGGTTCTTCTGTCATTCAACGTAACTTCAATTTTTTCAGCTTCAGAAACTACATGATTATTGGTGACAATATAACCATCAGCATTAATAATAACACCCGATCCTGTTGCAACTATTGGAGTATAGCGATTACCATAATTTCGATTATTATATAAATCTAAAAAAGGATCAGGAAATCCAAAGAAACTATTGTATGTATTCGATTTTTGCTGATATTCCGTTCGAATATGAACCACAGCATGCACTGATTTTTCCGCTGCTAAAGTAAAATCAGGACCAACGATTACATTGCTTTTCCCTTGTGGAGGCTTAGAAGGACTTGAAGAATCTTGTGCATACAAGGCAAAAGTCAATAGCCCACTTAAAACAGTCATTGAAACTATTTTTCTAATAAAATCATTCTTTCTTTTCATTGTTCTAATAATTTAGTTAAACATTCAATTAAATTTTTTGTTTCATTTGCCTATCAAATTTTATACAATTTTATTTGATGACGCTTTTAAAAACGCTGAGTACGCTTTTGGTAGTATCGCCTTGTCGTTAAAAAATGTTAAGCGATTTTGTGATATTATTTCTCTTGTATCAAAATATTTATGCTAATTTTGCAAGTAAAGAAACAGACTTCAATTGAATGAAAAAAAGACCAAAAAATCGATTTTTACTTGTTATTTTTGGAATCATTATAGGGATTTTCATAGGTGGCAGCATTGTATGGTGGAATCAAAATTTCAAGCTAAGCAATTGGTTTGTAGTTCAAAAAACTAAACAGTTGTTTTCTGA
The DNA here is from genome assembly GCA_037144095.1 of Bacteroidota bacterium. Lineage (GTDB taxonomy): Bacteria > Bacteroidota > Bacteroidia > Bacteroidales > CAIXTV01 > CAIXTV01. The sequence continues at coordinate 20,818 of JBAWXL010000017.1, forward strand.
TTTTTTTAGCTCAAAAAGCAATGAAAGTGAAAATAATTCTATTAGTTTCGAGAAATATCAAAACAAAAAGAACAATGTTCGTCAATCATTTACAAGCCCCAATGATTCTATACATAATAAAGACTCACTTGATTACAATCAAGAATATTATGATGATTATTATTTAGCTGACAGACTTCATGACAGTTTGTCAGTTTCTGACTCAACTCAAATTCACAATAACACATCTTCAAATAATGATGTGGTTAAAAAAGATGAATTAATAGCCTCAAAAACGCTTGTTATAGGTAAACAGAAAAATAATAATATGTTGGATTCTTTATTTCTTATAAATTCAAGCACTAAAAACAATACATCTGGTTTAAAATTAGAATTTTGGAAATCTCCAGTAAATTTCAAAGGATATAAGATGGATAATAATAAACTGATCATTTTTGGAATCAACAACATTGATTTTGCTACTTTTGAAAACGAAGACAAGAAATTATATATGAACTACATGGGTGATTACTATTTGATTGAACCCAGTAGTTCCTTTAAATCATTAATTCCTTTAACCAACAAGGCACATCCAAGTAAAAAGAAAAAACCCAAAAACTAATATCTTTAGGATGCTAATACAGTTCAATAAATATCAAGGTACAGGTAATGATTTTATTATTATAGACAATCGAACTCAAAATATAAAACTTACCGAAAAGAACATTAACCTTCTTTGTAACAGACGCTTTGGAATTGGAGCAGATGGATTGATAATGATTAAAGAAATGCATGGCTTCGATTTTGAAATGGATTATTATAATGCTGACGGGAGAAAAAGCACCATGTGTGGAAACGGGGGAAGATGTATTGTTGCTTTTGCTTATTCTTTAGGCCTAATCATTTCAAAAACTAATTTTCTGGCTATTGATGGTCCTCATTCGGCAATTGTTTTATCTAGGGAACAAAATAAGTTTCGGATTAGCCTCCAAATGACAAATGTTAGCCAAATTATTTCATCAAATGAAAATTATATTCTTAACACCGGTTCTCCTCATTTTGTGAAATTTGTTGAAGAAGTAAAATTGCTTGACGTTGTGAAGGAAGGGAGAAAGATTCGATATAGCAAGGAATTTGCTGAGGAGGGCATCAACGTGAATTTTGTTCAGTTACAAAAACAGGAAAACAGAATAATCGTAAGAACTTACGAAAGAGGGGTAGAAGACGAAACACTTTCTTGTGGAACAGGAGTTACGGCTTCGGCACTTGCTTCTTCAAAGTTTTTTGAACAAAACATTAAAAAAATCAATGTTTCAACTCTTGGTGGTGATTTAACTGTTAGTTTTGATCATTTTGAAAACTCTTTTTCAAATATCTGGTTAGAGGGACCTGTTTCGCATGTGTTCAAAGGAGAAATAGACATATAATCCTATGCAAAACCAACATATACAATTAAGGGCACCTGAGCCTTACGACATAGAAAAGCTTTATGTTTGGGAAAACGACACATCGCTATGGCATCATGGAAATACGATTGCTCCTTTATCCCGATACGATTTGGAGCAGTTTATTCTTAATTCGCAATATGATATTTACCATAACAGGCAACTTCGTTTGATGATTGTCTTAAAAGAAACAAATGAAGTAATCGGAACAATCGATCTTTTTGAGTTTGACCCTATTCATAGACGAGCAGGAGTTGGAATTCTTATTGACAAACAATTTCGAAAGAATGGATATGCAACCCAAAGTCTTCAATTGCTCATAGAATATGCATTTACAAAATTGCATCTCCACCAATTATACTGCAATATTATTTCAACCCATGCGGTTAGTTTGAGACTTTTCACTAATAATGGGTTCGAAAAAACAGCTACAATTAAACAATGGCTTCTTTTGAACAATGCCTGGGAAGATGTTTGTTTTCTTCAATTAATACAAAAATAATTTCTCATGTATGCTTCAAAAAAAAAGAAAAAAGGAATTCGTATTTTTTTAAGTTTTCTTTTAGTTGCCATTAGTTTTGCCGGAATCTTTGGTTGGAGTTACTATCGAAAAATATATGCTCCTAACTTCCTTATTCACCATAAGCAAAGCTCTTTCCTTTATATTCCTACAGGCTCAACATTCGATGATGTGACGAAAATTATTGATAGCAATAAATTTGCTGATGATATTAATTCATTTATTTGGCTTGCTGAAAAGAAATCCTATGTACAAAGCATAAAGCCCGGAAAATATATGCTTCAACCCGACATGAGCAATAATCAACTCATTAATATGCTTCGTTCAGGTCAGCAGGTTCCTATTAAACTTAGCTTTAACAGCATTCGAACGAAACAACAATTTGCTAAAAGAATTTCAGAACAGATTGAAGCAACTGAAGAATCACTATTACAAGCACTAAATACAGATACTCTGTTAGCAAAATATGGTTGCGACACCAACAGTATAATGGCAATTTTCATTCCCAACACCTATAGCTTTTATTGGAATACTTCTGCCGTATCGTTTGTTGAAAGAATGTTTCGCGAATATCAAACTTTCTGGAACGATGGCAGAAAAGAAAAAGCGTCTCTTTTGCAGCTTAGCCCCGAACAAGTAGTTACGCTGGCTTCTATCGTTGAGCAAGAAACATCCATGAATAAAGAAAAACCTACCGTAGCCGGGGTTTATATTAATCGATTACAAAAAAACATGCTGTTGCAGGCTGATCCTACTTTAATATTTGCATGGAATGATTTTAGTATTCATAGGGTGCTCAATTTTCATAAACTGATTGATTCGCCTTTTAACACCTATAAATATCCGGGTCTACCACCGGGACCTATATGTATTCCTTCAGTAGCTTCAATTGATGCGGTGCTTTCTTACAAAAAACATAATTATTTGTATTTTTGCGCTAAAGAAGATTTTTCAGGTTACCATAATTTCGCCAAAGATATAACTGACCACATGCAAAATGCTAAACGTTATCAGGCAGCCTTAAATAAAAAAAACATTAAGAAATAGACATGAATGCATTTAAAGCTTACGACATCAGAGGGGTTTATAATAAAGACTTCAACAAGGAAGATGTCTACAAAATCGGGTTTTTCTTACCCCAAGTATTAATGACAAAAAGAGTTTTAGTAGGGAGAGATATGAGAGATTCCTCTCCGGAAATTTACAGCTATTTATGTAAAGGCATTAATGCCGCAGGAGCCGATGTCTACAACATTGGACTTACCACCACTCCTATGGTATATTTCGCCACAGCAAAATATCATTTTAATGCTTCGGTGCAAATCACAGCCTCACATAATCCAAAAGAATATAATGGTTTGAAAGTCTCACGAGAAAATGCCATGCCCGTGGGCTATGATAGTGGATTGAGAGAAATAGAGGAACTGATGTTGACCAAACGTCCTATGGTTACTACGAAGCAAGGAAAAATCGTTGATGTGGATATCAGACAAGAATACATTGAATTTCTCTCAAAATATACTCCTGATATTTCAAATTTAAAAATCTCTATTGATTGTTCAAACGGGATGGCGGCTCTTTTAATAAAAGACATTTTAGGAAAATCACCAAAATATTTGTTCGATACTCTTGATGGCACTTTCCCTAACCATGAAGCCAATCCTTTGGAAATAGAAAACGTACAAAGTTTAATTAAGTCGGTTAAAAAAAACAAAAGCGATATTGGGATTATCTTTGATGGGGATGCCGACAGAGTGATGTTCGTGGATAATCTCGGAAATTTCATTTCACCCGATTTAATTATTGCCCTGCTTGGACATTATTTTTTAGAAGGAAAAGATATTAAAGAGAATGTGTTGCAAGACATCCGTTCATCAAAAGCTGTGGGTGAATATCTGAAAAAGATGGGTGGAACAATGACTACATGGAGAGTGGGACGTGCCTTTGCTGCTCCTAAGCTTAGCGAGATTAACGGAATTTATGGCGGCGAACTTGCCGGTCATTATTATTTCAGAAATTTCTTCTATTCCGATTCAGGAATACTTGCGAGCTTGTTAGTGTTGAATGTTGTCGGGCGTTTTAAAGAAAAAGGAATTTCTTTAGCCAAACTTATCAGCAATATTTCTTCTTATGCAAATTCAGGTGAACTCAATTTTAAAATTAAAGATAAAACAAATGCAATGAGAAAGGTTTGCGAATTCTTTATGCAGGAAGAAAAACATACGGCATTCTACGATTTCGATGGCTATAGAGTAGAGTTTCCCAAGTGGTGGTTCAACATTCGTCCTTCCAATACCGAACCTTATCTGCGATTTATTGCCGAAGCTACTACTAAGGAAAAGCTCGACGATATTATCAAAAAGCTACATCTGGTCTTAGCACCTTTTCAATAATAATATGCAACGGAAGGCTTTCCTTTTTCTGCTTTGTTGGCTTATGCTCAATGCGGCTTCCCAGGCACAAACGGATAGTCTTCAATTTAAAAATACGATTAATAAGAAACGTTTAAGCGGCGTATTGACAACCGAAGCAGTCTTATATTCAGGAAGCATAGCCGGATTATACACCCTTTGGTATCAGAAATATCCTCAATCTTCTTTCCATTTCTTCAATGACAATCAGGAGTGGCTCTATATGGATAAAATGGGCCATCTTGCCACATCTTATTATATCGGGAAAATTGGTTATGAATCTTTAAAATGGGCAGGTCTTAATAATACGAAAGCAGCCTGGTATGGAGGCGGATTAGGTTTCGTTTATCAGACCTCCATTGAAGTATTGGATGGTTTTTCAAAGCAATGGGGTTTCTCCTTAGGCGATATGACTTCCAATTTCTTGGGTTCAGCACTCTTTATCAGTCAGCAATTGCTTTGGAAAGAGCAAAAAGTGATGCTGAAGTGGTCCTATTCGGCAAGCAAATATGCTAAATATAATCCCAATTTATTAGGTAGCAACTGGAAAGAAACCTGGCTAAAAGACTATAATGGTCAGACCTATTGGTTGTCATTTAATATTCATTCTATTTTAAAAGAAAACTCAGCTTTCCCAAAATGGTTGAATGTTGCGGTGGGATATGGCGCCGATGGCATGATTGGCGCAAGCAGCAATCCTGCAGACTTGCCCTACTTTAAACGCTATTCGCAGTGGTATTTATCAGCAGATATTGATCTGACAAGAATAACCACCCGTTCGAAATTCCTGAATCTGCTATTTCAAACCATTGGCTTTATTAAAATCCCATTGCCAACCTTAGAGTATAACCCTGTAAATAACTTTAGCTTTCATCTTCTTCATTTTTAAACATCGACATTTATGAAATTAACCTGGCTGATACTTTTGGCAATAGCTCCTTCCATCGCAATTGGGCTGTTTGTCTACCTGAAAGATAAATATGAAAAAGAGCCTGTGCTTTTGATGGTAAAATGTTTTTTCCTTGGGGTATTGAGTATTATTCCGCCTATTATTATTGAAAATGCATTTCAATATGTGGGTATTTCTATTTCGGAAGATGTGACGATTACCTTAGTATATGCTTTTCTTGGAGTGGGCTTATCCGAAGAATTATCCAAATTTATGATGCTTCGCTATGGGGTGTATAAGAAAGCGGCTTTCAACGAACCTATGGATGGAATTGTGTATGCAGTGTTCATTTCCCTGGGATTTGCAACCGCCGAAAATCTTCTGTATGTGCTCAATGGTGGAATAAGCGTTGCCATTTTGCGCATGTTCACCGCTGTGCCCGCTCATGGAGCATTTGCTATTTTGATGGGATTTTATGTGGGTAAAGCCAAATTCAGTTTTCATCCTAAGCTGTATATGTTTTTAGGATTAATAGTTGCCGCGTTGGTGCATGGGCTCTACGATTTCTTTCTATTTCAAATGAATATTATTCCCCTGCGACTCGTTTCATTAGGAGTGTTGATTCTGGCCATCTTTTTCTCCATTCGTGCCATCAGAATTCATGTCCGAAATTCTCCATTTCGCGATAGTATTGAATAAATGAAATTGTTAATCAAAAGAATTGCTTGCAACTCAACTGTGGGATTAAAATAATAATCGCCACTGATTCACAGATGGTTGTTTGAAATAATTTACAATATAGAACCAATCAGTGAATCTGTGGCATTTTTAATTTTTAAAGATATTTCATAGCAATTCATTCTTACCCGTATAAAGAATACCGATTGCCCGGATGGCTGCGCACCACATTTTCGAATTCGAGATTGAGCAAGGCTTCGGCTGCCTTCCCGGGTTTTAAACCCGATTGGATGCAGAGGTCATCAATTCCCATTTCTTTATTTTCATTCAATAAATCCACAATTTTTTGTTCTTCCAGAGAAAAAACAATGAACATCGAACGCTGTTTAGGGGTTTTCCCCGGCTGAACATCCCACTGCATCGAATAGATAACATCTTCAGCTGAGCTTATTAAGGCAGCCTTGTTGGCTTTTATCAAATCATTGCACCCCATCGAAAACGCATCGTTCACCCTGCCCGGAATGGCGAAAACATCTCTATTGTAAGAAGTGGCAATGTCGGCGGTGATGAGTGCGCCCCCCTTACGTCCGGCTTCTATCACAATCACAGCATCTGCCATACCTGCAACAATGCGGTTGCGTTGCGGAAAATTCTCTCTATCGGGTTTAGTTTTACTCAAAAATTCGGTGAGTAAGCAACCCTGATTTACAATCTTTTCGGCTAAAGGACGATTCTGAGCAGGATAAATCATATCCAGTCCATGACCTAAAACCGCAACCGTTTCTAATCCCGCATCCAGAGCTGCTTTGTGAGCTGCCGAGTCGATGCCATACGCCAAACCACTCACAACTAAAACATCCATCGGAGCCAAATCGCGAATAAGTTGCTGGCAAAGATGCTTCCCATAATCGGTGGCATTGCGTGTGCCCACTATGCTCAACACTTTTGTATTGTTCAGCCGCGCATGGCCTTTGGCATATAGCATAATCGGGCTGTCGTTGCATTGTTTCAGGCGCAAAGGATAGTCATTGTCGAGATAAAACAGCGTTTCGATGGCATATTTCTCAATAAAACGGATTTCTTCTTCCGCTCGTTTAAGCGCCTCATTATTTTTTAGGATGCCTTCGACAAGCACCCGACTGATGCCCGGAATCTTAAGCAAATTGGCTTTACTTTCTTCGAAAACAGACTCAACGCCACCACAATACGAAACAAGTTTCTTTGCCGTAATATTGCCTATATTTGACAATTGCGTAAGCGCTATTTGATATAATAATCGGTTGGTCATTTCGAGAGTAAAAATAATAATTTATTCGCAACGAGAATAAAATCATTAAAAATAAATCACTCGAACATAAAAAACCTCTGAGCCACACATAAAAAACACATTCTACAGCAAGCCCCATTCCGCAAATCAACTTCCAACACCCGAATAATTTTCATCATCATTTTATTTTCCCCCTGAATATTAATCAAATATCCCCAAAAATAAGCTGTTTCTCTCTTTGAGTTTTAGCAAATAATTGTAGTTTTAGCAAGAAAGTGCCTGTTTTAGCAAAAAAGTGTTCGTTTTAATAAAAAAGTGCCCGTTTTAATAAAATAGTGTCTGTTTTAGCAAAATAATTGTTTTTCAGTAAAATATAATCTTACTAACCAGAACTCAAATATTCTTTAATTTAGTGGCATGAAAAATTGCATTTACGAGTTGAATCTACCCGACATCTTTTCCCACAGGCCCGTTTTTTTGTTTGAATTATTATATTTACTTTTGAAAAAAATAATTCATCCCCTAAAATAATATGAAGTTTCCTGATATTCTTTATTATATGTTTTATTGCCTTACAAAAGAGACATCAAATGAAAGGCATCTGCGCGCATGCTTTCTAATCGAAAATGCATTCAGCCTGCTGCTATCGTCCATTACATTTATTATAGTTGCTATACTCAAAGTTGAAAGCCGCGGTTTGGTTTTAGGAATCATATTCATGCTAATCTATTTAATCATTAGCCTCTTTATCTTTCACCGATATTATATTTCCTCCGGCAGGTTCAACAAAATAATTGAAAAAGGCGATGAATTTACTCTTGAAAAAAGGAAACAACTTGCCAAAAGGGCACTCATTATTATAATTAATTGCTTTGTACTATTTGTAGGTGGTGGTGCCTTTATGAATTATTAGTTGGAATAATATTCATCCATCTTTAATAAAATAATTTTTCAATCTCATTCGTTATATAAATGCAATGAGAAAATTAATCATCATATTATCCTTTCTTCTCACACTTTCGACACAAGGGCAGGAGTTCAACATCAAAAATACCCGTGCCGGAATCTTTTCGCTGGGTGCACGCACAAGTTTAGGTTTGGTGAACGACGGCAAATGGCAAAAGACAGCTTTCGGAACGGGTGGGCAATTTCGCATCCGCTTTTCCGATAAGGTGAGCACCGATTGGTTTCTCGATTACCTCACCGCCGACCTCGACAATTATGCCTGGCGCACCGATTATCACATCGGTTGGAATGTCGTTTATTATCTCTCAAAAAATCCCGACCCCACTGTGCAACCCTATATTTTGGCTGGTCACTGTTTCGAATACCTCAAGTTTACCGACAATACCGATTCAAAGAATTATGCCGAACGATGGAGTGCTTCGGTGCAAGGAGGGGCAGGAGTGCAATTTAACCTCACGCCTCGTTTTGATGTTTCGCTTGTAGGGCAATATATGATGCATCTTGGCACCAAAATCACCCCTTCGCATGTCGACAATGTAACCACTTTCACCAAAAGCAAAGGCTATGGTATACAAGACCATGTGCTGCTACATATCAGTTTAAACTATAAAATTGCTGACTTATGGTAAGAAAAATGTTGATAGGAATCGGGGTATTGCTAAGCGGTTTATGTTTGGCACAAAGCCCTCAGGATTTCGGCAGGCGGGGCTTGCTGAAAGCTGATTTAGTGTATGCACAAAGTTTTATGTTGCACTATCCCAATGCCAATGTTTATCTCTGCGGCGATTTGGAATACTTCACCTCCGACCGTTTAAGCATTCGTGGCGATTGTTTCTGGTATCTCGATTCGCGCCAAACCACAAAGGTTTTCAATCAGAATGCACTGCTGTTGTATGGTTTCTTATATAACTTTCCGGTTGGGATAAGCAATTTTCATCTAGGCATTCAACCCGGCTTCTCTTTTACAAAACCATATGATTTGCATAATGAAGGTCAAAGCTATACTATGAGTTTCCTGCCTGCTTTATGTCTTTCTGCAGGATATACATTGTATTTCTCTAAATTCTGCAACTTTAATTTCGGTGTTAAATATGCTGCATCCCGCTACAGAGGAACGCCTTATGCTTCTCTCAACTTAGATGAGTTTATGGTTTCAGGAGGTTTGGGCTTTCAATTGCATACCAAAAAGCAAGGGGCGAAGAAATAATAGCCATATAATTCTTACATTTGCATAAACTATTAAACCAATGAAACACGCTGAACTTACCATATTAATACAAAAAGACGCTGAATTGGGAATGTATGTTGGACAGATTGAAGAATTTCCAGCAGCAATTTCGCAAGGTAAAACCATAGAAGAATTAAAAGAGAATCTTACGGATGCTTTAAAGCTTTTACTTGAAAATTGATATTATGAAAAACAAAAGTATTATTCTAATGATACTGATGGCATGCATTTACTTTCAGTCATCTGCCCAACAAAAAACAAAGTCTTCCTTTATGGTAAAAGACTTGAAGAACTTTAGTTTCGTTCCCATGGGGAAAGTGCATATTGATACAAGCACTATTTAACCTGAGTTCGGGATAAGGGATTGTTAACAACGATGTTTATAACTAATAGAC
>JBAWXL010000018.1:0-28517 GCA_037144095.1 Bacteroidota bacterium
TCCATGTTGATCCATTGTAAATTATGACAGTAATTTAGATTTTGAAGCTGTCTCGTCCTATATTAAGTTGACTACTGTCAGCCATATTAGCAAAATAAATAAAAAATGCCTGGGAAGCAAAGTTGTATTCATGGATGCTGAAACCGGTGTGGAGAATGAATATGGACCTGTGAAATCTAACGTATCGGAAGTTTATATCCCGATAAAATCAGAGGATGATGGCAAGGATACCCTTATGATGAACGTTTTTAAACGGACAATAAAACAATGTAAAGAAACTAGAAAAATAAAATAAAACACATGGACGCTCCTATTATTATTTTTGTGCTGTTTATTTTTGGAATAACCAATGCACTCATCGCCAACTCTAAACATATAAACCCATTTTTGTGGTTTTTTTGTGCCGGATTGTTTGGCACACTCATGATTTTGATACTTCCCTCTGCAAAAGCAGTACAAAAGGATAAGAAAAAGTATGAGAACCGCCAAACTATTGGCAATACAGTTGGATTTATTATTGTTGGGATTGAAGTTGTATTTCTGATTTCCTATTTTGCTTTTTTCCAATTTATCTGGAAATAAAATTAGCATATTATGGAAGAAAATACAGATATTGAAGATAAGGGATTAAAACAAAGGCATGGATGTGTTACTGCCTGGTTGGCGTTTATGATTTTGGTAAACGCTCTGATCGCTTTAATGTACCTTTTTAGCAGTGAAGATTTCCAAATGGTTTTACCAAATGGGATATCGCAACCCGTACTCATTAGTTTAATAATATTGGCAATTGCCAACGTTGGATTTGCTATTTTGATGTTGATGTGGAGGAAATTAGGATTTTATGGATTTATTATTACTTCTGTTTGTGCCCTTGTTTTGAATTTGCATATTGGCATAGGCATCCTGCAATCTTTTTTTGGCTTAATAGGTGTTGGCATACTTTTTGGAATACTGCAAATAAAACAGGGCAATATGAGTGCCTGGCAACAATTGAAATAAATGTAATAAAGATATTGTGGAGCAGAACCCACTTTAAAAAACGGAGCGGAACCTGAAAAGCTTTATGAGTAGGGAAAATTAATTACAAACCAATTAAATCAAAAAACCATGAAAATTAAAAAAATCATTTTAGGGATTTTATTATTCATCTCATTTAGTGCATTTGCACAAAATCAAAATGATGACATTCTAAGGAAATGTAATGAAATCTTATCGGTTATTTCAAATGCACAAGGGATTAAAGATCTTGTAAAAATTAAAGAGAGAATAGAATCAGAAGTTACTAATATTAAGGATAGTTGTCAAAGTTGTAACGTAGACTCTATTGAAATAATTCATTTAAAATATGAGATACTCAGAAGTGATTATAATTCCATTTTTGATGAATTAAAGAATGACATTGTAAAGAAAAATACCTTTAGAGATACTAGAGCTGCAAGGTTAGTTTTAAAATATAGCAATAGGATAGATACAATTAAAAAGGAATATTATGATTATCATAATTGTGTTTCAAGCCTACCGAATTATAGGTCAAGAATAATCTTAAAGGGAAATGGGGATGAAGGTCTTAGTCTAGGTTTTAGCATTCTTACATGGGGAATTGATAAGTTAATTGAAATTGATAACAAAAACAAAGAGTCTAAGAAGACTTTTTCTGAAATCACGCCTGTATTTTTATCAAAATATTACATCAAAGGTTGGACAGATATCTGGCCTGATTATTCTACAAATAAGCCCTTACAAATAGACAAAATATTAGGGCAAAATGGGAAAGTTAAACCATTATCTAAACCTTATAATGATAATGGGATAGTACAGGATAAAATTTTAATCTCTAAGATTTTATCAAACCAACACGGCTATGATTCAGTCAGAATACCAATAGGATTAAGAAATTTAGGAGGTAGTAACAATATTACAAAATTGGAAACAACTACATCCTTTCCTGCTGGATCAACATTTAGTGTTTCTTGTAATTCTGAAAAATTTGTTTATTTTTTCGGAGTTGATACAAATAAAATTGAACTTTTATATCCTAATATAATTCCAGATAGCATTGCAAACCGGCCTAAATTAAACTACAAACAGGAAAATGATACATTATTTACTATTCCGCAAAAATTTATTATAGATGGGAATGGAGAAATTGAAAGATGGATTATATTAATCTCTCTCTCTGAAATTTTTAATCCATCAGATTTCGCAAATGAATATTTGAAAATAAATGGACAAAGTAGTTTGAAACAGTCAACTTTAGTTTTAAAAACCACAAGAGGAAAAAGTTTTGATCCAACAAATTGCCCCATTAAAGATGAGAATACAGACATGACATATCAACTAACAGATCTTGTTAAAGTTTTTGATGTTATAGTTTTAAAAAAATAATCAAATAAAATCTGAATTCACATGAAAAACAAACTTTCAAATTTCCTATTATTATTCTTGTTTTTATTAAATAGCTTTATTTTAAAATCACAAAGTTTTTTTACATATTCATGGGAAGAACAAGGCAAATTGTATAAAGGCTTGTTAGTGTATTATGATCCTGATGAAGCATACATTAGGGTAAGGGAAGGGAACAATTTAGTACAAAGTACTTGTTATTTTCGACCATTTAATGATACTTATAGTATTCTTCTTTGCGATTCTACCCCTAATCGGGGCAAAACCAATCAGAAAATATTATATGGAACTCATTTAGCTATTCATCTTGATATCCTTTTTAATTATAAATCCAATACAAGATATAAAATAATTGAAAAAAACACGGTAAAGACTGATATTGTTAAATTATCAGACTGGGAAGAGTTAGATTATTCTAGTATTACCAAAGATTTCCTTAATTTATTTTTCATAGAAGGAGAAGATGTTGAATACTATGAATATCTTCGATTAAATATCCTTAAATCTCCTCCTACTTCCCAAGATGGAACTAAAATGCATTTTATTTTAGTTGTTGACACGGAAGACTTACAAAAACAAAAAATGAGAGATGCTTGTAAAAAAGATAAAGAAAGCTTACTTTGGAACTTTCAGAATTTTTGTACAGTAGCAGGGATAGAGTTCATGCCAAAAATATTAGAAGGAGGGAATTTCAATAAAACAAGCCTTATTATTACATTAAATGATTTGAATACAAAACCAAATGATGTAATTGTGTTTTTTTATTCTGGTCATGGTTTTAGGTTCAATAATACATTAAGTGATTTCCCATTACTTAAACTTCATTATTTGGATAAAACAGTTGATACTAATTCTATTGGATTAACTAATGTTTATGATATGATCTCATTAAAAAATTGCAGATTAAAATTAGTATTTGCCGATTGTTGCAATGATTTATTAGACGACGATAATCAGGCTTTTATTTTTAATTTACAAACTGCATTAGGTACTACAAGAAAAACAGAATCTTTAAGTACAATAAATCTCGGAAAATTATTTAAGGAGCAGGCAGGAAGTCTATTAGCCACTGCCTGCAGCTCTAATGAAATGGCAGGTAGTACCCCTTCAGATGGAGGTTTTTTTATAAATAGTATTATTGAATCCATTTTAAATGAGGCAGTTATGAAAAACACAAACCCTTCATGGGAAAGTATTATTAAAGCAGCTTCTAAATCTGCAAAATCAAAAAGAGACAATTTCCCAAATTCTGAGGGAACTCAGAATGCAATATTCAAAATCAAGATAAATTAGTAATCACAATGATAAAATATAGTTTATTTAGTTTTATTTTTTTGTTTATTTTGATGATCATGATACTTATTTCATGTAAAACCAAAACATTGACAGACAAAAAGAGTAATCAAAATATAATTATTACCAGAGATGAATCATCAATTCATCGTATGAAGTTTTATATAATAAGAAATTACCAGACAAGTAAAGATAAAATGGATCCTAAATTAAAATATGTATATAATTACGAAATTATTGACAGCATTAGAAATCTTGACAAAAGATACTATGATTCACTAATAACAGGATTCAATGATAAAATTAATTTTCGTCAGGACGATTTTTTCAATAAATGTATTTTCAGACCTCAATTTTTATTAATGCCAAATGATACTGTTTGCTATATTGTGAGCACAACAACTTGCCAAAAGATGCAATTTGTCAACTTAATAACTAATGATATGGTTACAAAAGAAGTTACTACAGGTAATTATATTGAAACACTTATTGAAAAAATACTTTCACAAAAAAAACAAATGGAGTTTAATTCAAATAAAAACAAATTAGATACACTGAAGTAAAAATATCAGGTTTTCTTAAAAATAAAATAGATATAATAAAAATGAAAACACGAATTTTAGTATTATTAATTGCACTTTCGATAAACTGTTTTTCTCAAAGTATTGACTATATTGATTTGATGACAAAATCAATTACAGCAAAACAAAAATTATTAGAAGACATTTTAATTGATAGAGGTTTTATCTCCTTAGATGATAGTAACTATTCTAAAAATCCAGGATATTTTGCGCAAAATTACCAAAGTATTAAAAGCGAGCCATATCAAGAGGATGAATGCACTTTTTTATGTGCAATTGATAAATTCTATTTTATAAACCCTGATAAGGATATTCTTTTAATTTTTAAGTATAACTCTGCTTTCTTTGAAAGTAAAAAAGGTCTTGAGATACGAGTAACAAATTCTAATAAACAAAGTATATTTGAAAGTATTATTAGAAAGTTAGATTCAAGTAACGATTATTATAGAGAAGACTCAGAAAATGGAAATATTTTTGCCCAATTTTACAGTAAAGAGAAAAAAAATGGTTCATCGTCAAGTAAATATTTCATAAGGTTTATTACTCCTCCACTTGGAAATAACAATTCTAAAGTTTATAAAATACAAATGTGCGAAGTTTTTTTTTAGAAAAAGTATCCAGAATAATATAAAATACATTTGCACCTATAAAATAAATTAAAATGAAGAAATTGTTATTTACCATTAGTATGCTATTTATATTGAATAGTATTCATAGTCAATCTCCAAATAAAATTGTACCGCTAAACGAGTTAGATTTAAATGAGTGGTTAATTAAACTTTTTAGTATTGATAATTCTAATTTATATGATGTATTGTTAAGTAAAGGATATACTAGATATACTGATGATTTCTTAAAAAGTTGGGAGGACCGATACCAAACTTATTATGTTAATCCTTTAGATCAACATCACTTTGCTGATACTACAAAAAAGTATTTTCTTTATATTGCAAAATTTAATTTTACGTATTATTTTCTTAATTCCTGGTCAAATAATGATACTAAAGCAAGGCAAAATGTGATAGAGCTTAATTTTAAATCTAATTCAAAAGATTATTTAATTCTATTAAAAAAGTTGGAATCAAGTTCTGATTTTGTTGAACAAACTCCTGATGAAAATCTAAAATCAGCATTTGATGTAAAATCTTTTTTTACAAGTAAAGTAAAAACAAATGCATTTAATAGTAATAAAAGTAAATACTTTTTTATGTTTCAGATTAATACAATTAATAATGAAAAAGGCATAATCAAAAATTATTCTGTTATTTTATGTGAAAATTTTGATTAATCGGGATTTATAATCAGACAATAATCTTAGTTTTTAAAATCTGAATTACAGTCAACAAAGTTGTACCAAAATAAAATATTAATCTTAAACAGTTAAAATAAGATTGACTTGAAAAAATTATCATGGAAAATGCTAAATTGCATTGGAGAAATTATCTTATCACAAAAATAAATTTCATATGAAAAATTTTTTATTTACTATTAGTTTTATTTTTGTTTTGAATAACATTTATAGTCAATCTGCAAAAGAAATATTAAAAAATATAAATGATTCTCTGAGAAAATTCAATCCAATATATGACTCGATTTATTTAAACGGCGATTCATTATATCTTCAAGAAACCGGAGGAAATTTTTATATGGTTAATATTAGCGATGTATCAAAAGCAAGTTTTGACTATGGACTTTTTGATGATATTACTGAAGTGTGTTTAGAATGTATGTATAATGATGATTGTATAAATTGTTATGAGAAATATTGTTATCCAAACGATAAGCTTTGTTTAGTACGATATGAACATTCATCTATAAAGCCGGAAGGGATAGCAAATAATTTAAACTCATTTATAACCTCTTTTCATAGTAAAAAAAACCTATCCTCTTTAACAGAAAATCCAAATTATTTTGAATTAAGCGACTGGCTAATTAAATTATTTGACTTTAAAAATTTCGTTTTATATGATGTATTGAAAGATAATGGTTATACCCTTTATACAGATGAAATAACAAAAAATTTTGATGAAAATAATTCGAACAATTTTCTTAATCCAATGGACCCACATTGGTTTTCTGATACAACAAAGAAATATATTCTTTTTCTTGCAAAATATAAATCCATAGTTTTTAGTCTTAAAACTTGTTCGAATAGTTGGATAAATAAGCAAAATGTGATAAGGCTTAATTTTAATTCAAATTCAAGAGATTATTTATTACTTTTAAGGAAATTACAATCAAGTCCATTGTTTTTTGAAAAAGATGCTAAGGTTGAAATGCCTAATTTAGAAGAAGTACAATCTATTTTTATTAGCAGAGAAAAAACCAACAAAACACTCAGTAAAAGCAGTAAATACTTTTTTATATTTGAGATACTTACCACTTACAATGAAAAAGGTATAATTAGAAATTATTCTGTAGTATTATGTGAAAATGTAGAATAGGTGAGGGAATAAGGTGAATTATTTATCACAAGAAGCTATTTCAATTGAATTACATAAAATACATATTATAAAGTTGAACATATTATCCATTTAAAGCAGAAAACAAAACAATATTAATTAAATCATATATGAAAATAATTTTTTTTTATCCAGTACTATTTTTGATTCTTTTGGCAGGTAATTTACAAAGCCAGAATTCAAATCTATTAATTCCGGTTTGGAAAAACTTTGATTCGAATTATGATCCTATGCAAGAATCTGATTCTATTCAACGATGGGGCTACATTAATAATTCTGGTGTATTGAAAATTTCATACAAATATGAGAATGCAGGGGATTATTCTGATGGACTAGCACGAGTTCAAAAAGATGGGCTTTGGGGATTTATTAACACCAGAGGCCAGGTAGTAATTCCTATTCAATATGATGAAGCTAACAATTTTGATAATGGAGCAGCTCTTGTATTTTTAGATGGAATACCACGATATATTAATAAGGAAGGGGTAACATTGTTTATGGTGGAAAAATCATCTGAAGATGAGTGGCGCGAATACTTCTGTGAAAATCTTGTTAATCATAACAATAATGGGAATTTAGCTTTTCTTGATAAAACTGGCAGCTTAGCATTTGAAACACCATATGATTATGAAAATTGTAAATTTTCTGAAGGCTTTTGCTATGTAAAATTAGATGAAAAATATGGATATATTAATAACAAAGGTGAAATGGTAATTTCAAACGGATTTGATGTCGCCAATGATTTTTCAGAAAACCTCGCTGCTGTTGTTAAAGATGCACAATTTGGGTATATTGACAAAAAAGGCAATGTAAAAGTTCCGTTCCAGTATGAATTCGGAAATCCTTATCACGAAGGAATAGCGGCAGTTCAAAATGTAGAACCATGGTCATATATTGATACAACGGGAAATAAAATATTTGAAGAAGAATTTAATTTTGCATCAAATTTTATAAGAGGGAAAGCATTGGTTTATGAAAAAACAGAAGAAAATAGTATTGTAGGCTTATTAGATAAAAAGGGGAAATTTTCGAAAAAATACACATTTAATTCAGAGGTAACAGACTTTGAGCAAATAGAATTTCAGGAAATTAACGACTGCTATTATCGATTTAAAAAAATATGTTCTGATTATGAATGTGGAGAACTATATAGAGATCAAATAACTTATATTTTAAACAGTAATGGTGATATCATTTGGAAAAGCCAGCATGAATGTGCTGAAAATGGTGATTGATTTTAATTGAGCTTTATTGCTTTCTATAAATTGTTTTTAATAATCGCTATTGGGGAAACAATAATGCCAAATGTGCAGTAAAATATTATATTGACGATTTAAATTGAAAAGCCATGAAAAAAATATTTTTTAATCCGGAAAAGATAAATGGTATAGGAGGGACTTTATTGCTCCATAGCATTTTAATTGTTGTTTTTTTATTGGTAGGATTTACAGTGCCTATACCTGTGACCAAGCAAGATGTGATAGAAATAGAAATGGGGGGTGGGAGTAGTGGTGGTGGAGACAATACCAATGCAAAAGATATTGGACAAATCCAGTCTGTTATTAAAAGTAGCGGAGGTGAGGTTTTAAAGACTTTGGATGCTGAAAATGTGGTTAAAGTGAGTTCAACTTCTAAGATTTCACCTCAACAGGATATAACTCAAGTGGTGGATCCTAATTCGTTGTATAAAGGGAACAAAAACCGGAAAGGTGGTGGTAAAGGAAATAGTATAGGCTTGGGTAATACTTCAGGTAATCAGTCCGGTGATAAATGGGGAGATAAACCAGGGGATGGAGATGGGACTGTTCCGGGGATTAGCCCTTCTATTAGTTTAACAGGAAGAAAAGCAAGTTATATTTCATTGCCGGATAATAAATTTGCTGATGAAGGGACAGTGGTGGTTAGAGTGTGGGTTAGTGCTAAAGGAGAAGTGGTGAGGGCAGAAGCCACAAGCAAGGGTTCGAGCACTACAAATACACAATTGTGGAGACTGGCTACGGCTGCTGCTCTTAAGACCACGTTTTCAGCTAAAGCAGATGCTGCTGTTGAGCAAATGGGGACGATTACTTATCATTTTGTTCACAAAAATTAAAATTATCCATCTGATTGCGTGGATATTTGATCAGTTGGTTGAAATCAATGGCAATGAAAATTCTTTGTGCCCTTTGGTTAAAACCAATGGCAATGAAAACCGTTATGTATTCAATGTTAGCTTCTTACAATAATGAAAAGTAAAAAGCCGGATTACTTCTCCTATACCAGTTTATTCACCATATCAGCAAGGCGGTTGGAATAGCCACATTCGTTGTCGTACCACGAAATGACTTTAACGAAATTTCCACCAATCACCTGTGTGAGTTTCGAATCGAGTATGGATGAATGCGTGTTGCCAATAATATCGCAACTTACAATAGGGTCGGTGCAATATTCTAAAACACCTTTCATGCTGGTTTCTGAAGCTTTTTTCATGGCTTCATTAATTTCTTCTTTTGTAACCGAACGCGAAAGTTCGCAGGTGAGGTCAACTATCGAACCATCAGGTGTAGGAACGCGCATGGCAAGTCCGTCAAATTTTCCGTTTAACTCAGGAATCACGAGCCCAATGGCTTTTGCAGCACCTGTTTTGGTGGGGATGATAGAAACAGCTGCAGCTCTGGCACGGCGCAAATCTTTATGGGGTGCATCAAGAATAATCTGATCATTTGTGTATGAATGAACCGTATTCATTAGGCCTTTTACGATGCCGAAATTGTCGTTCAATACTTTTGCAATGGGTGCCAAACAATTGGTGGTGCAAGATGCATTGGAAACCAATTGGAGGTCTTTGTTCAATAAATGTTCGTTAACGCCTAATACGATGGTTGCGTCAACATCATCAGGATTGTCGGAAGGCACACTCAATATCACTTTTTGTGCACCTGCCTGTATGTGTTTCATCATTTTCTCGCGAGTACGGAAAACGCCGGTTGATTCAATCACAACCACCACTCCTAATGCTTTCCAGGGAAGATTTGCAGGGTCTTTTTCTGAATATATTTTAATTTTTTGTCCGTTCACCACAATGCTATCTCCTTCGCTGCTCACTTCGCCCGGAAAACGTCCGTGAACAGAATCGTATTTTAGCAAATGGGCGAGTGTTTGAGGATCGGTTAAGTCGTTAATAGCTACAACGTTTATGTTGTCTTTGTTTAATAAAGCTCTGTAAGTAAGCCTTCCAATTCTACCAAAGCCATTGATGGCGATATTTATCTTTGTCATAATGTAAGTGTTTTGAAATATTTCTTTATGGATGCAAAATTACATTTTTTCCTGAAAGTATGATTTTGAATTGTATAATATCTTTTTTTTGAATGGTTTTCTGCAAATGCAACTTCTTGAAATAAAAAAGAAAGCCGGAATTTTCCGGCTTTCAATTCAAAAATTTCTTTTGTGGTGCTTACTATGAAAAGTTAGCTAAAATAAAAATAAGCCACAGATTCGCAGATTATAAAATTAAAAAGCTTTAATAATCAGAGTAATCAGTGGCAATATTTTTTAATTAGCTCAAATAAAGACCTTTTCGGAATAGATTCCTTGTCAATATTATAGATTGCTTTCAACAAATTCCCAATTGACAAGTGTCCACCAGGATGCCATATAATCGGGGCGACGATTTTGATAATCGAGATAGTAAGCATGTTCCCAAACATCAGCCGTGAGCAAAGGTTTCATGCCATTGCGCATAGGGTTTCCGGCATTGCTTTCCTGAACAATTTCGAGTGTGCCGTCTTCTTTTTTAACTAACCAAGCCCAACCAGAACCAAAAAGGGTGATGGCTGCTTGCGAAAATTTTTCTTTAAAAGCATCAAACGAACCGAAATTCTTTACGATTTCATCAGCAATTTTAGCAGTAGGCAAGCCTGTTCCTTTTGGAGTTAGGCAATTCCAGTAAAAAGTATGATTCCAAACCTGAGCGGCATTATTGAAGATTCCACCCGAAGCTTTCATAATGATTTCTTCTAAAGTTGAATCGGCAAATTCGGTGCCTTCCACCAGTTTGTTGAGGTTGTTTACGTAGGTTTGATGATGTTTTCCGTAGTGAAAACCAATGGTTTCATTTGAAATAATTGGAGCCAGTGCATTACTATTGTAAGGCAAGGCAGGTAATTGAAATGACATGTTATTTGTATTTAAAATTAAAGTGCAAATATAGGAAAAATCTTTTGGAATTTAAGAGAATAGATTTTTCACAAATAATTAATAGAGATAATAAGGTCTAAATGTGTAATTTTGCATTTTCTACTTTCAATCTACATAGATGACACAAACTCAAACGCAGCCTATTGTTCAGGCTGTAAATATTCATAAATCGTTTAAGGAGGTGCAAGCGCTTTCGGGGGTCGATCTCGAAATTATGCCCTCCGAATTCACTGCACTCTTAGGGCCTAATGGTGCCGGAAAAACCACTTTGGTCGAAATCATCGAAGGCATACAGTTTCCTGATAAGGGCGAAATAAAACTTTTTGGCAAACACTGGAAAGGACATAAAGACGAACTGCATCGCCAAATTGGGATTTCCTTGCAAGAAACTCGCTTCGAAGATAAACTCACCACGCGCGAAACCCTCAAATTGTTTGCTTCTTTTTATGGATTGAACAATTCAAGAGTGGATGAAATTCTTAATATTGTGAATCTTCAGGAAAAGCAACGTTCGTATGTGGTCAATCTTTCGGGTGGACAAAGGCAGAAACTTGCTTTGGGCATTTCGCTTATTCATAATCCAAAATTATTAATTCTGGATGAACCTACCACAGGATTAGACCCCACCGCACGCCGCGAAATTTGGGATATTCTGCATTCGTTGCAGGAAACTCACGGAACTTCAATGATACTGACCACTCACTATATGGAAGAAGCTGAAAATCTTTGCAAAAACATAGTGATTATTGATAAAGGAAAAGTGTTGGCAAAAGGCACGCTCGAAGAATTAATTTCAGCTTCTCAAACTAGCGAAATCATTCAGTTTAAAGTGATAGATAAAAATCTTTTTCCTGATTTTAGCCGGTATGAGGATGTGAAAAAAATTGAAAAGGATGAAATAAGTGGAATGGTCACCATGCATGTGTCGAATACCTCTGATTTTCTGCCCGAATTGATTGGGGAGATTAATCAAACCGGATGCGGAATTGCTGAATTGCGTTGCCGTTATGTTACCCTCGACGACCTTTTTATTCAAATGACCGGAAGAAAACTTACTGACTTATAACCTATTTAAAAGATGACATCTCAATTTAAAAACTTACTTATCATACAGTTTAAGGAATTCTTTCGCGAACCGGGAGCATTGTTCTGGTCGTTCATATTCCCTATACTGATTTCATTGGCTTTAGGATTTGCTTTTACTGATAAACCTGTTGTTTTTCAAAGAGCAGCAGTGGTATTGCATACTGCTGATAGCACAGTTATAAAACCTTTTCTGGAAAAGAAATGCATTAAAAATAGCACACCGATAGTTACTTATCAGCTAACGGTGGATAATAAGCACCTGGGCAAAACCACTACACAATTTATCCCTTGCAAATGGGAAGAAAGCCTGATAAAAATGAAACGTGGCGAAATTTCCATCATTCTTTCGGAAGATAGCGGAAAAGTGCAGTATCATTTCGATCCGGCAAATTCAGGTTCAAGGCTGGCATATATTGGCATTTCGAGCATGATTGACGGGAAAAGTTTAGTGTCGGATCAATCTGAAATTAAACCATTAGAAACAAAGGGAACCCGCTATATCGACTTTTTAATTCCCGGACTGCTCACCATGGGAATCATGAGCTCTTGTCTTTGGGGGATTTGTTACGGACTAATCGAAAAACGTTCGAAAAAGCTTCTACGCCGAATGGTGGCAACTCCCATGAAGAAGTCATATTTTATGATTACCATGTTTTTTTCGCGTTATGTTTTCACCATACTCGAAACAATTGTTTTGTTGGTGTTTGCCCATCTTGTTTTTGGAGTGAGTGTTCAGGGAAGCTGGTTGGCATTTGCAGCCATCATCATCAGCGGAAGTTTTTTCTTTATGGGATTATCCATCCTTCTTGCATCGCGCACTTCTAATCCTCAGGTAGGAAATGGATTCATCAGTTCCATCACCATGCCCATGATGCTTTTGTCGGGAATATTTTTCAGCTATAGTAATTTCCCTGATTTCGTAATTCCCATTATTCGCTATTTGCCACTCACTTTGTTTACCGACAGTTTGCGCAGTATTATTAATGAAGGTTCGGGTTTGATAGATGTTATGGTGCCACTTAGCATACTTTCGCTGACCGGTTTAATTACTTTTACGGTGGGATTAAAGATTTATAAATGGTATTAATATAATTGAAATGAGGTATTTGATGAAGTTTATTAAGATAAATTCAGGAAATCTGTCTGGTTTATTTATTTTTTCAATATCTTTGAAAACTATTTAAAAACGCATCGTATGAGTAAGAAGGTAATTTTAACTGTAAATCCGGGGTCGACGTCTACCAAGATTGCAATATTTCATTCTAATGAACTGATATTCCAAAAGAATATTAAACATACTTCAGAAGAAATAGATCGGTTTTCGAAAATCAGCGAACAGTTTGAGTATAGAAAAGAGATTATATTAAAGGAACTTGAAGAAGCGGGAATTGAAATACAGAAGATAAATGCCATAGTAGGTAGAGGAGGCTTGGTTAAACCCATACCTTCGGGTGTTTATGAGGTGAATGAACGCATGAAGGAAGACCTGCGCATTGGATTGATGGGTCAACATGCAAGCAACCTTGGAGGGTTGATTGCCGATGATATTGCCAAAAACATTCCCGGTGCAAAGGCTTATATTGCCGACCCTGTTGTGGTAGATGAGCTTGAAGATGTGGCAAGGATTTCGGGTCATCCGGCATTTAAACGAGTTTCCATTTTTCATGCCTTAAATCAAAAAGCCATTGCCCGTATGCATGCTTTAGCTATTGGAAAAAAATATGAAGAACTGAATTTGATTGTGGTTCATCTTGGTGGGGGAATAAGCATAGGAGCTCATCGGAAAGGAAGAGTAATTGATGTAAATCAGGCACTCGATGGTGAAGGTCCTTTTTCGCCCGAAAGAAGTGGAACTTTGCCTTCAGGCGATTTGGTGAGGATGTGTTTCAGTGGAAAATATAAAGAAATAGAAATTCTGAAAATGATTACGGGCAAAGGGGGATTGGTGGCTTTCCTAGGGACCAATAATGCTTACGAAGTAGAACAACGTGTCCTGGCTGGTGATGAAGAAGCTATTCGTATTCAGAATGCTATGGCATATCAGGTATCTAAGTTGATTGGGTCGATGGCTGTGGTGCTCGATTGTGAGGTTGATGCAATTTTAATAACAGGAGGCATTGCTTATAACAAGCCCTTTATCGAATATGTTAAGCAAAAAACCTCTAAAATTGCCACCATAGAAGTATATCCCGGAGAAGACGAAATGCGTGCATTAGCCATGAATGGTTTGATGGTTCTGGATGGAGAAGTTGAACCTAAGGTTTATGAATGAATTAAAAATAGGGATTTAATTAATCTCATATTCCTTTTTCAATGTTTTAATAAGATTGATTGCATGTAGATTTGCTTCCTCTAATCTTAATAAATAAAATATAACTATACCCTGAAAAAGCTTTGCCTTGTTGCCAAATTCGATGAGTTTGGTTTTATCTTGTGTGATTAATTGTGGGGAAGAAAAAACTTCAGGATTGGGTTTCCATTTCAAAGTTGTAGGATCAAGGGGGAAGTGTTTAAGATTGAATAAATGCTCAGTTCCATCTAAAAGAATATTAAGATGATTTTCGTAATAGGTTTGCTGATTCACGAGCTTTTTTGCAACATCATCGTAAAAGATGATGCTATCGACAGCGACTTTGTTTTGAATAAGACGCATAGCACCGGCATTTTTTAGTTGAGTAAGAGTTCTCTCAATAAGATTCACGAAATCGGGATGCCTAATACAGTCTTTTATTACCTTGTATAATGAGTCGTTAGTACTTTCTTTATCGCTGTAATTGAAACAAATATTTGCTAATGTTTCCAATTTTATAACCCGTTTTTTATTTAGTGTTACGGTTTTTTGAATGTTGATAAGGTCTGTCTGAGCGTCCTCAATCATAGAATAGATAAACTCTTTTTCTTTTGAATGTTCAGCCATGTTTTCTCTGATTTTTTCGGCAAAAAAACCCATGGTTACCGCCATGAATATCATTAAACCTTCGAAAATGTATTCTTTAAAGTTCTTCTTTCTGATGTCGGGATGATGATGTGGATGCATATTGTAAAATATTAAGTGTTAATATTACGCTCCTTTTGACAACTCGGATGATAGACAATCTTAACTTGCCAAAATTCCGATGTAAAGATAAAGAAAATATTAATTGAAGGACACAATAAAAAAAATATTTTTGAATTGGGACCAAACAAAACCAATGAAATACAGGTAAGCTAGTTTGATTGGTGAATCACCAAGCTCAAAGTATGCAAGAAACAGACAGTAATTTTCTGTCTATTATTTAAATGAATTTTTCAAACGAAGTCAAGATTTGATTCGCTTGAACAATTTCTTATTTCTCCACCAACTCCATTTCATTAATCAGATTCTTTGCACCGGCAAACTTGTCGATGATGAAGAGAACGTAGCGGATATCCACATTGATAGTGCGTTGCAGGTCAGGTTCGAAGGCGATGTTGCCACTCATGGCTTCCCAGTTGCCATCGAAAGCTAAGCCAATCAGATTGCCTTTGCCATCGAGTACAGGGCTTCCGGAGTTGCCTCCTGTGATGTCGTTGTTGGTGATAAAGTCGGTTTTCATAACGCCATTTTCGCCATATCTGCCATAATCTTTAGACTGATAAAGTTCTTTCAGTTTTTTATGCACCACAAATTCCCAATTCGAAGGATCTTCTTTTTCCATGATGCCTGCAAGGGTGGTGTAATATTCGTAATGTACGGCATCGGCAGGATAATAATCCAACACTTTTCCGTATGTCAAGCGCATGGTGGAGTTGGCATTAGGCGCAAATTTCTTGTTGGGTTGCATCTCCATAACGCCTGCTACGAACTTGCGGTTGCCTTCAGCCAAATTGCCATTAGGGGCTTCTAATTTATCGGTAATAATTTTATAGGCAGCAAACAACGACTGCATACTGGTGTAGGCAAGGTCTTTGTCTAAAGCTTTGTAGGATGGCTTTGCCAGAAAAGCATCAAGCTTGGTTTTATCGGTAAAAATAGAAGATTTAAACACCTCAGCGGCATAGGCATCGAAGTTGTTTTTATACTTCTTTGCAATGGTTTTCATGATGGAAGGCTGGAAAGTAGCTTCCAGTTTTTCGGCACTCATCTTAAACATTTCGGCAAGCAATATCTGATCTAAAGGCGCATAAAAATCTTTATAAAATTTGGCTGAAGATTCCTTTAATGTAGTCACTAATTTATCGACTCTTGCTTTACTCATCGTATCCGATTTCAACTCCTTATATAATCCTTCAAAGCTTCGGGCAAGGGTGATAATTTCACTTCCTCTCAACAAAGCTTCTACATAAAAATAACGAGCGGTGTTGTATTTCATGATTTCGGTGTAGGAAGAAGAAATCAAACTTAAGGCGTTGCCATACTTCACTTTGCGGCTATTATCCTGGTTCACCCAGGTGGTGAAATCATTCTCAATTTGCTGCTTTTGATCATACACTTTCAATCGTTTCAAACCTTTGGTCTGACCAATATAAAACTTCCAATAGTTGGCAATGCTGGCATATTTAGCAGCATATTGAATGCGAACGGCGTCACTTTTATCCATAAACGAACGCATGATTTCGAGCTTCTTTGCACGGATGTTTACGATGGTAGGATTCGACTGCTCAATGGCCATATTTACGCCATAAGACGTAAGGAAACGGTCGGTGGTGCCCGGGTAGCCCATAATCATGGCAAAATCATCCTTTTTAACGCCTTTAATAGAGATAGGTAGGGAGTGTTTCGGGGTGTAAGGAACATTTTCTTTCGCATAAGCGGCTGGTTTCCCGTCTTTCGACATATACACTCTAAACATCGAGAAATCACCCGTGTGACGAGGCCACATCCAATTGTCGGTATCGGTGCCAAACTTGCCAATCGACGAAGGAGGTGCACCTGCCAAACGTACATCTTTGAATATTTCGTACACGAACAAATAGAACTCATTCCCATCAAAGAAACTCTTCACTACTGCTTCATAATTGGTGCCTTTGGTTTCTTCTGCTTGTATTTTCTTAAATATCTCCTGAAGTTTATCATTGCGTTCTTTTTCGGAAAGTTTGGCAGGCAATTCAGCCATAACTCTCTTACTTACATCATCCATGCGCACCAGAAACTTAACCGTTAATCCTGGTATTGGAATTTCCTCTGACTGGCTCATAGCCCAGAAACCATTGGTCAAATAATCGTGTTCGACCGTGCTGGCACCCTGTATGGAACCGTAGCCACAGTGATGATTGGTGATTAACAAGCCTTGTTTAGAGATGATTTCGCCGGTGCAGCCGTTGCCAAACTGTATGATGGCGTCTTTCAGGCTCGAATGGTTGACACTGTATATTTCTTCGGCGGTAAGTTGCAAGCCCATCTTCTGCATATCAACGTAATTCAAACGCTGAATCAACATGGGCAACCACATGCCTTCATCGGCTTTTAAAGAGGTGAAACTTAGGGTGAAAATGGATAAAAAGAGAATTAATTTTTTCATGTATTTAATGTTATTTGAGATTTATATTAAGTATGATAGCTTTATTTTTTAGTTGATTTAAACCTAACAGGTTTTAAAAACCTGGTAGGTTTTGTCATTGTAATAATCTTTATTTTAGCGAATGACGGCTCCAATTTGTTCAATATAAGCCTTGATAAGTTTGTCCATCACGGCATCAATTTCGGCATCGTTTAAGGTCTTGCTGTCATCGCGTAGCATGAAACTTACCGCATAAGATTTCTTCCCTTCAGGGAGTTTATCGCCTTCGTACACATCAAAAAGATTAACGGAATGCAACAGGGTATTATCAATATTAAAGGCTATCTTTCTGATATGCTCAAACTGCACAGATTTATCAATCAAGAGCGCAAGGTCGCGTCTTACTTCAGGGAATTTAGGCAATTCGATGAACTTGGTCTTGTGTTTTGAGGCAAGTTCAAGCATCAAATCGAAATCAAATTCAGCAAAGAAGACGTCTTGTTTGATGTCGTATGATTTTAATATCCCTTTGGACAATTGACCAAACTCTACCACCTTCTTGTCTTCATAGAAATAGGTAAGGCTTTCAGAAAAAGGAGCATCAGAGGCAGTATTACTTATCAAATGATAAGGCTCGATGCCGCATCTTTTCATTATAGAATGAACAAAATATTTCAGGTCGAAAAAGCTTGATTTCTCCTCCTTTTTATACCATGATTCCTCATTCATTTGCCCGGTCAGGTATATAGATAGGCGGAAGTTTTCGAAATATCGCTTGGTAACATCATCTCCTTTGGTTGTTTCAGGATTAAAATGATAGGCTTTCCCAAATTCGTAGAGCTTTAGATTGGTAGCTTTACGGTTTTGATTGTACACAATGGTTTCCAAACCGCCATTCAGCAAGGTTCTGCGCATCACGTTCAGCTCGCGGCTGAGGGGATTGAGGATGGGGACGTTGTTTTCAGCCTGCAATGGGAGTTGTGCAATATGGTCGGAATGGGTCAGGGAGTTGTTCATTATCTCGTAGAAAGCATTCGCAGTAAGATAATTGGAAAGCTGCTGAACAATGTGCTCTTTTTGTGAGAAGATGGACTCGGAAGTGGAAACACGGATGGTTTCAGGTAGCTCAATATTATTATAACCATAAATTCTGAGGATTTCTTCTATGATATCGGCAGGACGGGTAACGTCGGTTTTAAAGGTTGGAACTTCGAGGGTTAATGCGGTGGCAGTTTCATTTGTAATCTTAATACCTAAAGCGGTCAGGATACTTTTCACTACTTCCTTTTCAATCTCTTTTCCAATCAAAGTGTTTATTTGATGAAAAGTGATGTCAACAAGGCAGGGAAGGATGGGCTTGGAATACACATCCACTACTTCGGAAGAAATAATTCCACCACAAAGTTCCTTTATTAAATGAGCTGCACGTTTAATTGCATAGACGGTTATCTCCGGGTCGGCACCTCTTTCGAAACGGAAGGATGCATCGGTTTTCAATCCATGGCGTTTGGAAGTGCGACGGATGCTTTGGGCATTAAAGTGGGCACTTTCGAGGAAAACTGCTTTACTTTCAGTCGTAATCCCTGAATGTAAACCCCCGAATACGCCTGCAATACACATGGCTTCATCGGCATTGCAAATCATCAGGTCTTCGGAAGAGAGTTTGCGTTCCTGTCCATCCAAAGTGACAAAAGGGGTTTCGTTTGGAAGGTTTTTGATGATGACTTTATTCCCTTTTATGGCAGCCAAATCAAAGGCATGAAGCGGCTGACCAGTTTCCATCAGGATAAAGTTGGTGATATCAACCAAATTATTAATGGGTCTTAACCCAATTGAATTCAATTTTTGCTTGAGCCAATCGGGAGAATCCGTTATGGTAATATTATCAATAGAAAGACCGGTATATCGTGTGCAAACCGCAGGATCTTCAATCACAATTTGTATGGTTTGATGCTGCTTCTCGACTTTAAAATCATCAACAGAAGGCTTGATAAGCTTTGCCTGATGATGTTTAAACTCAGGGGAGTGATTCAACACTGCCACTAAGTCACGGGCAACGCCAATATGGGAAGTAGCATCGGAACGATTGGGGGTAAGCCCAATTTCGAAAACTGCATCACTCTGAATATTAAAGTAAGATGAGAGCGGAGTTCCAATGGTAGCCGTTGGGGCAAGAATCATGATGCCATCGTGGGAAGTGCCAATGCCCAACTCATCTTCGGCACAAATCATTCCTTCGGATTCGATGCCACGCAAGGCTCTTTTGGTGATTTCGAAGCTGCTGTTGCCACTATAGAGGGTTGTCCCAATCAAAGCCACGGGAACTTTTTGACCTTCGGCAACATTGGGTGCGCCACAAACGATGGTTAAATCGGTTCCGGTGCCCACATCAACGGTGGTTACGGATAATTTATCTGCTTTAGGGTGCTTGATACAGCTTTTCACTTCGCCCACAACAAATCCTTTCAATCCGCCTTTGACGGTTTCGAAAAGCTCGATGCCTTCTACTTCTAATCCACAGTGGGTAAGCAATTCAGCGACCTGATCGGGGGTGGGTTTGTGGGAAATATCAATGTATTCGAACAACCAATTATAAGAAATCTTCATAAATGTAAAATATATAAACTAAACAGATTGCAAAAGTAAGAATTATAAATGGATGAGATGGATTGAAGACTTAATAATTTTATGAACTTTTAGGTGGATGGTTTAAGTAGATAAGCTTATATCTTAAAATTTTTGTTACTTGCAATAAAACGACTGTTAACTGCCATCAAACGACTGTTAACTGCCATCGAACGAATGTTAACAGCCATCGAACGACTGTTAACTGCCATCGAACGACTGCTAACAGTCATCAAACGACTGTTAACTGCTATCGAACGAATGTTAACAGCCATCAAACGACTGTTAACAGCCATCAAACGACTGTTAACTGTCATCGAGCGACTGTTAACTGTCATAAAACGATTGTTAACTGCTATCAAACGAATGTTAACAGCCATCAAACGAATGTTAACAGCCATCAAACGAATGTTAATAGAAATACAGGGATTATTAATATGATTTACAGATGAATAAGGGTTTAATTCAACATTAAGCAGTGGTTTTTAAAATGTACATGAAATGATAGGTTGAAGGGATTTATGAATTATAAGTTTTTTGGCTGAAGGAAAAAGGAAAATCCCGCTTTCTTTTGGAAGGGCGGGATTTTTTGCGTTTGGATTATTGTAGGCTAAGCCTACTTAGATATTGGAGACTAGAGTTGGAAGATAAGCCAAACAGAAATTTCCTGATCCGTTTTTATATCTCAAGCAGTCTATATTCCCAATAAGGTTTTCACAGGGTCGGTCCCTTCGTGCAACAATTCGACAGGGTTTTCAATTAATTCTTTCACTTTAAGCAAGAAACCCACTGAGTCTTTGCCATCTATCACCCTGTGGTCGTAGGAAAGGGCAATATACATCATGGGTTGTATTTTAATTTCTCCTTTAACAGCTACCACTTGATCGACGATATTGTGCATTCCAAGAATAGCGCTTTGTGGAGGGTTGAGAATTGGGGTTGAAAACAAGGACCCAAACACGCCTCCGTTGGTTATGGTGAAAGTCCCACCGCTCATTTCTTCGAGGGTGATGCTTTTGTCGCGGGCACGTCCGGCAAGTTCTTTTATTTTAAGTTCGAGTTGGGGGATGCTCATGCTTTCGGCATTGCGAATTACAGGAACCAACAAGCCTTTAGGTGCACTCACTGCTATGCCAATGTCGGCAAATGAAGGCATTACCAAGTCGTTCCCCTCGAGGAAGGAATTTACAGCAGGAAACTGCTTTAATGCTTCGGTGCATGCTTTGGTGAAGAAGGACATAAAACCAAACGATACTCCGTATTTCTCTTTAAAGGTTTCGTTATATTTTTTCTTAATCTCCATCACTGCCGACATATTCACTATGTTGAAAGTGGTAAGCATAGCCGTTTGGTTTTTCACGGCAACCAGGCGTTCGGCAAGTTTAATTCGGAGAGGAGTAAGGCTTTTACGTTCAACTTCGCGGCTAATAGTAGTTTCCTTTGTAGCAGGTTTGGATGAGGTGCTTAGAATTTCCTTAATATCGCTGCTTTTTACCCTTTGTTTGAAATGTTCGCTTACAGCTTTATCAGAAATATTATTTTCGTCCATCATTTTGCGGGCACGGGGGCTAATAATAACTTCTGTTTGAGTAGGCGTTTCTGCTTTTTTAGGCTGAGGTGTTTCCACCACAACAGGAGCTTTTGTTTCTCCAGCAGGACGTTCGGCAGCCGTATCTATAGTAGCCATGATGGTTCCAACATCAAGTGTATCTCCTTCTTTGCACAAGAATTGCACTTTTCCTGAAGCAGTTGCAGAAATGCTCAACGTGGCTTTATCAGAATCCAATTCGGCAATCACTTCATCTCTTTCAACATATTGTCCGTTTTCGAACATAAAACGAACCACTTGAACTTGGGTGATAGATTCACCCGGGCTTGGAACTTTAATTTCTTCTGTCATTGAATATAGGTTGTTTAGACTGAAGGTTGAAGGCGTTTAGCGTGTTCTAAATTCCTGAATCAACCTAAGAGTGGTTTTCTTTGTTGCTTATTTATTTCTTACAATATTATTTGCAAAAATACATAAGAATATTATTTCTTATCATCTTTTCTTTTTCTTCTTCCTAAAAGGCTGATAGTCTAATAGCTTATCTTAATAATCCTGTTGAGAGCATAACATAAAACATTCGGCTTTAATATTTTCGCACTGACATTTATCGAAAGCTTTTTCAATGATTTTCCGCTGACGTAGTTTATGCAATTTTCCTGAACCTCCCGCTGGACTACCACTGTCGGGGCGGGCAATCACCCTAAGTTTTACATCGCGAAAGTGTCGGTTGATATAATTCCAAGCGCCTGTGTTTCCGGGTTCTTCCTGAACCCAAAGCCATTCGGTTGCATTCTTATATTGTGCAAGTAAGGCTTTTAATATCAATTGAGGGAATGGATATAATTGTTCGATACGGATTAATGCCACATGCATTTGTTGTGTAGCTTTTCGTTCTTCGAGCAATTCGTAATAAATTTTCCCGGTACAGAAAACAATTTTGGTCACTTTTTCTTTTTCAACATCAACATCATCCATCACTTCCTGAAAAGATGCAGATGTAAAATCAGCTACTTTTGAAACACATAGAGGATAACGCAGCAGGCTTTTAGGTGTGAACACAATTAAAGGTTTCCTGAAATTACGTTTCATTTGTCGGCGTAGAAGATGGAAATAATTGGCAGGAGTAGTGCAGTTTGCCACCTGAATATTATGATGGGCGCAAAGTTCAAGGAAGCGTTCCATGCGGGCACTTGAATGTTCAGGTCCTTGACCCTCGAACCCGTGGGGAAGCAGCATTACCAAGCCACTAAAGACATTCCATTTCTCCTCGCCACTCGAAATAAATTGATCGAAAATGATTTGAGCTCCATTGGCAAAGTCGCCAAACTGTGCTTCCCAAAGGGTAAGCGTGTTAGGAGAGGCTAATGAATATCCATATTCAAACCCCAATACTCCATATTCGGAAAGTAGGGAATTATGCACATTAAATGTTGCCTGATGATCCGATAAATGATTAAGAGGGATGAACTTTTCTTCCGAGTCTTCGATACGAAACACCGAATGACGCTGCGAAAAGGTTCCTCTTTCCACATCCTGACCACAAAGACGTACAGGGTAATTCTCATATACCAAAGAACCGAAAGCCAAAAGTTCAGCCATCGCCCAATCAATAGCATCATTCTTAAAAACCATGTCGTGACGATCTTGCTGTAGCTTAGATATTTTTCGGAAAAAGATTTTATCTGTAGGGAGTTTGGTCAAGCCCTCTGCGATAGTGAAAAATGTAGTTTCATCAATGGCAGTATTAGCCCTTACGAACACATCATCATCTTTTGTCTTGATAAATCCTTTCCATTCTTGTGCTAAAAAAGACGTAATTTCGGCAATAGAAATGGTTTTTGCTTTTGCTAATGCCTCTTCCAGTTGTTGGTTGAATTGTGTTGCAAGAGCATTGGCTTTTTGCTGCTGAATGCTGGCTTCCTCAATCAGTTTTTGAACATAAACGGCAAGTGGATTCGGATGCTTTTCAATAATTTTATAGAGCAAAGGCTGTGTGAAGCGGGGTTCGTCGCTTTCGTTATGCCCATAACGGCGATAGCAAAGCAAATCAATAAAAATATCTTTATTGAACTTCTCGCGAAATTCCATAGCCAACTCAACGGCATATACAACTGCTTCAACATCATCTCCGTTGATATGGAAAATGGGCGATTGAATGATTTTGGCAATATCGGTGCAATACACACTCGAACGGGCTTCGAGATAATTGGTTGTAAAGCCGATTTGATTATTTACCACAAGGTGTATGGTGCCTCCAATTCGGTGAGCAGGAAGCTCCGACATCTGAAGGATTTCATAAATAATGCCTTGTCCCGCAACAGATGCATCACCATGTATTAATATTGGTATAGCATGAGGTTTGTTTTCGGCAGTAGTGTTTTCGGAACGGGAACGGGTTATCCCCATCACCACAGGATTAACAGCTTCGAGGTGTGAAGGATTTGGCGAAAGGGTTAAACGAACTTCCTTATCTTTTTTAGTTTTGCGAAGGGAGGTATATCCCAAATGATATTTCACATCTCCTAAAACGCTTTCCTCATTGTATTTTATGCCTTCAAATTCACTAAAGATGTTGCTATACGATTTTTGCAGGATGTTTGCCAATACATTAAGTCTTCCACGGTGAGGCATTCCGACGATGAATTCGCTGCAGCCGAGTGAGGCTCCTTTTTCAATAATGGCATCTAAAGCAGGTATAAGCGCTTCAGCACCTTCCAAAGAAAAGCTTTTTTGACCCGGATATTTCTTATGAATAAATTGTTCGAACAAAACAGCCTCATTAAGTTTCTCAAGGATATGAGTTTTCTTTTCTACATCGAAATGAGGGGTATTCAATTGGCCTTCCATGCGTTCTTTAAGCCACGCCTCGATTTCCGGTTTACGAATATAGGCAAATTCAACCCCAACGGCTTCGCAATAGGTTTGATGAAGATGAGCAATAATCTTACTTAACGTAGTGGTTCCTATTCCGATTTCCTTGCCAGCATGGAAGGGCTTCTCTAAATCATTTGGTGTGAGACCAAAATTTTCAATATCAAGAGTTGGAGTATATTTACGCCTGGTTCTAACGGGATTAGTCTTAGTGAAAAGATGTCCGCGCTGGCGATAAGCATTAATCAGATTAATAACTTTGAATTCTTCTCCGAATAATTCCTGATTTTTAGCAGTGAAATCTGTTTTTGAAAACTCAAAACCTTCGAAGAACCTTCTCCATCCATATTCAACGGAGGAAGGATCGGCAAGATATTGATTATATAAATCCTCAATTGCTTGAGGATCGGCATTATTTAGGAAACTAAGTTTCTCCATATAGGTGTGGTCGAATTTTGAATTTATATCTGACAAAGATAGAATAACATTGATTATCCGGCAAAAGTATTCACAAAAATATCAATTTAAAACAAAATTCTCTTATTAATGTTTGATTTTACGGTAGAAAAGGGAAATAATTGATATTTTTGCTGAAATAATTTTGACGTATGTATCTTTATAATATTGTTGATTTTCATCTTATTCAAGTGAATTGTGTTGAAATGACCCATAATAAAATGATAGATTTAAATATAGAGAAAAAACAAAACTATCATTGTGCTTATTTCGCATTCATAATGGAAATAGTTGCCGTGCAATTCTCTAATTATTGAAAGATGCTTGCTTAAAATTGCGTTATCAAAGGAAAAATAATATATAATGGAATCTACTCCTTTTATTTATAATAGCTTCAAACAAAAGCGCAAGCAGTTTGCCGTGCTCATCGACCCTGACAAATACAATGCAGCCGATATTACCGGTTTGTTACAATATGCGCAAGATGGTTTGATTGATTATTTCTTTGTGGGCGGAAGCTTGCTCACGGAGGATTATCTTGAAAAATGGATAACATTAATTAAAAACAACACCCAAATACCTGTGATTCTTTTTCCGGGAAACACCTTGCAAATATGTCCTAAGGCAGATGCTATTTTGTTTTTATCTTTAATTTCGGGAAGAAACCCTGAGATGTTGATAGGGAAACATGTAATAGCTGCACCTTATCTTAAATCCACTACATTGAAAATCATTCCCACCGGATATATGCTGATTGATAGTGGCAAACAAACGGCAGCATCCTATATGAGCAATTCGCAACCCATACCTGCCGACAAACACGATATAGCCGTTTGCACCGCCATGGCAGGTGAAATGTTGGGATTGAAAGTGATTTATATGGACGCGGGAAGTGGTGCCATCAATCCCGTTTCGGAAATGATGATTCGGGAAGTGAGAAAACATATTTCAGTGCCTTTAATAATTGGGGGCGGAATTGATAGCCCCGAAAAAGCCCAAACTGCATGCAGCGCCGGAGCCGACATTATTGTGGTGGGCAATGCCATCGAAAAAAATCCCAACATTATTACATCAATTTCAACAATAATTAAATCATACCAATAAATGAAAAAACTCCTTATCATCATTTCCTTCTTGTTTATTTGGGGAAATATTTCGGCACAAAAGAAATCGATTGATCTCGACAAAATAATGATCGACAGGTCGCTTTATCCTACTTCGCTCACTCAATTGCAATGGATGGATGCAAGCAGCTATTGTTGGGTGGGTCAAAGTGCTTTGATTAAAGGCACCATCAATCAGGAAGGTGTGGATACTATTTTAAAACTAAATAATTTTATTAAATCCTTTGCGGCTAATCAGAAAGAGGAGATAACAAAGTTTCCGCAAATCAAGTGGAAAGATTCAAAATCATTTATTTTTCAGATAAAAAATAAATTATACAAATTTAATTTCGCAGAAAATAAGTCGGAATTTATTACAAGCATTCCAGAAGGAGCAGAAAACACGGATATCGAAAAAACGAAACTGAATATTGCCTATACGGTTGATAATAATTTGTATATGTCTTCGAATGACAAACAAATTCAGCTTACGAAGGATAGTGCCTCCACGGGAATTGTTAATGGGAGCAATCGCGTGCATCGCAACGAATGGGGTATCGACAAGGGTACGTTTTGGTCGCCAAGCGGGAAATATCTGGCTTTTTACCGTATGGACGAAAGTATGGTAACCGACTATCCTATGGTGGATATTACCACCCGTATTGCCACGCTTAAAAATGATAAATATCCAATGGCCGGCATGAAAAGCCATGAGGTTACGCTTGGAATATATGATTTAGCCTCAGCCAAGACCATTTTTTTAAAAACCGGAGAACCTAAAGATCAGTTTTTAACCAACATCACCTGGACTCCTGACGACAAATATATTCTAATAGCTGTTTTGAACCGCGAACAGAACGACATGAAGCTTAACCAATATGATGCCGCATCGGGAGAATTAGTGAAAACCCTTTTCGAGGAAAAAAACAATCGTTATGTGGAGCCTCTTCATGAGCCTTATTTCATGCCCGGAAATCCCAATCAATTTATTTGGCAAAGCCAGCGCGACGGTTGGAATCATTTGTATTTATATGATTTAAACGGGAAACTCATCAAGCAAATCACTAAGGGAGAATGGGTAGTTACCGATTTCTATGGTGCCGATTCTGCTTCCAAAACCGTGTATATTAGCTGCACTAAAGATAGTCCTATAGAGAAACAACTTTATGCCGTGAGTATCAACAATTCGAAACTCAAGCCCATCAGCAATATTGCAGGAACGCATACGGCGCATTTCAACAATAATTTTAGCTATTGCATCGACCAATATAATAATTACACTACTCCTAATGAATATATCATAAAACAAAACGATGGGAAAAGCCTCAAGACAATATATAGTAGTGAAAACCCATTACGGGATTATGACTTAGCCAAGACAGAAGTGTTTTCGATTAAAAATAATACCACCGATTTGTATTGCCGCATGATACGTCCACCCGGTTTTGATTCAACTAGGAAATATCCGGTCATTGTGTATGTTTATGGAGGGCCGCATTCGCAACTGGTGAACAATAGCTGGCTTGGTGGGGGTAATTTATATATGAACTTTCTGGCACAAGAGGGCTATATAGTATTCACACTCGACAATCGGGGCACCGCCAATCGAGGTTTTGAATTCGAGAGTTGCATACATCGAAATGTGGGATTAACTGAGCTGAGCGACCAAATGAAGGGAGTGGAATATCTAAAAACTCTGTCTTATGTGGATAACGACCGTTTGGCCGTGGATGGATGGAGTTACGGTGGTTTCATGACACTGACCATGATGTTGAAACGTCCGGGGGTGTTTAAAGTGGCTACAGCAGGTGGTCCGGTTATCGACTGGAAATGGTATGAGGTGATGTATGGCGAGCGCTACATGGATACACCTGAAGAAAACAAAGAAGGTTATGAGAACAATTGTTTGCTCAATTATGTGAAGAATCTAAAGGGAAAGGTTTTGATAATGCACGGCACTGTCGACCCAACTGTGGTTTGGCAAAACAGCCTGAGTTTTATCAAAAAATGTGTCGACGAGGGCAAACAGGTGGATTATTTTGTTTTCCCCGGACACGAACATAATGTAAGAGGAAAAGACAGAGCGTATATGTTCAGAAAATTGTTTGAATACTATAAGGCGAATTTGTAGATAAAGGAAAGGAACAAATTCCAATTCTGAATATCGAATAATGATTAACGATTTGTGATTTTAGAAGTGAACATTGAAATTATTGATAACACTTACTTCGTATATCATTAATCATTATTCTTATAAAAGTACCACCTGAAGAAGAAAAAAGTCGGGGTAAGAGGACTCGAACCTCCGACCTCCACGTCCCGAACGTGGCACGCTAGCCAACTGCGCTACACCCCGATAAAATATGATATCGTTTGAGCCACTCACGAGACTTGAACTCGCGACCCTCGCATTACGAATGCGATGCTCTACCAACTGAGCTAAAGTGGCA
>JBAWXL010000019.1:0-28355 GCA_037144095.1 Bacteroidota bacterium
AAATAAATGTATAAATTTGCATTGAAAAAGGTCAACGTCATTTATGCATGGACATTCCTCCCATTGTCAATTCTCCATTTTCCCTTGTCAATTAAAAAAGGCTCACCCACCGGTAAGCCTTTTAGTTTCTATTACATCAATTTAAAAACTATTATTCAAGATTTTTTTTCTTCATTTTCACGGTAACGTTGAGGGTTTTGCCTTCTTCAACTTTAATTGGAACTATGGTATCTTCGTATAAAGGATGTGTGGCAATCAGATGGGTGTCGCCCATGCTCTTCGTAGTTAGGGTATCCACTCCGTACTGATTTGTTTCTCCTTTGGCGCCTCCTTTTCCTTTGGGTAAACCAATGCGGAGGCTCACTCCGATGAGAATTTCGTGAGTAACTATATCTTCGGCTTTAACATTTACTTCAACGGCTACGGGAACATGTGTAAATTTCATTCCCCAGCTTACATCAAAGTCATGAGCTGTCGACTTGGGCATATCTTGCGAAGTATGTTCGATGTCGCCCCAACAGCTTTCGATCAGTGTATCCACAATGGCGCGTTCTTCTGCTAAAGCCATTTGTGCATCAATCATAGCATCTTTGGCATCTTGTTTTGCCAAACGCAGGGTGTTTATTTGGCTGAGATAAGATGCTACATCCACCTTTTTAATATCAACCAAAGCGATTCCTCCGTCACCAATGCGGGCAGTTTCGCCATTTATAAAGTTTTTTCCCATCTGAATTACTTCATCTTCAGTAGTAAAAGGAGGTAAATGCCCATCCTTTGGAAGTAAATAATAACTATAGGTGCTGGTGGTCCAACCGGCATCTTCGTCTACTACTTTAAACCTAACCAATTGTAAGCCGTGTGAGGCTTTATTTTTAAATTTTTCGTATATCACATCAAAATCGATAACTGATTGACGATAGGTTTGTTCTGCCGATTGAAATGCAGCCCTCAATAGCGGAAGCAAGGGCTGATGAATGTCGATATCAGCAGCATTTTTGGTTGAAAATACGACAAGTGTATTGTTAGGGTCGTCTTTTCTTTGTTTTGCAACGTTAAGGGCGGCTTCTCTGCCGTCGTCTGAGGTGGGCAACTCGCGAATGTAGCTCATAATATATGTTTTTTAAGTTTATATATAATCTATTTTAGAATCATTCATCTGTTAAACTTTGCAAAGGTAGAAGAAATATTTATATTTGATCTATTTATTTTATCTTTTTTTCTGATTTCAGCATGAAAACTGGTTAAACTGCTGAATTTAAATGATATTATTTTTTAAGGTAGAAATCAATTATTTTCATCAGACAGGGTTTCATCATTTAGGAATGACAGACTTTTTAAAAATTCCATCGTTTCGTAATTTTGGAGCGGCTGACTTTTTAAAAATTCCATCGTTTCGTAATCACGGAACGGCCGACTTTTTTAAAATTCCCTTATTTTGTAATCACGGAATGGCCGACTTTTTTAAAATTCCATCGTTTCGTAATCACGGAATGGCCGACTTTTTTAAAAGTCGGCCATTCCGGAAAAACTTAAAGACAGGCTTTTTTGTTATTATATTGTTCTATTACAATTAATTATAATGATTATTTAATCAAATCCTAAGGTTTTATGCTTGCCAAAGGCCTAAATTTGTAATCTAGATGATTTGCTTTCGAATTTCTTTGGATATTCTTCCTCATGGCTCATTGGATTTTATAAAAAAAACCTAACAGGTTTCAAAAACCTGTTAGGTTTACTTTCTTTCGGAAGCAATACAATGTAAGCTTTACAAGCTTTTTTCTTCAAGCTTCAGCCTACAAACCTTCAGCCTTCAGCCTAACCACCTTCAGTCTAAAGCTGCTTCGCAATGTCGGCATATTTTTGCGCTTCTGCCATGCTTTCTTGTGCGCCATTCTTATCGCCTTGCTGCGATTTCTGTTGTGCCTGAAATTGGTAGATTTGTGCCAATGTCATATAAGCCGGTTTGAATCCCTGGTTGATGTCGATGGCTTGTTTCAAATAATTAATGGCCGAATTTGCATCATTTTTACGCAAATATACCTGTGCCATGCCAAAATAGCCATACACAAATTTGAAATTCACCCGAATAATATGTTGAAATGTCTTCAGGGCATTGTCCAAATCGTTTTTATACATATAAATAAAACCCTGATAATTCAATCCATTCTCATAATCGGGATAAACGGCAAGCAACTGATTGGCAACCTTGAGGGCAGTATCATATTTCTGCATATTCATATAAATCTCGGTCAAATTGAGCAAAGCAGCCTCATTAGTCGGAACGTCTTTTATTGCCCGATTCAGATAGGTTATGGCAGTGTCCACACTATGACGTGCTGCATATTGTGAACCCAATAAATCGCTTTTATCGCCACGCTTCAGCACTATACATATCGGCTTGCCGTCAACTGTAACCGAATAAATGGTGTTTTTGGGAGGGAAAATATTTTTTTGTAGCTGATATGGGTCCATATAGCTGTTCACAAAAATGGCATAATCCCAGTCCACATTGCCGCGTTCGAAGTAGCGTATGTAAGCAAAATCAACCTTATCGGTATCGTGACGGAAATAATAATTCAATATTTGCAGATGGTTAGAGCCAATCACAATTTTCTTGGCAGGCTTGGGCATATCCTTAAGGTTCAAATCCTTTTTCAACCATTCAGCCCCCGCACGGATACCATTATAGTAATAATCAGTTTCATAAAAACCCCATGCTTTGTCCAATCCACCCACAATTTCGTTATAATACACATATTCGTGAGGATGGTTTTTGATGATGTGTTTCAACGGAAGGAAAAGCAAAACGGCTAAGACCACCAGGGTAACAATTCGGGCGATATTGTTCTTCAACAATCGCAACAGCGTTTCGTAGCCCAGAGCACTTGCAACCACCAGCGTTGGGTAGGCAAAAATCACATGTCGCCAGCCACCATATACGTTTGAATGTTTGTAGATGATATAAAAAATGGGGAAAGCAAATGCGAAAAGCAAAATAAACATCCACATGAACGAATATTTTTTCATTGCCTGGAAAAACAAGGCACAGAAGAGCGCAAAACCCAAAATCACCGCAATAGGAATGGTTATGAAGATGTATTTAGGAAGATAATTCCAGGGTGCATGATCCGACCAAATGATTTTGCCTTC
Organism: Bacteroidota bacterium; assembly: GCA_037144095.1. Taxonomy (GTDB): domain Bacteria; phylum Bacteroidota; class Bacteroidia; order Bacteroidales; family CAIXTV01; genus CAIXTV01. The sequence goes on from JBAWXL010000019.1 coordinate 3,151, forward strand.
GAATATTTGCCTCAAACTTGTGGCGAAATTTTCCATCAACTTCAGCGCTTCGAAAGGATGTTTAAAAGGACTTTGAAGGGCATAGGGCCAAAGAATTAAACCTATTAGGTAACCCGCCAAACTTACGCCTCCCAAAATAAATATCAGACGAAACATAAAGTTAAAATTGTCTTTCTTGAAAATTTTTCCTTTGGTATAAATAAGGAAATACATGCCTGCAAAGAGGAAAAGATAAGCCACCAACAAAAGACCCCCAATACGCACACTGATGGCAATGGCAATTCCCAAAGCGATATAAAGCAGGCTTTTGATTTTAATTTCGGGCAAAGTTTTCAGGAAACGCACAATAAAATATATTGCCATGATGTAGCCCATGGCAAAGGGAATATCTTTCGGATTGTTAAAAGAATGCCCGAGGAACCTTGGCGACAAAAACAGCAGCAGTATGGTGATGATTCCTGCCCTCCAACCACCACCAATCAGCAGAACCAACAGTCCGGCAAACAAAATGGTAGCCCAACCACACAGCGCATTCATCACATGGCGGGTTTCGTAAATATTATCTACATGAAAAAAATTATTGTAAAAAGCCGTAATATTATCAAACGACGAACCATAAAAAGGCATGTGATAACTGTCGGAATAGGCAAGCGCCGTGGTGTCTTTTCCCATCGAAGTGTAATACTTAACCACCTTCTGGGCATATTCATACTGCACAGGTTCATCACCCGAAATCCCCGCATCCAAACTAAGCCACGACATTCCAAAAAACATCAGCGTAATTAATGCTGAAAATATAAATCGATAAATAGAATTTTCTTTAATAAAATCAAATTCAAGATGAGGTTTTGATTTTAATTCATTCAAGGGAAGAATATAGTTCCACTTGAAACAATTGGTGATGCTCGAAAATGTTTTTTGCAGAAAAGAAGGAGCCGCAGCTTTTGAACTATAGGGATGGTTTTGCGAAATGGTGGCTAAACTAACATCTGCACCCGATTTTTTGAGTTTATAATACACCATATTTTCGAAACCTTCTGCCGGAGCATCAGCAAAAGCATATCGTGCATACTGAGTATTCATCAAACTTAAAGGAGAAAGAATATTCAGCTTCTTCACATTTTCATTTGAAAAATTGAAATAGATGGCAATATTCTCTTTATTCTCCGGACGTTTAACCAAAAACAAATCGTTAAGGTTAATGGGTTTTGCCAAATGCTGTATGTTGAACAAAACCGCATACTTTTTCGTGGCATTGGCAAGCCCCGTTGCAAAAGCATTTGGAGTAGTTGAAGGAATAATGCTCAGTTTCTTTTGTTGAATAAGATCAGCACAAAAACTGTTTTCCTGAATTAATTTCACTGCAGGGTCGTTGCTCTGACCCACCAAAACGATTTCCATGTTCTTCTGACTTTCAGGTCTTGTCTTCTGAAAACTTTCAATCAAAAAAGGAATACTTTCTTTTTGATGATCAACCGGAATGATTAATGAAAACGATAAGGCCTGCGAAGTGGTTTGTGGTTTATCGGTTTTAGATTGCTGTGGTTTGAGGGTTCCAACAGGTTTTTTATAAGATGATGTACTCATAAGCTTAAGCTACTTATTTACGAATTAATTGAATTTTCTTTTTGATGAATTGTATTGATAATAAAAGGAGGTATGCCTTTCGATATGCGTTGATTTACGATGATTTCGCGCCACACAATAGCCATAATGACCAACAGAAATGAGGTGAGCGCAATGGAAACAGGCGCCGAGATGGCATTCACCTGACTAAATATTTCGAAGAATTTGCAGAGATATAAAAATGCGCCTGCAAAAAACCCGAAAAATCCCAAATATAAAAGGATGCGCACAAATTTATCGGAGACTGTAATGAAATCGAGATTATAAGATATAAACATCCCCAGATTCCATTTGGTTTTCCCAAAAGGACGTTTATGCTGGGTGATGGGAAGTTGAGCTATTTTCTTTGCACCCACATACAACATGGGTGTATTATAATGCACATAACCCTGACTATCTTTTAAATTTTCAAGTATAAGGGCATTAAACATACGAAACGCACTTCCAAAATCCCTAATTTTTAAACCCGTCAAATATCTATTCACGCGATTGCCCAACCACGAAATAAACTTCCGTTGCAGGGTTTCCACACGATGTTCTCGGTAGGTTGCCACAAGGTCGTAACCCTCTTTTGTCTTTTCGATAAAACGTAAGATGTCTTCAGGATTATGTTGCAGATCGCCATCCATCATAACGATCCATTTGCCTTTCGCCACCGTCATCCCTGCGCCCAAAGCCTTCACTTGTCCAACATTTTTATACAGTTCAACCACCTTAAGGTTGGGAATTGTTTCTGTAGCTTTAATCAATTTTTCCAAAGAAGCATCGCTCGATCCATCGTCCACAATAATGATTTCGTAAGATTGCGTTACTTTCGAAAACACCTCATTAATTTTTTCCAAAAGTAAATCAACCCCTTCCGCTTCATTATAAATAGCAGAAACCAGGCTGATGTCAACTGTGAACTTATGATCGGAACCGTATTGCATAATATGTTTTGTTAAACAAATAAAAGAGAATCGGAAAAAAGTCTCAAGTCCAAAATTCCAAATTTCAAGACCCAAGATATCCTCATAGATTTCCTTTTCTTGCTATTTGTGATTAGGAACTTTCTTTTATCCATCGTTTCTAATTTCTTTGTCATTTTCTATATGTTTTTTTCTCCTTTGAATTTTGAATTTGAAATTTGGGGCTTGATCTTCTTTTCTTATCTTAGGTACTTGTCAGTAAAATCCCTTTTCCTGATTACTCTTGCAGGATTGCCGTAAGCTACCACATTAGGTTCAATGTCGTTTACCACCACACTGCCTGCACCTATCAAAGTGTTTTCGCCGATATATACTTTTTCTCGAATAACAGAACCTGCGCCTATAATTGCACCATTGCCTACATTTACAGTTCCTGTGAGAACCGTTCCGGGATATATATTTGCAAAATCACCAATCACACAATCATGATCAATAATGGCACCGGTATCCACAATACAACATTTTCCAATTCTGACTGAAGTTTGTATAACACTATTATGATTGATGGAAGTTCCATTTCCTATAATAACGTTTGGTGAAACGGTGGCATAAGGCGAAATAAGAGAAGCCAGCATGCGTTCGTTTCCCAATTTGTTCAGAATTTTATATCGAACTGAATTTTCACCAATGGCAATATGAAAAAATATTTTTCCGGCAAACTCATCGGTCAACATCAATTCGGGAACACCCAATACTTTTAAATTATAAATGATGCTATCCGGCGTATCCATCGAAAGAAAACCAAGCAAATTATATTTCATTAAGGTGGCAAGGTCTGCCATCTTTTTCCCATGACCTCCTGCTCCAATAATTACCAATTTTGAGTTTTGCATACTAAGTAAAAGCCTTATATTATTTCACCTTTATACGAAAGTTCTTTAATCCGTTTGCTCCAATCCATAAGCGATTTATACCATTGCAAAGTATAACAGGTTGGGTCAACAGGGTCGAGTATCCCTTTGTCCAGAGCACTTTTTATTTCAATTATACCATCATTGATGTTAAACTCGGTTTTATAACCCAGGGTATTTGAAATTTTATCGAAGTTCAGATTATAGCTTCTGTTGTCAGCGTCATCAGGAATTCGATGTATGGTTGCATTTGGAATAACATTCACTACATATTGCGCCAATTGCTTTATCTGGAAATTCTGATCATTGCTTCCCACATTAAAGGTTTCTCCCGAAACTTTTTCTGACGGGGAATCCATACAAAGAATAAATGCCTTAATCACATCCCTCACATGAACAAAAGGACGCCATTGTTCGCCACCACCCATAATGTAAATATTATGTTCTTTCCAGGCACGCATAGTCATAATGTTAATGGCTAAATCAAATCTCATGCGTGGTGCTAATCCATATATAGTTGCGTTGCGCAGCAACACTATTTCAAAATTTTTATCATGTAATAATTTAAGATCATCCTCAACAGCAACTTTGCTTTTAGCATATTGAGTAAGCGGAGCCAAAGGATCCGTTTCGGTAAGAGAGGTTTTAGCTCCTGCACCGTACACACTTGCCGAACTCGAATAGATATAACGTTTCACCCCATGTTCTTTTGCTGCTTTAGCAATCCGAACAGCACCTTTATGGTTGATGTCAATGGTCAATTGAGGGTCAATTTCGGCAGAAGCATCATTGCTTAATCCTGCTAAATCAATCACAATGTCAATGTTCTTCAAAAAGTCTGTATTCACATAACGAAGATCCTCTTTTAAGAAACTAATGTTGGGATTTCCCTCCAATTGTTTGATTTTATCGTAACCGAAAAAGTAGCGATCGAGAGCAATTACCTGATGCCCTTTATTGAGTAAAGTTTCGCACATAAGCACTCCAACATATCCGCCGGCACCTGTAACTAAAATTCTATTCATTTTATTTAATGTTTATGATTTGAAATATTTTGAAATGGTATGGAATAAATAATCTATTTCTTCCTCATTCATAATCGTATGTATGGGCAAAGAAACAATATTATCTTTAATCGATTCGGTAAAACTAAGTGATGATTGAGCATATTTTCCTTTATAACAAGTGAGAGTATGACAAGCCGTATAATATCTTCTCACAGCAATTTCGTTTTCTTCCATATACTTCACAAAAGGAGTAGCTTCTTCATTAAGAATAATGGGATAATATAAATAAGGGCAAAATACCTCGGGCAGTACCTTCATGTTTCTTATGAATCCTTTTTCTTCCATTCCTAAAAAGAAGGTTTTATACTTTTCGATGTTTTGTTTCCGATTATCAAGAATAAAATCTATTTTCTCAAGATTTTTATTCCCAACAATAGCAGAAATCTCCTGCATCTTTGAATTTAATCCGGGAATATCCACATCACCACGAACTTTTTCGTATTGTCCAAATTCGCGCAAGCGGGAAAGGATTTGGTAGGTTTCTTCATCATGCACAATAGCTGCACCACCTTCCATCGAATTGTAAATCTTTGTAGCATGAAAGCTATAAATTTCATCAAAGCCATAATGATTTGGAAATTTCCCTTTATATGTTGAAGCAAAAGCAGGCGCATTATCGAAAAGCAATATTATGCCATTCTTAAGACAAAAGACTTCTAATAGTTCAATGTCGGGAAGATTTCCATAAACACCCACTGCAAGGCAAATCTTTACATTGTTTTCTTTTAAAAGCGCAGGACTTACATTTGTAATATCAATAGTTAGTGTTTCGTTTACATCGCAAAACACAGGTTTTAGATTATTGGCAACAATTGCATTAATGGTACCCGAAAAAGTAAAAGAAGGTACCAACACTCCAAAATGTTCGTGAGAACTTACTCCTAACTTATATTTCCATGTTTGAAGCAAATGAAAAAGAGCCATTTCTCCATTGTTAAAAACAAGAGGTTTAATTGCTGATTGAAAATAATGTTGAAGATTTTCTTCATATAATCTAACGTGAGCAGAGTTGTTAGTGACCATGCCACTTGAAAGGCATTTGCCAAAAGAATCCTGAACTTCGCTGATGTCAGGTAAAAAGGGACGTACGATGTTTAGTTTCATGAAATAGCTTAAATATTTTTTTCAAAGATAATAGTTTGTTCGGAACTGAGCAAAAAATAGGTTTTTGCAAAGTAAGACTAATTTCGGTACACCCTTAATGTCAGGAACATTTATGTTTAATGAAAAGGAAATTAGGATAATTAAAAATCAAATTTTTTAGGGAATATTCTTGTCAAAATAAACTGTTTTCAGTTTTTCTACATTCATTTCTTGAATTTAGACTCATAATAAATAGAATAATTGTTATTTAATCATAAATCCAAATCATTACAGTTGGTTTTTACTTATTTTTGCAGCAATTGCAAGAATAATAAAGTGATACTCAAACAATCATTAGCCAGCCGACGATTTGTCATTATTGCCATCTTTTTGGCAATAGGACTTATATTTGTAACTCGTCTGGTTTACTTACAATTGATTGACGATTCATTCATTATTTCTGCCAATCGCAATGTTCTTCGCGAATTGACAATTTATCCTCCCCGTGGTTTAATTTATGATCGCAACGGCAAACTTTTGACCTACAATGAAGCGATATATGATTTAATGGTTATTCCAAAACAAGTAAGGGATTTTGATACTACAGAGTTTTGCAAAATGCTAAATTTGCCCAAGGAAGAATTCAAAATTATGTTTTCTAAAGCATTTAACTATTCTCCATATAAACCTTCGGTATTCGAAAAACAGTATTCAAAAGAAGAGTACAGTTTTATAGAAGAAAAGCTATATAAATTTCCGGGTTTTTATTTCCAATCCCGTACGCTGAGGAAATATCCTTATCCAATGGCAGCACACACTCTTGGTTATATTGGCGAAGTTGATAATTCTGTATTGGATAGCAGCCACTATTATAAACCGGGCGATTATATTGGTATTAGTGGCATCGAAAAATCGTATGAAGAAGTTCTGCGTGGAAAAAATGGTTGTACCATAATGATGGTCGACAATTTAAACCGCGTGAAGGGAAGTTTTAGAGAAGGATTATTTGACACAATGCCTGTCCCAGGACAAAATTTATATTCTTCATTGGATGCCGATTTACAGGCTTACGGCGAATTGTTAATGAAGAACAAAAGAGGAAGCATTGTTGCAATTGAGCCATCAACCGGAGAAATATTGACTATTGTGACCAGCCCTTCCTATGACCCTAATCTTTTAGTTGGAAGGGTGCGAACACAAAATTATGTGAAATTATTAGAAGATGCAAACAAACCCCTATTCAATCGGGCACTGATGGCTAAATATCCTCCTGGTTCCACATTTAAGCTTGTGAATGCTTTGGTGGGCTTACAAGAAGGTGTACTAAAAACTTCAACGACTTACTCATGCGAAAGAGGTTTTCATTTTGGGAAATTAAATGTAGAATGTCATCCACATCCCTCCCCACTTGATTTAATGCATGCCATTGCCATTTCTTGTAATGCCTATTTTTGTAAAGCTTTCAGGGCGATGATCGATAATCGTAAATTTCATTCAGTGCGCGAAGGATATGAAACTTGGCGAAAAATGGTAATGAGTTTTGGTTTGGGCCAGCATCTTAATTCTGATTTAACAAACGAACTCAAAGGGAATATCCCGTCTGCCAATTTTTATGATAGATATCATGGAAAAAATCGTTGGAAGTCGCTTTCGATAATTTCTCTTGCAATCGGGCAAGGCGAAATTGGTATAACTCCATTGCAATTGGCAAATTTGGCAAGCATTATTGCAAACAGGGGATATTATTATACCCCACATATTATTAAAGCTATTGGGAATAAAAAAAATCTCAACACAAAGTTTCTTGAGAAGAAAAAAACCTTGGTTGATGCTGATTATTTTAATATAGTTGCAGATGCCATGTTGATGGTCGTAGAAGCTGGTACGGCAACAAATGCTAAAACCGATGAATATAAAATTTGCGGGAAAACAGGAACTGCACAAAATCCACATGGTAAGAATCACTCCATTTTTATTGCTTTTGCTCCTAAAGATAATCCTAAAATTGCCATTAGCGTTGTAATTGAAAATGCAGGCTTTGGGGCTACATGGGCCGTTCCAATTGCGAGCTTAATGATTGAAAAATATATTTCAGGAAAAGTCACTCGCAAAGATGTGGAAGAAAATATGATAAATGCTAAAATCTATTAATTATGAGGCAGCGAATAAACATATTTCACAATATCGACTGGGTGATGGTATCCTTATATCTTTTGTTAGTCACCATTGGTTGGATAAATATTTATGCTGCCATTTATTCAGAAGAACATAGAAGTATATTAGATTTTAGTCATAACTCAGGCAAACAGCTTATCTGGATTATGACTTCACTTCTGTTAGGTCTGACCATTTTGTTAATTGACCCAAAGATTTTCAACACTTTTGCTTATTTGATTTACGTTGTGAACTTAGTTTTATTGATTCTGGTGATATTTGTCGGAAGAGAAATTTCAGGTTCTAAATCGTGGTTTGGAGTCGGAGATGTAGGAATTCAGCCTGCTGAATTTGCAAAACTGGCAACAAGCCTTGTCCTGGCACGTTATTTAAGTGCCATTGACGTGAAGATTCAAAACTCAAGCACTAAGTTATATACTTTCATTTTGATTGCCTTACCTGTTTTGGCTATCTTTTTAGAAAATGATACAGGTTCGGCATTGGTATTTGCAGCTTTGATTTTCATGTTATATCGCGAAGGATTATCGGGGAATATTTTAATTTTAGGTTTGATGGCTGTGGTGATTTTCTTTGCAACACTTATGCTTGACAAGCTGCTTGTTTTGGGCATTATAAGCATCATTGCCCTGATCATATTTTGGTTTGTTCGAAAAAACCGTAAAGCTTTATGGATGAGCATTGGGGTTTTTATTCTTACAGCAGGTTTTATTTATAGTGTTGATTATGCTTTTTCTCATCTCGAAGAACATCAAAAAACAAGAATTGATGTTTTATTAGGCAAACAAGTTGATTTGAAAAAGGCGGGATATAATGTCAATCAATCTAAAATTGCCATAGGTTCGGGAGGGTTTCTCGGAAAAGGATTTTTAAACGGAACACAAACCAAGTATAATTTTGTTCCCGAACAAAGCACCGATTTTATTTTTTGCACTATTGGGGAAGAGTGGGGTTTTGTTGGCAGTTTAACCCTGTTGGGTTTATTCATGGGATTACTAATAAGAATTGTCATAGTTGCTGAACGACAGCGTTCCGCATTTAGCCGCATTTATGGATATTGCCTTGCATCTATCTTGTTTTTCCATATCACAGTTAACATTGGTATGACAGTGGGATTGTTCCCTGTCATTGGAATACCCCTGCCTTTTGTGAGCTATGGTGGTTCATCTTTGTGGGCATTCACCATTATGTTGTTTATTTTCATCAAACAAGACTCATCGAGGTTGAATGTGTTGTAATTTCAACGGGGACATTTAAAATCCAGTTAGTAAAGTTTACGGTGTATTATTATTCTTTGTTTGCTCAGTGCTTTGTTTTCGGGGAGCAAAGGCAAAGTCGACACTCATTATATAATAGGTGATGGCTCCCAACATCAATACAAGGAAAACCCAGAAAATCCATGAATGATGTATGTTTTTCAAAAAAGGTTTCTTGAGATGATGACCTGTAAAGTGATCCTGCCAGTCTTGCCGTGGTTGTTCTTGTCCGTTTTTATTCATTGTTTTGCTCTTTCTTATTTTTCTAATCAATTTGATATTAGAGGATGCAAAGGTGCGATGCTTTCATGTGAGAAGTCTTATATAATTATGGGAAAAACTTATATGATTCACACTTTGACTTGAAAATAATCATGTTCAAAAGAAAAATCATTTTCTGCGTTGATGAAGACATCGGATGTTTTATTTATACCTAAAAAGAATGATATTCGAATGCTGAGTTTTGATTGTGTGTTTAGGTTTATTTATGTGACGGCTGTCGGCTTCGCGATGAAGGCGGAAGTCTTCGCGACGACCGCTGTCGGCTTCGCGATGAAGGCGGAAGTCTTCGCGACGACCGCTGTCGGTTTCGCGACGAAGACGGAAGTCTTCGCGACGACCGCTGTCGGCTTCGCGACGAAGGCGGAAGTCTTCGCGACGACCGCTGTCGGTTTCGCGACGAAGGCGGAAGGTTTTTCGATGACGGCTGCCGGCTTCGCGACGAAGGAGATTGGCATTTCTGTGACAGCCGGAAGCTTCGCGACGAGCTTTTTAGGCATATTTATCGGGATAATTATTGCATATTTAAAACCAAAATGCTTATATTCAGCAACTTAATTTATTTATCTTATTTAAAGGAAAAATAATTGTATTTATTTGTTCGATATAATAAAATTTATTGTATCTTTGAAGCCAAAATATTTTAATTTGAAAACACTCTAATCTTAAGCCTATTAAGTAAAATCAACATCATAACATTTAATTATTCACAACATCATGGAAGATAAAAATGAAAACTATGTAACGATGCTCAACAGGATCATCTTGTTGTGTGTCACTTATCATCTGATTGTGGAATCTGTTCCTAAATTTGATGAAAAAATCACTTTGCTAAAAGCTATACGCGACGAAATTAATGGTTTGGCACAGTTGCTTTATGCCACTACTGAGGGTATTACCCTGGATAAATCCTTAAAAAAAGATGAAGCTTCGGTTAAAATTAATCGTGTACGCAGCGTAATGTTTGGTTATGCAACCGAAACGAAAAATGAGATTCTGAAAAACAAAATGGAACTTTCGCTTTCGGAAATTAAAAAAATCAGGGATGCTGATTTTTATAATTATGGGAAATTGGTGTATGACGAAGCCTGGGCTATTAAGACTTTGCTGGTTCCTTATGGTATTTCTGAAGCCAAAATTACGGCTATCAATACGGCTATTGACAATTTTGTGCTTGTGGAACAACAACCCAGACTCACCCAAATTGAGCTTGAGCAAAAACGGGAGTTGTTGGATAAAAAAATTAAAGATTGCAAGCCTTTTCTATCTAAGGAAATTGATAAGATTGCAATTGTGTTTGAGGAAGATGAACCTGAATTTTACGGTCTTTGGGTGAAAGCCCGCCGTTTGCCTAAGACCATCAGACATAAAGTGAGTCAAGATGAGCTTGAGCAACCTACGGGGGCTTTGGACATTACAGTGGTGAATAAAATTACGCAGGAAACCATTGAGGGGGCTTTGTATGTGGTTGATAGTGTTGAATTTGAGGATACTACTGACCAGGATGGTAATGGCTATATTGATATGCTGCTGCCAAAGACTTATGTAATTACGGTTACTCATCCAGATTATAAAACTTGTGTGGTTAGCTGCACTTTGGCTGAGGGAGAGTATAAGGAAGTTAAGATTGAGCTTGAGGCTTTGGTGGAAAACTAAACTTTGAAGGCTTACTCTGTATGGGTAGGCCTTTTTAATTGAAAATGGACAGTTGATAATTGAAAATGATAAAAATAGATATGTTTTTAAAGTGGAATTGCCATATGTTATACTTAAAAGCAAGCATCCAATAAAAATATATACAATGCAATTTTGATCTTGTTCCATTAAACAACAGTGAAAAAAAGAATAAAATAAACATAAAACTCTAAACTTATGAAAAAGACAATATTATTTATTTATCTACTTCTAAATTTCGGAATATCTTTTTCCCAAATTTCTGCATTTCAACGTATCGCTGTTCCAGCAACAGAATTCGAATTATCTACAACAAATATTTCCAAAGTTGTACCTTCATTTTGTTTAGACTTTAACAGGGCTTCACCAAAAATAAAAGCAACAAACTTTGACTTTATTCATTTAGATGAGAAATGTGTTATAATTGGAAACGCCCTACCAATCACATTACAAGAAGCGATAAATAAAAAGTTTATTGATTTAGAAGTGGATGGTTATAAAAGTGTTAAATTCAAATATCTCCAAAATTCAAATGAGACAATTAAAATTTCAATTTTGAAAAATGTTGTCATTGGTGATGTAAAAAATGATACAAAAAACCTAATGTCATATGCTGGACTAAAACATACAACCGACCCAATAGAACAAGAAAAAATTCAACAAGCACTATGGGATAGGCAAAAACTAATAAATCTAAATTATTTAAAAGAAGAAGATATTAATAACGAGACAACTTTTAAAGAAGCAATAGTTAAATTCCAGAAAGACAATATGTTGTCTGTAAATGGAATCATTGGATGGAATACTCGCCTAGCCCTTGATAAAATTCTATACGAAAATAATTCAATAAAAAAATTCCTTCCTGAAGAGGACAACAGATTAAAGCTTTCAGATGCTATTAAGAAATTTCAAAAAACATATTTATTAGTAGAAACAGGAGAAGTTGATGACGCTACTGAAGATAAATTATTTGCATTAGAAGACATTAACAACAGTATAAATAGCAACTACAACGGAATCTTTTTGGATGATTATTCTGAAAAAATAATCTATATATCTGAGGATGATTTTACACATGTAATCTCTGCTGATGGAGAGGAATACAAATATCTCAAGTTAACGAAAAAACTCACTAATAATGGTTTTGTAATTTCAGAAAGTCATAATTTAACCAAGTCAGATATTTCCCTTTTTGATATAAAATATGACAATGCAGTTTCAAATCTATCTACCAACCAGATAGAAATCATTCATGCTGGTGCATTCCAAGACAATAAAATACGGTTTCAAATTGGGAAAACAGAGCAAGATATTGTTGTTTCGGAGAACATCCCAAATTTTGAAAGTGAGATTCTGAATAAAATATTTGAAAAAATCGAAAATCAAAGCAAAACGAACAATATTATTATCGCTCGGGATAATTTTGTTAGAAATGTAGCTAATAATAATTCAGCTTCATTTTTAATATCAAACGATTTTAAATCTTTTAAATCAGAAAGAATAAATCCACAATACATTATTGAGAAATTAAGAGTAAAGTTCCCCGATAAAAATTTTTATTTAGGAGGTGATATTGAAAAAGATATTTCTTCAATTAACTCAATGCCAAAAGTAAATTTTACCTCTGATATTGTAGCCTTTACAGCACCAAAATCACTTGAAGTAGAATACGATTTGCTTTCAAATGACAATGTGAAAAAAACTTTTATTCAAAAAAACATAACGGTAATTGATTTGGACGATCAAGTACGAACTCATAATGAAGTTGGTTCAAATGTTATTTTAATTACTGGGAATAAGGACGAAAATTTTGAAAATTATTTGAATAAGTTATTGCTGACTGTTGATGTGAAAGATAAAGTTATTGTTACATTTTCATGCTTTAAAGAAGGAAATGATTTTACAAATTCGTTCCTCATTAAAACATTTAAGGCAAATTCAATTATTTATTTTCCAACAAAAATCCACCCTGATGCCACCAAAAAAGTATTGTTGAAATTTTCTGAAATGATAAGTAATAATCCAAGTGGTAAAACAGTGAGAGAATTAATGGAGAAATCCATTAAAGAAGCATTCGATGCAGAGACTATTGAATTCCTGAAAACTGAAATTGGAAAACTGAAACAATTTATTCAACAGACCTCATTCAACTATCAGCAAGAACAATCATGCATTATTAATAAATCATAAAAACAATGGATGAAAATATTAGTTCAATTGTTTTTAACAACCAATCTTTTTCTTTTAGGAAAATTGGCTCAAACATTATTCTAATTACAGGGAACAAAGATGCTAAGTTTGAAGAGTATTTAAGGCATATATCGGAAACTGTAGATGTGAAAGATAAAGTTATAGTGTCATTTTCTTATCTTAATGAAGTGAATGATTTTACAAATTCAAGCATTATTATGAAAGTAAAAAAAAATTCTGTCATTTATTTTCCAACAAATATTCACTCTGATGCAACCCAAAAGGTATTATTAAGGTTTTCAGAGGTTTTCAGCAATAATACAAACGATAAAACTGTTAGAGAATTAATGGAACAATCCATTGTAGAAGCATATTCGACAGAGACCAATGAGTTTTTAAAATCAGAAATAAAAAAAATCGAACAATTCATTCGTCACACATCCTTAGATAAAAATATTTAGGAAGATAAATCAATTAAAAAATCAAAATAAGTTGGATAACAATTATCAATTAGTAGAACTATCATTTAAGAACTCAATAACCAACGACTTTGAGATTCCACCTCACGAAAGACATCTTGAGGGTGAAATTGGTGCAGGCTCAATTCTTAGTGACAAAATTTCAATTAAAGTTGGAAACAACCCTTTAGTTTACAATCTGAAAAAACTTTATGAATTAAGTGGCAAAATAGTTCCACCTGAAATTCAAATTTTCACTTCTTACGATGTTTGGATTGTAAACTTCAACATTGGAATCTTAAAATCTGGTGGCTTAGACAATGTTAGACAAATCGGTTTCAAGGTAAAATATAGAGAACCAGATTTTGTAAATGTTATTGAGATAATGCCAAAAACAGAATTCATCAAATTGTTTGAAGGCAAACTTTCTTTTGATGCAGACTTGGGTTTAAATGGACAGGTAAACCCTCCCAATATTGAACTGCCATTTTTAGGTCAGCAAAAAGTTATTGGAGTTGGGGGAAAATTAAATTTCAGTACTGACACTTCAATTGTAGGGCGTTTAAATTTTTCGGTTGTTTCTTCATTAATCATGTCAGTAGGGATAGGTAGCAATACTGCAGAATGGATTATGAATAAAGGAAATAATCCTTTGTATGGAGACGATATTACATTTACAAATATCATTATGGTAGAGAGTGGAACAGAAAAAATTGAATTGGAGGCAATGATCTATTCAACAATTTCAGTTTACAATTTAATTCCTTCAAGAAGGACTAGCAAATGGATGAATATTTCCTGCGACTTGAAAAATTAAAATCATGACCCCAGAAGTACATGTAACTATAACAAATTATTTGTAGAGAAGGGGGACGTACTAATCGACAAGGGTTTCTAAATCAACTCTTTTAAATTTATAAAATACAAAACCCCAACAATATCCTTTAAAGTCCGTTGACTGAAGCCGAACGGCAATGAAGAATAGGTTTTGTGAAGTGACTAGAGCTTATTATTTACAAGCGTATTGGTGCTCAGCAGTTGTTCGAAGGCTTTTGCTTGCAGGGCTATTTTCAGTTTGAACATAAATTGTCAGGATAATTGAAGCATTTAAGTCTCCAATTATCCAAGCTATCACAACAACAAAAAGTTTCACTCTTTAGAAAAAAGAGTAACTATTCATCATCTTTCAGCTCCTCAAACTCATCCCAATCCGTCTCGTCACCTTCAGTTATCTTCTCTTCAAACTCTTCTCCTTCTTCCCCAAGCTTCAAAAAAGCTGCAGCATCTTGTCCGAATGCAATATCAATAAGTTCAATGTCTTCGGTGTCTTCTTCCAGCAGGTTTTGAGTGAGATTAAATTCGCGGCAAATCTTAAAACCATTGTCTTCGGCAAAAGCATTCGCACCATAAATAATATTATGCACCAGTGCATAATCAGTCAAAATAAGTCCGTAAGAAGGTTTGTCGACCATGTCTTCTAATTCGTGCTTTTCGATACTAAAGCGGAAAAAAGAATCTTTGGTGCCATAAGCTAAAAGATCTACAATAAAAACGCCTAAAGTATATTTTTCAACAGTATGTTTACGCACAACAATAATAGTTGCCAAGCCGGTTTCTTTCCAGTTTTGGTTGATATAACTGGCATAAATCGGCAAATTTCTGGCTTTCGTTCTGATGTACGACTGAGGGCTGAGTAGTGGTTGCTGTTTATTTTTCATATTCTATCATTACAAAGGAAAACATTGATGTTTTTGAATTGCAAAAATAGCATAAATAATTATCCATACTACACTTCACAAAATTCCTTTCATTCTGAAAAACCCCCTTCCCCCTCTAAAAGTCTAATAGCCTAAATCCCTAAAAGTCTATTATTGGAACAAAATATTTAACTTTGCTGCTTAAAGAAAACGTATGAATACGCTTAAAGAAGAAAAACGTCAACTATTAAGTAGTTTTGTATATCCCATTATTTGGTTGCTGATATTATGGGCCATCCGTATAGTTGAATCCTACACCCATTCCGATTGGGGCGATTGGGGCATATATCCCCTGACTGCATTAGGTCTAAGAGGAATCATTTTTTCGCCATTATTGCATGCCGATTTCTCTCATATCTTCGCCAATTCGGTGCCCATATTTGTGTTGGGATTTCTTTTGTTTTATTTTTTCAGAAAAATAGCGTTTAAAGTCATACTGTTTTCGTGGCTGCTGGGAGGTTGCTGGGTTTGGCTTTCGGCACGTCCGGCTTATCATATAGGTGCCAGCGGAGTGGTATATTCGCTGACCGCATTTTTATTTTTTATTGGTATTTTCAAACGGCATAAAGGACTGATGGCGGTTACTTTGCTGGTTACTTTTCTTTATGGAAGTATGATTTGGGGAGTGGTGCCCAACTTCTTTCCGCGTCAACAAGATATTTCGTGGGAATCGCATCTGATGGGAGGCATTGCCGGACTAATATTGGCTATTTATTATCGAAGCGAAGGACCCGAACAAAAAATTCATGTTTGGGAAGAAGAAGATGACGACGATGAAGGAGATGCATTTTACAAGGAATTACCTCCCGAAGATCACATAAACCTGGCATAAGTTTTATGTTTTTAATTCATCATGTAACGAAGAACAATTTAAATAGTATCTTTACAGCTATGTTTAGAAAAGCATTTTGGATATTATTTTTAATGGTATTTGCCTACTCTTGCCATAAAGATGGCGATATGTCGTCGCCTGTGGTTGAAGTTTATTCTCCAGCCAATTATTCATCTTATTCTGTGCTCGATACCATAATGCTCAACATAAGGGTTACGGATAATATTAAGGTTGAATGGGTAAAAGTGAGTGTTGTAAACACCAACCACATTGCGGCTTTGCACGAAAACAGCTACCAATCAAACACTGCTGAATTCAACCTGAACGCTCCTTATATTATAGATGATATTTATTTGAACAGCGGGACTTATTATATCTGTGTGATGGCTTCCGATGGGCGCAATCAAACTACTTTCTACCGACAAATCTACATCACCGGTATTCCACGCAAACTCATCGGAATTATTGCCATTACAAAAAATCAAACTCTATCGAATGTTATAAAAGTAGATACTTTTCTGGTGCAGCATAATGTATCGGTTTCTACTCCCGATATAGCTTTTAGTGCTCTAAATTCACGAAATCAAATATTGTTTATGAGTGGAAAATACAGCCTTCCCTTAATAGCTTTCAATTTGAATACACTTCAAACAGATTGGTCGGTTCTGAACCAGGCAACTCCTCCTTTTCCTTATTTCGAAAATCTGAATTTCGCAACCAATTCTGTTTTATATGTAAGTTTCACGAATGGAAACCTTAGAGGATATACCTCTTCAGGTTCAGTGGTTTTTTCCCCAACAACCGAAACAAATTGGATTCCCTCTTCCACCTGTCTGAGCAATCTATTTCTACTTTGCGATAAAAAGAATTTATCGGGTCAGCAGCATCAACTAAGTGTCTATTTCTCATTAACAAGCTATTTATTGCAACAACTTTCCTTAAATGATTTTGCCACATTAGAAATAGTTCCCAAAAATTCATCTTCAGTTTATCTGATAGGCAATCAGAATAACCTTGGAACTATTAAATTATATAGTATTACTGATAATTCAATAGCAAACATCACTACGGGAAGCACTCAGGCATTTACTACAGTTAAACAACTTAATAGCGGACAAATTCTTATCGCAAACCCAACGGATGTTTCTCTTTTCGATATGAACACCGAAAACATGAGTGCATTGATTTCGGGTTTATCAACAACACAGATTCAGGTAGAGGATATCAGCAATCGAATATATGTGGCTCATCAAAACAGCATAAAAGTATATTCCTTGTCGCCTCTTACATTTCAAAATGAAATAACTTTTGCTGACACCATTGCACGTTTTCATCTGCTTTACAACAAATAAAAAATGACGGAACAACTCCCCAATGTAATTATAACCGAAGATGGGTCATCTACTTTAGAGCAAATCAATCTGAAAGAAACTTATCATTCCATTCATGGAGCAATGAATGAATCAATGCACATCTTCATCAATGCCGGGCTTAAAGAATGTTCATTAAAAAATCAAACAATAAATATTCTTGAAATTGGTTTTGGAACTGGTTTAAATGCTTTGTTGAGCCTTGTGTATTCGATTGCTGAGGAGATAAAAATTAATTATGTTAGCATTGAGCCTTTTCCTATAAGTAATACAACCATAAAAGAACTTAACTATCCCGATATGATAGGAGGGAATTCAAAAGAATTATTCTTTTCTATTCATAACTCGGAATGGAATCAACCGGTTTTTATAACTGATGATTTTATCCTGAATAAAATACTTACAAGCATTCAGGATGTTGAACTCAGTCTGAATGCTTTTGATGTAGTATATTTCGATGCTTTTAGCCCGGAAGTACAGCCTGAAATGTGGACAACAGATGTTTTTAAAAAGCTGTTTTCTGCAATAAAACCTAATGGAATATTGGTGACTTATTCAGCCAAAGGACAAATAAAAAGAAACCTGAAAGAATGTGGATTTATTGTTGAACCCATTGCCGGGCCCAAAGGAAAAAGAGAAATAACCAGGGCAAGAAAACATTTATTAGCAGATAATATTAGATGAAGAATAAGAAAGAACAAGCTAAAAAACAACTAAAATAAAAATCAATAATCAATTATTTTGAATAAATAAGCACTCTAAACGACAGAAAATCATGTTTAATGAGATTAAAACTCAACCTATACTATCCATTTATTGATATGATTTATCAGTGATTAAAAATTTTCTGTCATTTGATTTTGATAATTTGAAACTTATGCTGTATATTTGCCGAATTATTGGAAATTGGATTTATAAAACACAATCATATAATATATTAACAAATAAAAACTAAGGGAAAATGAAAAAGAGAATCATTATTATCGGCGCAGCCGGAAGAGATTTCCACAATTTCAACACCTATTTCAGAGGTAAATCTGAGTACAATGTAGTTGCATTTACAGCAGCTCAAATTCCAGACATCGACGGCAGAAAATATCCAAAAGAACTTGCCGGAGAAGATTTATATCCTGATGGAATTCCTATTTTTGCAGAAGCTGACTTGCCAAAACTCATTAAAGAACAACAAATTGATACATGTGTGTTCGCTTATAGCGATGTTCCTTACGCAAGAGTAATGAATGTTTCGGCTATAGTTAACGCTGCTGGAGCCAATTTCATGTTGTTAGGTCCAAAAGACACCATGATTAAAAGCACCAAACCTCTTATTGCAGTGGGTGCCACACGTACCGGTTGTGGTAAAAGTCAAACTTCACGTCGCATCATCGAAATACTAGTTGAAAACGGTTTAAAAGTAGTGGCTATTCGTCACCCCATGCCTTATGGCGATTTAAACGCACAAAAAGTACAGCGTTTTGCAACTGTTGAAGATTTGAAAAAACATAAATGTACCATTGAAGAAATGGAAGAATACGAACCCCATGTAGTTTCGGGACGTAATGTAATTTATGCAGGAGTTGATTATGAAGCTATATTAAGAGCAGCCGAAAACGATCCTGACGGATGTGACGTAGTTTTATGGGATGGCGGAAACAATGACTTCCCATTCTACAAACCAGATTTAATGGTAGGTGTTGCCGATCCATTGCGTCCGGGTGCAGAAGTATCTTATTATCCTGGTGAAGTTGTAGCCCGTATTTCTGATGTTATTGTAATCAACAAAATTGACTCAGCTTCGCTTGACAACATCAATCAGGTTAGAGCCAATCTTGCAAAAATCAATCCGGGTGCTATCATCATTGACGGCGCTTCTCCATTAACAGTTGATAAACCGGAACTCATCCGCGGAAAACGTGTATTGGTGGTTGAAGATGGTCCAACCCTTACCCATGGTGAAATGAAAATTGGTGCCGGAACAGTTGCTGCACTTAAATTTGGTGCTGCCGAACTAGTTGATCCAAGACCTTATACCGTTGGTAAACTTACTGAAACTTTCGTTAATTATCCTAACATCGGTACTTTATTGCCAGCTATGGGATATGGCGATCAACAAGTAAAAGACCTTGAAAAAACCATTGAGAACACTCCTTGTGACACAGTAGTTATTGCTACCCCAATTGACTTAAATCGTATTGTGAAAATCAACAAACCTACCGTAATTGTAGGATACGAATTACAGGAAATTGGCAAACCTAATTTAAATGATGTTCTTTGCGAGTTTATCGAAAAGCATCATCTAACTAAAAAAGGCTGCGATTGCTGCAATCATTGATAATATTTAAAATGCGACTTTCGGGTCGCATTTTTTTTGATTTTTTTTCCAATACAAACATTAATTGTATATTTGAACCATCAAATCATCAACATAAAACACCTTCATGAAAAATAAAAGTTTAGTTTCAATTAGCGATTTCACGAAGGAAGAGTACATCAGAATACTCGACCGGGCTGAAAATTTTGCTATCAATCCAAATCAACGATTGCTCGAGGGAAAAGTGGTTGCCGTTCTGTTTTTCGAACCATCCACCCGCACCCGTCTGAGTTTCGAAGCAGCAATAAACCGACTCGGGGGCAGGGTTATCGGTTTTACCGATTCGTCGAGCTCCAGTGTCACCAAAGGTGAATCTTTGCGCGACACTATTCTAACCGTAAGCAATTATGCCGATTTAATTGTAATGCGCCATCCAAGAGAAGGCAGTGCCCGTTTTGCAAGTGAAATTGCTTCTGTTCCTATCATCAATGCTGGGGACGGAGCTAATCAACATCCAACTCAATGTTTACTTGATTTGTATTCAATTCGCAAAACACAAGGCACTCTTGATAACCTTAACATTTCCTTTGTTGGCGACCTGAAATACGGACGTACTGTTCATTCATTAAGCATTGCTCTGACTCATTTTAATACTACTTATCACCTGGTTTCACCTAATGAGCTTAAGCTCCCCAGTGCTGTGAAGATGCATATTAAAAACAGCAATCTTATCTATAATCAGTATACTGACTTTAACGAAGCCATTTCACTTTCAGATATTATTTATATGACCCGCATTCAGAAGGAACGTTTTTCAGATCCTATTGAATACGAAAAAGTAAAAGACACTTATGTGTTGAAAGCAGATATGCTTCAAAACATTAAACCCAATCTTAAAGTGTTGCACCCATTGCCACGTGTAAACGAAATCAGCGAAGATGTTGATAATCTACCACAGGCATATTATTTCGAACAAGCGCTCAATGGCGTTTATGTTAGACAAGCATTACTGGCATCAATCTTAGGAAATTAATATTATGGAAAAAATCAGAAAAGAATTGGTGGTTTCTGCCATCGAAAACGGAACAGTGATTGACCATGTTCCTGCATCAAGTGTGTTTAAAGTTATTCATATTTTAAACCTTGAAAATGTTGATAATCAAATATTATTCGGCACCAATCTCGATAGTGAGAAACTAGGTAAGAAGGGAATCGTAAAAATACGAAATAAATACTTCGAACCTGAAGAAGTGAATAAAA
Source organism: Bacteroidota bacterium (assembly GCA_037144095.1). Lineage (GTDB taxonomy): Bacteria > Bacteroidota > Bacteroidia > Bacteroidales > CAIXTV01 > CAIXTV01. Next base: position 24,305 of record JBAWXL010000019.1, read on the forward strand.
TAGCTTTAGTTGCTCCAAATGCAACCCTTATCATTATTAAAGACTTTGCCGTTGTTGAAAAGAAAACAGTAGAAGTTCCTGATAAAGTTGAAAAGTTTGTGAAATGCGTTAATCCCAATTGCATTTCGAATCACGAAAACATTATTACTCAATTTACAGTTTTAGATAAAGTAAAAACCAAACTTCAATGTCATTACTGTGAAAAAATTACTGAAAAGAAAAACATGGTTTTTATTTAATCAAAATAACATTTACAAATGAAAAAATTATCTATCATCATCCTGGTGTTATTGTTTGCCGTTGCTCAGGCACAAACACCTCCCCGTCACGATAAAGCCGTCTTCAAGGAATACAAAGCTGGCTATTATCAGAACTCTATTCTTAAAGGCATAGAAGATTTTGAAAAGAAAGAGGAAGCTCCGAAAACATCAAAGAGTTTTAAAATAGATTTCAGTGGGATGGACATCCCGACTTCTGTTGATCCTTTTACAAAATGTTGGCACAACGACCCTGTTTCGCAAGGAAACACCGGAACATGCTGGTGCTTTTCAAACACATCCTTTTTTGAATCTGAAATTTATCGTTTAACGCAACAGAAGGTTAAGCTTTCCGAAATGTATACTGTATATTGGGAATATGTTGAAAAAGCTAAACGCTTTATTAAAGAACGCGGCAACTCTGCATTTGAAGAAGGTTCTGAAGGGAATGCTGTTACGCGAATTTGGAAGAAATACGGAGTGGTTCCTTTAGAAAGTTATTCTGGTTTACTTGCAGGTCAGACATTCCATAATCATGCTAAGATGTATGAAGAGATGAGCGAATATCTTAAGTCAGTAAAAGCAAACAATGCCTGGAACGAAGAACTTGTGATTTCGACCATTCAATCAATAATGAATTCTTATTTGGGTGCTCCTCCTAAACAAGTTAGTGTAGGTGGCAAAAACTATAGTCCTCTTGACTATTTGACCCAGGTCTTAAAATTCAAACCAGATGATTATATAGATGTGCTCTCCATTATGCAACAACCTTTTTGGAATAAAGTAGAATACGAAGTTGGCGACAACTGGTGGCATAACAAAGATTATTACAACATTCCTCTCGACGACTATATGAAAGTGATAAAAAATGCCATAAAAAATGGCTATACGATTTGTGTTGGAGGCGACGTTTCCGAAGCCGGCTTCGAATCCTTTGCCCAAACAGCAGTTGTTCCTACTTTCGATATTCCTTCGGCTTATATTGATGATTATGCCCGTCAGTTTCGCTTCAGCAATAAAACCACTACCGACGATCATGGGTTGCACATTGTAGGTTATATGGAAAAAGACGGTGTTACCTGGTTTCTGGTAAAAGACTCAGGTGCAGGTTCGCGCAATGTGGGTAAAGGCGCTAAGACTTTCGGTTATTATTTCTTTCACGAAGACTATGTGAAGTTGAAGATGATGGATTGTATGGTGCATAAAGATGCTTTTAAGGAATATTTCGGCAAGTTTAAAAACTAATATTTAACTGCTGTAATCAGCAGAAAACTGCCACAGATTCGCAGATTATTTTTCCTGTCGATTCTGTGGCAATCTTTTATTTCAAACATTAAGAAACCTAAAGAATGAAATTCGAACAACATCTCATTGACCTGACCATCGAAGCCATACATTCTATTTTCGGAATAGAGATAGAGGCAAAGCTGGTGAGCGTTCAAAAAACCAATCTTATCTATCGCAATGAAGGCGACTTCACCATAGTGGTGTTTCCCTTTACGCGTTTTTCGAAGAAATCGCCGGAAGAAACGGCTCAAATGCTGGGCGATTATCTTGCTGCACATAGCGAAATCATCGAATCTTATGGAGTGGTTAAAGGATTTTTAAATCTCCGCATCCTAAGCAAATATTGGGTTGGTATGATACAGAAGGAAGCTGAGGAAACTGCTTTGCCGGTTGATAATCGGGAAAAGATACTGATAGAGTTTTCGTCGCCCAACACCAATAAACCTTTGCATTTAGGACATATCCGTAACAATCTGTTAGGATGGTCGGTGTCGGAGATATTAAAGGCAAACGGACATGATGTGGTGAGGGTAAATTTGGTGAACGACCGTGGCATTCACATCTGCAAATCTATGCTGGCTTGGGAAAAATGGGGAAAGGGAGAAACACCTGAAAGCTCGGGCATAAAAGGCGACCATTTAGCCGGTAAATATTATGTGTTGTTTGATCAATATTATAAAGAAGAAATAAAATCGCTAATAGCTTCCGGTTTGACGGAAGAAGAAGCCAAACAACAGGCGCCTCTGATGCAAGAAGCCCGTGAAATGTTGAAAAAATGGGAAGATAATGATGCCGAAGTGATGCAACTTTGGAATACGATGAATGGATGGGTGTATGAAGGTTTTGATGTCACCTATAAACAAATGGGCATTTCCTTCGATAAGACGTATTACGAATCGCAAACATGGCAAAAAGGAAAATCTTTGGTTGAGGATGCTTTGAAGAACGGAAATTGTTATCAGAAAGACGACCAATCGGTTTGGGTGGATTTGACTGCAGAAGGGCTCGACGAAAAGATATTGTTGCGTTCGGATGGCACATCGGTGTATATGACACAGGACTTGGGCACGGCTTACATTCGCCACAACGAACATCAACCCAAACAAATGATTTATGTGGTGGGAAACGAGCAAAACTATCATTTCGATGTGTTGAAACTGGTGTTGCAAAAGAAGTTTGGTTTTCAGTGGGCTGAGTCTATCTTTCATCTTTCGTATGGGATGGTGGAATTGCCCGAAGGGAAAATGAAATCGAGAGAAGGAACGGTGGTGGATGCCGACGATTTAATGGAAGTTATGATACAAACCGCTCAAACCACCACCGAAGAATTGGGCAAAACCCTGAACTTCGACCTGGATGAACAAACTCAATTGTATCAAGTGCTGGCAATGGGCGCTTTGAAGTATTTCATTCTGAAGGTGGATCCGGTGAAGAATATAGTGTTCAATCCGGCAGAATCTATTGACTTCAATGGGCATACCGGTCCTTTTATTCAATACACCCATGCCCGTATTTGCTCGTTGATGAAAAAAGCTGGAGAATCGGAAACTGCTTCTAATCCTTTTTCCTCCCAAACGCCCATTACTCAAAAGGAACGACAGTTGATTCAGTTATTATATGAATATCCGGCTGTTGTGCAGGAAGCCGGACAGCGTTTAAGTCCTGCTCTGATTGCCAATTATGCTTTTGAATTGGCAAAAGAGTATAATCAGTTTTATCACGAAAGCCCGGTATTGAAAGAAAGCGATGCCGATATTCGTCAAATGCGACTGGGCATAAGCGCATTTACAGCCGGCATAATAAAAAGCGCCATGCATTTGCTGGGAATTGAGGTTCCGGAAAGGATGTAAAAAAAGGCTGAAGAGGATTAGACTGAAGGCAGAAGAAATGAAAAAAGTCTCAAATTTCAAGAATGCTAAGTAGAATAAAAGATTCCATCTTTCAGTGAAAATGGAATCTTTTTTTTGAGAAGTTGGTGTTTAATTTGGAAATTGAAATGATGGGTTTGTTGCAAATTAGTATGAATTTCTCAGATAAATTCGAAAATAGGGATATTTTGTTAAAGTGCTGATAATTTGCATGTAACAATTTTGAAAACACCGTTGCTAAGAATATACAAATCGTTGGTAAGAATATACAAGGCGTTGGTAAGAATATAGAATCGTTGGTAGGAATATACAAGGCGTTGGTAGGAATATATAAGTCGTCACAAAGAGTATATAAGTCGTTGGTAAGAATATAGAACTGTTGGTAAGAATATACGAGGGGTTGGTAAGGGTATATTGATTGTGACTAAGAATATATAAGTCGTTGGTAAGATTTTTAAGTTTCTTTTTGAAAAGAGGGAAAGGCAGGACGCCTGATAAACAAAGCGCAGCGAGACGCTACGCTTAACGAGGGAGGGTGCTAATATGCAGATGTAGTGATGAGTGGATTTATGGGGAAAGGGACAATGGGGACATGGGGGACATGGGGGATGGAAAAGAGGATAGTTGTGTAGGCAGGAT
>JBAWXL010000020.1:0-27638 GCA_037144095.1 Bacteroidota bacterium
CAAAGTTAAATGTTTTCCCTGTTTGGTTGTGGCTTGTCCACGTCGGGGGTTTAGGCTTTTAGATTTTTAGCTGTTTAGACATTTAGACTTTTAGGTTTTTAGACATTTAGACTTTTAGTCATTTAGGTTTTAAGGGGAGAAATAATAGTTTTATCTGTGATGTTTTTCTTTAGATTATCAGCATATATCAATTAATTACAACTGATTAAGTTGCGAATCAACATCACGTATTAAATCTTTTATTGATTAATATGATGTATGAAAACAGCAATGTATTGTATTAAAATTATTTCGATTTTGTAGAACATTCCAATATTTGTTGTATCTTTGATGTGTGATTTAATTTCAACTTAAATGAAATGCTTTTTACACTCTGATTATACAGTAAATAATTGGGAATTAACTAAGCAATATTGCCAATTCGAACCTACAACTTTTGCCTGTTTATTTAATAGGCTTGAGTTGTTATTCACTGATTTCAGTAGAACAATTGAAACAGAATATAATCTCATTACATCATTTATTCAAACAAATGCACACATCACGTCATTTATTGAAACCTCAGTAAATACAGGTGTTTGGACTGCGGTGCCAATCACAACCTTAGTCCAAACACGTGTTTGGATAGCGGTGCCAGTCGCAACCTTAGTCCAAACACGTGTTTGGATAGCGGTGCCAGTCGCAACCTTAGCCCAAACACATGTTTGGATAGCGGTGCCAGTCGCAACCTTAGCCCAAACACGTGTTTGGACAGCGGTGCCAGTCGCAACCTTAGTCCAAACACGTGTTTGGACAGCGGTGCCAGTCGCAACCTTAGTCCAAACATGTGTTTGGATATCGGTGCCAGTCGTAACCTTAGTAAAAACACTTGTTTGGACTGCGGCGTTGATTGCGAACTTTATGAAAACAATTAAACGTATGGCTGTATCAACTAAAGTCGCAGTGTATTCATCTTTTTCTATCTAATCTTTATATTTAATACTTATAAAATCAATACATTAATAAAATCAATTATTCACATTAAAAACAAAAAATCATGTTACTATTATGGCATTTCTTAATCAATGTGTTTTTAGTAGTCACTAAACGTAATTATCTAAAAGCAACCATTTTGTCCTTCTATCACGACGCGGCTTTGTATGGTCGAATTGCAAATCCTTATTTTGCCGACCTATATGCTCAGTACCATCCAATTCATTTAGAATTGATGAATGCTTACTCCATTTGGAATGCTCATAAAGGCACTCAAGTGGGCAAAACAAGTACTTTAAATAAACTCTTAACCCAATTATCGGGAACGAAAATTCAAAAATGGGACGTTAAAATGCAAGACACTTTAGGCAAAGATTCTGAACAATACAAAGTATTGATGCCACGTTTTCGCAGACCTTTTCAAAATGGAAAACAAATTTCGCGGGTAGGAGCCGTGAAGACTTTAGGCAAAAATCTAACGGGCATAGCGTCTCTATCAGCACTCAAAGCCGAGGTGGATGCATTTTATGTTCTTTTGCAAACAGCCATGAAATCTCAGAAATCTGAAATTTCCACTTCAGGCACCGAAAGCAAAGCTGTTGAAACAGCCCGCGTTGCAATGTGCGTTGCCCAATATAGCAATTTAGGACTTCTGATGTCGCATTTCAGCACCAAACCTTCCCAAGTTGAACCTTTTTTTGATTTAAAAAACATACGCAATCCCCGTCAAATTGTTTTCACAGGGCAGGTGAATCCTACCATATTGCGTGAAATTCTGAAACATACTTTTAAGGCAAAAGATAAGTTGAAAATCATTAATGAAGGCAAGGTGGCCTTAGAATTTTATCTTTCGCGAAGGAAAGGCAAAATGCCAATGGGGACTACCATTGTTGTTCAAGCGGACGAAGAGCGGTCGCTGACTGCCTCAGAATTAGGCAACCTTGCCGACACCCATCTCACCGTATTGAACCCCAGTCCTATAACAATTGGAAAATTTACAGTTTTATTAGGATAGAAATCTGAATTATTATTTTTATTATCTTTGTTGTCTTAGAAAAATACTTAACAATGAGTGTCTTAATTGTTATGTATTTAGGTGTATTTCGTACCGATTGAACTTAAGTCTCATAATGCTGAATGTTTCTGCCGATATTATGTCCTTACAGGAGATGGAATTTCTGAAAACCTGCTTTCCCATAGGGATAAAATATTGGTAGAGAAAAATGCAGAGTTTAATCTAAGTCCCGTTTAGGGACGAAATAAAGATTAATAGGAAAAAAATGTTTTATGATAAGAAATAATGATGTTCAGAAGAAAACAGAAAGCGCATGATATTAAACCTGTTAAGTATTTAATTGTATAACTAAAACTTACCAACTATCCAGCGAATACTTGAGTGAAATTATTCCGAAAAATAGGAGTAAGGCTTCAGTAGTAAGCAATATTGCCCCTTTTCTTAAGTCTCTATTTTAAAATTTGGACTTACTCCTTTGAATTTGCGACATGAAATTTGCGACTTGGGACTTCTCTTAATGCCCTATTCCTCTGCGCACGTCCGAATTGTGCGGACCCATCTTGCTGCAACCCCTTTGCGAGGCACATCCCACGAAAAATAAGCCTGTTAATAGCACTATCAAACATTTTATAAGACGTATTTTTAGGCTGCTTTTTCTTATTGATTTCTTCATAATGTTGTTGTATTAAAAATTAGTTGTACTTTTGAAATAATGAATCCCACCAAACATTATCTGCTCAGCATCGACCTCGAAGACGTTAGGTTTCGCATGAAAAACGGAAACCAACTGCCCGAACGACTCACCGACAACGTGATGCAGTATCTCGATTTCTTCGAAAAGCAGCATGCAAAAGTAACTTTTTTTACGGTCGGAGACGTTGCGATTCATAATCCCGAACTTATTAAAGAGATAACGAAAAAAGGCCACGAAATTGCATGCCATTCGCTAAATCATCAACATATTGATGAGCATACCCCCGAAAGTTTCTATCGCGATGTGTCGGAATGCAAAGAAATACTGCTCAAAGCCGGTGCTTCCGACGTAATAGGATATCGTGCACCCCGCTTTTCGCTCACTTCTCAAACGCAATGGGCCTACGCTCAGTTGGCAAAGGCAGGTTTTAGCTACTCGAGTTCGGTGTTGCCTGCCAAAAACCCCCTTTATGGATGGGAAGGTTTCGGAATCAACATCATGAAGCGCGATGAAATATTGGAAATTCCGATAAGTATCTTTCCTGAGCAAGCTCGATTTTCGCTGCCTTTTGCCGGCGGAGTCTATTTCAGGGCGCTTCCATTTTGGATGATACAATACTTTTTCAAAAAGCATTTTCAGAAACAAAACTTCTGCACAGGCTATTTTCATCCCTATGATATTGATGATCAAGTGGAGCATTTTCGCTTCCCCGAAATCAAAAATGCCTTGTTTCATTTACTGTTATATTATAACAGGAGTAATACCTTGCACAGATTGGAAAAGATATTGAATAATGATTATCGCTGCTGCACCTATGCCGAATATATTTCTTCATTAGATTTGAATGATGACAAATAAACCCCGCATATTATTGACCGATTGTTGGACAAGGAAAACACTTTCGGCTGTGCGTTCTCTCGGAAAGGCGGGATACGAAGTGCACACCATTAGCCATACCCTGCTTGCGCCTTCCATTTGGTCGAAATATGCCACCAAACATTATATTTTTCCATTTCCTGAAGAAAAACCGCAGGAATATCTCCTCAAACTGATTGAATTATTAAAGTCAACTGAATTCGATTGCATCTATCCAATGGATGAGGCTGCAACAAAAATCATACTTCAAAACCGAACTGAAATAGAACAATATACAATGCTTCCGTTGCCTGATATTTCAGTTTTCGATCAGGCAAATGACAAATGGGCGGTGCTATGTTTGGCAAAGGAATTGCACATCCCCATTCCGATTAGTTTTTTACCCACAACTCCTAATGAAATACAAAATGTAATCACACAATTAGGCTTTCCGCTTATCATAAAAGCCCGAAGCAGCAGTGGTTCGCGGGGTGTTAAACGGATTGAAACGCAAGCAGACTTTGATAAACATTATCCATTTATTCAACAAAAGTATGGAAATCCCATCCTTCAACAATGCATTCAATGGGAAGGACAGGGAGTTGGAGTAGGTTTGCTGGCAAAAGATGGTGAAACCCTTGTGCATTTCTCCTACAAGCGGCTTCGCGAATACCCCGTAAAAGGTGGCCCCAGCACCTTACGCGAAAGCACAAAACAAAACGATATAATTGAATATAGCCATAAACTAATCAGTAAATTGGGTTGGCATGGTGTAGCGATGGTTGAATATAAAACAGATCCAACAGATGGAATTCCAAAGCTCATGGAAATCAATCCACGCTTTTGGGGATCGCTTCAATTGGCACAAGCCTCCGGCATCAACTTCCCTGACTTATTGTACAGGATGATGCAAAATGAAACCATCTCACAACCCGAATATACAAGCGCAATTCGTTGTCGTTGGTTAATCCCCGGCGACATCGTTCATTTTATTTCCAATTCAAAACGCTTCAGTTTACAACCTTCCTTCTTTTCTTTCTTCGATAAAAACACATTCTTTGATCAGTATGACAAAGAAGACAAAAGAGGAAACATTGCTGTAGTGCTCTGCACTTTCTTATCCATCTTCAACCTGCGAACCTGGATAATGGGCATATTTCGGAGATAAATTCTAAGAATCAAGACCCAAATTCCAAGACCCAAGTTCAAAGCCCCAAGAGAAGAATTTGCAACGGACTCCCTTGGAATTTGAGTTTTTGAATTTGGGACTTGGGTCTTTAAACGCTGTTGATTGCAAGGGCAATTCTTGTTCCTCTTATGGCAAATACAGGCATTTTGCCAATATAAGTGTCCACCACTTTGCACACATCCTCAATCATTCCATAGTCGTGCCACACCAGAATGCCGTCTTTTTTCAAATGCTGTAAGGCATTTTCCGTATCCTTTTTCACATAATTATAATGATGGCAACCATCAAGGAAAATCAAATCAAATGGAGTGTCCAATGCATCCCAATCCAATTTGGCAGAGTCTTCAAATATCTGATGAATTCGATTAGCCAGTTCGGGATATTCTTTATATTGCCTTCCCATAGTCGACCGCTCCGTAACATTCTTATATATTTCAGGAATGTCCAACTGAAGACTACCATCCCATTCAGGTGGCAAATCAACTGTGGTGATTTGACCTTCATCTGCAAGATTAAGCGCAAGATTTAAGGTGGTATTTCCATCAAAAGTACCGATTTCGAGTATGTTTTTAGCCTTAACATGTTTCACAATCGAACATAGCATAAACACCTCCTGCATATCCATCGAAGTGTAGAAATCTTTATCAAAAGCGTTTCGCAAACTCACTTCCGTTTTTTCTATTCCTTTAAAAATATCGGTAATAAACACTCTCTTCAGCTTTCCATAGCTCCAGCTCCCGATGCGGTAGGCTTCCATATCTTTAGGTTTGATGCCGAAAGGGAAAAAACGTCGCCAAATCAACACCAATGCAGTAAAAGGATTCTTTAGTATTTTCTTAAACATCTCATTTTATTTTAAGTTTTTCAATGCCCAGTCCAGATTGTTTTTAGCTAACTGATAATCCGGTCGAATTCGCAATGCTTCATTGCAGGCTTTGGTCGCATCCTTCCACATTTTCATTGAATTGTAGGAAGCACAGATGTTGTTCCATGCATCAGCCATTTCAGGCTTCAGATCCAATGCCTGTTTGTTAAGACGAATACACTCATTATAATCACCCTGATTATAAGAGTTTACACTTTGATTTAATAATTCTGTTGCCTTATCAGTATTCGGTAAAATATCCGCCTGAGTTTTAACCTTTCGTTGCGAAGGAGGTAAATGTTTATATAGTTTAGCAAACCCAAGCGGAGAAGTGTATATCAGTTGATATTCGTTTTGCAATTGCTCCATAATTAACAGACTAGCCGCATTGCCACTGTAACGATTATCAGCAAACCAGGTAACTACATAATCGATATCGCCTGTAGTTTTCTTTCTGTAATCAACAAAATTCGCTTCAGGTGGCTCGAAATGCAGGTTGCCAATAAAGGTCCAGGGATTCATTTCCTGTTTCCAAATATAAGGGAATTGGTTGTAAAGCGCCGGAATATTGGTCATGACTATTATCGGTTTAAAAGCACCTATAAGGTTTGAAGCATTGGCATAAAGATAAAGCTTATCAGATATCAATTGCCTGTCTTTATAAATCCCATTATTAGAAAACACCAAAGGCAAGACAGTTGAATTCGCAGTGATTTGCGGTTCAATGCTAACATAATCGCCAAACACTTCAGATGATTTGGCATAAACAGGTGCCCGAAAGATGGTTTGACCAACCACCATCACAAAAGTTGCAATCAACACAGCGCTATGTATCCATTTATGGTAATCAAGCGTAGCCATCCAAACTATAAGAAACATCCAGGGAATCAGTTGTGTCCGTTCGAAATATCCAATGGTATGCTGACTGAAATACAGGTGAAATATCAATAAAACAAAAACAATCAGATAAAAAGCATCATGCTCCTTAAGTTTTAAGTTCTTAAACTTGTAGAATATCGCAAAACCAAGCATAATGAATAAGAAAATTGCCATCAAATAGGAGAAGACCGTTTCCTTATCTGTCAATAAAATCAGATAAGTCATCTTCAGGAAGTTCTTCATAAAAAAGATTGAATCTCCGTTGGTTACATTCATATAATTAGGCGAAGAAGACATAAAAACAAATAACAACAACAGCGAAGGAATGGCTACAGCGATGAATTTGATGATTTCATATAAAGCAACCGTCAGATGCTTTGATGCATTTTTATAATCATTCAACAAGCGAACAAGGAAAGAAAATGCAATATAAATAGCAATGGCCACCAATGTAAAAGAAAAAATGATGGCATGTGTGAAATATAAAAGCAGCAGTAGCAAAAGCAACACTATCATAATCTTAAAACTGATTAATCCCTGATATTTCAACCAATATCTTATGGTAATGAACATAAAAACAATACTGAAAATATAATTATAAAAACCCATTTGAAATGCATAATTACTAATCAGCGGAAGCACCAGCAAAGAAATGAAAGTTGAATTCGGATTGATAGAACGAATAAGAAAACGAAACGAAAGTGCAAAAGCAATGATGTAAAATGAAAGGAATATCTTTTCAATTAGTGTTGGGGAAAAAACAAATAGCAACAGTGAGATGGCAATATGCCCAAACCAATAGGGAAAAAGAATGAAATTGGTTGTGTAATATTGGTTATAGAAAGCAACATCATGAGAAAACAGGTGATCTAACAATACTTTGGCATTATAAATATGGGCGGGTCCGTCCTGTGTTATAAAAAACTTATTGAGCCAAAGTGGTAACAGTAATATCAGAACTACCACAATAAAAACAATGCGTTCTAGCTTTTGAGGACTTAATAAACGGTTTGTATCAATTTGCATGATTAGGTAATAGGGAAAAAGTATCCAAAGGTAATATTTCTTTTATTTTCTCAAACACGATTTCAGGAGTAATCGATTGCATACACACATTGTTGTTGCAAGGTGAAAAACGATGATTGAATGCATTTACACAAGGACTGCAGGCTAAAGAGGTGTGTATAGTGTGTGAATTCTTCCCTAAAGGTCCGAACAAAGTGGGAGTTTCGGGTCCAAATAGTACCAGACTATTAATATTGGTAACAGAAGAAAAATGACCTGGTCCACTGTCGTTGGTTACAAGTAAATCCGATAAAGTATACAGCACAAACAAATCTCTCAATTTGGTTTTGCCTGCAAGGCTAATGGCGTTGGGCAGATTTATTTGTTTGTGAATTATTTCGGCAGAAGCTTGCTCAGAGGGAGCACCCGTAAGAATGATAAGTACCTCTTTATAATAGCCATTTAATAAATGAGCAAGCGTAATAAAATTACCTGAATCCCATTTACGAATGGGCAACATATCGCTTGCATTAGGGTTTAGAAGAATAATTTTCGAATAAGTAGAATCACCAAATTCGTTTCGAATAATTCCTAAAACCCTTTTTTTATCAATCTCGCTAGCCGTAAATAAGGGCGAATTCAATTTAATGTCAGAAAGACTTATTTTAGGCATGGGGGTGATGGAAATGTTAGTATCAATAGCTTCAACCAACAACTGATAGGCAATTGCAGTGTGAATATATGGATTATATTGAACCTTGTGCGTCATTAAATCACCACGATAGGGATATTCGCAGGTGAAACGGTGAAACCCAATTCTTTTGCGTGCAAAGGTCAAATAACTGATGATGGCTGATGCTCTTGAAAAGAATTCCATATCAATGGTAGTATCCACTTTCAGCCGTTTAATTTTACGGAGAGCGGAAAGCAAATCGCTAATAAACAACAAAATATTATCCTGACGGATTGTGATTATGTTTTCAATAGGAATGATGTCAAGTAATTCGAGAATGGGTTTATTCTCGTTGAATACAAGAAAATAAACATGCTCTCTCCCCACCATTTGTGTTGCTTTTACAATAGAGCTATAAGCAATAACTGTGGCACCTTGTTCAATTAATTTAATGAAAATAAGCTTCTCCGTTTTCTTCTCCTTATGCTGACCAATAAGCCTAAGACTTTTATAAAATGTATCGTGCATAGTAAGAAGTTTACATATTATGCCGCCAATCCATTTGTCAAGAAACTTAATTGTCTTTACATTCATTATTTTGTTTTTAAAGAGCGTTTTCCTCCTGGAATTTGAGATTTGGAATTTGATTCTTGGGTCCTATATGTTGCATTATCCCTTAATTGTTAAAATGGTGAGCGAAGTGCCTTTAATCACTTTGATGTCTTTAAATCGTTTATCACCAAAATATTTTTCATTTAAATAGCGGGTGACTCCTTTAAAAGTTACTGAATTATAATCATGCCAAAGCAATACACCTCCTTTTTCACTCAATAGATTTAATGCCTTTTCCGTATCATTGGCAACATATTTATAGGTATGTGATGCATCAATAAAAATAAAATCAACACTTTTGTAATAAGGTGTGAAATCGAAAGAATAAGTGTCGCCATAGAGTTGAACAATTTTGTTTGAAGCCTCATGATGTATAAAGAAAGCGCCGGAAATGGATTTATTAATATATTCCGTCTCATTTGCATCAACCTTCATTCCTGTGTTGGGCAACATTTCCTGTGGTAAATCCAAAGTGTAAATCAAAGTATCAGGAGGGGTGTTCATAGCCATATTTAAGGTAGAATATCCATTAAATGTTCCAATCTCGAAAATGGTTGTAGGTTTGAAATGACGAACCAGATGTGCAATTACTCTTGATTCTAATTCAGTCACATTCCCTTTTTTCTGTTCTTCTTTATTAATAAAAAAATCATCTCCAAAGATATATTCTTCATAATGAACCTTTGGAATAGGGGAAGCTTTAAAGAAATAATATACTTCCAACAGCTTGCTCATAAACAAGTATTTGTACTTGATTAAAGAAGCAAGCAACTGAATCGACAAGCGATATACTACTTTGATAAAGTATAACATCTTATATTTTGTATGTGATGAAAAGACCCAAGAACCAAGTCCCAAATTTCAAATTCCAAGACCCAATTTGGATATTTATACCATGAGCTGTGTTCATCATTTATTTAAACCTTTCAAGGAAACTTTTAGATTGTTCTTTGCCAATTCATAATCAGGTTTCAGACGGATGGCATTTTCCCCGGCACTTTTCGCTTTGGCAAATTGTCCGAGCGAATTGCAGGCAGCACAAATATTATTGTATGCTTCGGCAAAATCGGGCTTCAACAGAAGCGCTTTTTCTGAAGCGGCTATACATTTTTCATACTGCTGCTGCTGATAATAAGTCAAACTCAGATTCAAATATCCTTCAGCGGTAGGGTTTTTCTCCACCTCACTTTCAATCGTTTTGGAAGCCGGGGCTTTCGATTTCGAATTATCAAGATACATTTGTGCTGTGGCATCACCGGGAGCAATTTGAAGCGTTTGGTTTGCCAAATCGGATAACTGATCAAACATTCCAAACTCATTATAAAGCTGCATTAATAAATATCGTGAACTAAGATAGGATGGCCCATTCTTCACTGCCGTTTGAAGATAGGGGAGTGCTTCAATCGACCGGTTTTTCCCAACCAAATAGTTTGCATAAAAATAATAAGGCGCTTGTTCGTTTGCACCATAAGCCATCGCCTTTTTGAAATCTTCCTCCGCTTCAACATTTCTTCCCAAAGCCCCTTTCACAATTCCCAAATTAACATACAATGACGAATAATAAGGCGTTATGGGAACAGCACGTTGGAAATATTCCAGCGCAATGTCGTACTTACCAATTGCCATTTGCGATAAACCATAATTCATCAATCCACGTCCGTTGCCAGGGCTTTTTTGTGTGACATCCAGCCATAAACTCTCTTCAGTTTTCCAAACTTTATTGCGTTGATGGGTGGCATAGGCGTTGGCTCCAAGTATAAAAAACAGATATACTATAATGATAAGTTTAAATGTAAGCTTACTTCTAATTTCGTTTTCATAATAGCGAAGCAGCAAAAAGATTGCCCAACACACCGAAATCATTAAGCCGACATAAGGATAAAACACCCGATGGTCGTTAAGGATTTCGGCAAAAGGCACTATGGTTGAAGAGGGTATGAGTGCAAGAAAAAACCACATGATGCCAAAAGCAATAGGGCGGGTGCTTTTCTTTTTCGATGTAATGAAACCTATGACCAACATTATTATAATAAAGAGCATCCCAACAAAAAATCGCCAATTCCAAATGGTAGTAAGGGCAACCCAATCGTAATCGGCACTCAATGTATTGGGAATGAAAAAGCTTTTCACATAATACAACCATACAAAAGGCTGAGAAATCATATAATTATAAACCGATAAATTGCTCGGAAGAAAAGTCGGCGGGGTCATCTTTGATTGCAGATAATAAAGCAACACTGCCAATATAAATACCGGTAAAGATTTCAAAATGACAGATAAAGTATCCGAAAAACGTTTGGGTTTGAATACATCAAAGAAGGATAATTCTTTGTCGAATAATAAAATATAGACAAACAATATGGGCGCAAACATCAATCCTGTGGGTTTGAGCAAGACTGAAAGTATGAAAGGAATCAGATACAGATAAAAGCGCCGAGCCGGTTTCCAGAAAATGTACATGACGAATGCCAAAACCACAAAGAAGGTTGAATACGAATCGGAACGTGCACAAATATAATTCACCGTTTCGGCTATGGCGGCATGAGTAGCAAACCAACAAACCCCAAACAGGGCAATGAAATAATTCCATTTGTGTTGCACCGCCTGATTAAACACTTTCACATAAAAGAAAAACATGACCACCAACAACATCAAAAACCAAAAGAAATTAGAAAGATGAAACCATAAAGTGTCTTTCAATCCTCCGTTCAGTTTATAATCTATGGCATACGAAAGCGTGATGAGGGGGCGATACACCTGATTTTCTGGATGAGGTGTCAAGGTGCGGGCATCAGTGAAAAACTGAGTGAAATTGGATAAACTACGTATGGCAGGATTGTTTTCGATGGTATGATTATCATCAAAATGGAAGCTGTTGTAAAAATGATTTGAATAGACGATGAGGATAAAAAACAGGGCTATAAAAGCTAAAAGTGCCGTAATTTTCTTTTGGTTCATTGTTGAGGAATTATTCTTGTGGGTGCAAAGATAAAAAAAATGTGGTGATGTGAGGTGGTGATGTGATTTTGGAAACTGAGGATATTAAAATGAAATTGATATATTTTTTAAAATCATTAATAGAAAATCAATTCCTATAACTTGATTTCTTTTAAATATCAGAAATTCAAGTAATAATTGTGGAAAGTATTCAAATTAATGGCTAAAATATACTCCTACTTGGGGAGTATTGACTCCTATAGGAGGACTAATTAGTCTTCAAGGAGGACTAATTTAAAGTGGTAGGGAGACTAATTAGTCCTTATAAGAGGAATATTTAGTCTGGGTAACAGAACTATTTAGTCCTTAGAAGAGGAGTATTTAGTCTGGGTAACAGGAGTAATTTGTCCGACTAACAGGACTAATTAGTCCGGATAACAGGACTAATTAGTCCTCCAATGAGGAAGCATTAGTCCTCCTTGAGGAAGCATTAGTCTTCGATATGGGACATTTCTAAACACTTTCCTATAAAGTGTGTAAACCCCAATTTTTTTTATGTTCCAATATTGAGTTAATATGTATATTTGCAAACAGTTTAAATCACAAACCCCTAAACTTCTAAACCCCTAAACCTCTAAACCCCTAAACCTCTAAATGTCTAAAAGTCTAATAGCCTAAAAGTCTAAATGCCTAAAAGTCTAAACCCCTAATCCCCATGAACACCAACTTCAACCCCATAAAACCCGAACAAATAACCGAAAACCCATTCGTCTTGCTCAACGACGACTGGATGCTGATCACAGCCGGAACCCCCGATAAATTTAACACCATGACTGCCTCCTGGGGAGGAATGGGCGTGTTGTGGAACAAAAGAGTGGTCTATATTTTCATTCGACCTCCCCGCTACACCTATGATTTTGTTGAAAATTCATCCATTTTCACCCTATCGTTTTTCAATAATGATTACAGAAAAGCCCTCCGAATTTGCGGAGAAACTTCCGGCAGAGACACCGATAAGATAAAAGCCACTGGTCTGACACCATTGTTTTCCAATGATTATATTGCTTTCGAAGAAGCAAAACTCATTTTCCAGTGCCGGAAAATATATTTCAATGATATTTTGTCAGAAAACTTTCTCGACCCAAAAATTCAACCTCATTATCCAAATAATGATTACCATCGAATGTATGTTGGCGAAATTGAGCAAGTGCTGACGAAGAAAATGGCTGAAAAATAAGTCGCAAATTCCAAATTTCAAGCTCCAAATTCAAAGAAAAAAACGCTGAATTTGCGACTTTGAATTTGAAAATTTGATTTTGAGACTTTTTAACGTTGTAGCTTAACTTAAATATATATCTTTGCTCTGATTTAAACTCATAAATTTGTGCAGCTTCTTAACCAGATAAAACAAAAAATATTACTTCGCGAAATTCGTAAATACAAGGCTGATAAGCCGCGCCATGTCAAAGTTTTCGACTTTCACAGCGCAAAAAACATTGGCGTAATCTACGAATTGAAAGATGAAATTGCCCACAACACCGTTTCTGCTTTTGTGAAACAACTTCAGGATAATCAGAAAAATATTAGGGCAGTAGGCTACATTCCGGGCGATCTTGTCCCACACTATTGCATCCCCAAACTTTCGTATGACTTTTATACCCGTAAAAATCAAACTTTTATCGGAAAACCCAATTTGCCTTTCGTAAATGATTTTTTAAAAGAAGAATTCGATTTGCTGATTGATTTAAGCATGAACGAAATTCCTTCCTTAAATTACCTTTGCAACCTGGCAAATGCTTCATTTAAAGTTGGAAAACAACAACACGATATTGAATGTCTCGATGTGATGATTCAAATAAACGAACACACCACTCTCGACGAATTTATCGAACTCATCAAACATTATATTAATTTGCTAAAAACCCATTGATATGTCTTTAAAATTTTCCGGAACAGGAGTAGCCATTATCACTCCTTTTCATGAAGATAATTCCATTGATTTTATTTCTCTTCAAAAAGTCACCGAGCACATTATTAAAGGCAAAGCCGACTTTATTGTAGCCTTAGGCACTACCGGCGAATCGGTTACACTCAGCATAAATGAAAAGGTTTCCCTGGTCGAACGCTTAAAAGAAATGATCAACCATCGTGTGAAATTGGTAGTGGGCATTGGGGGATACAACACACAGGAAGTTCTTGATAATATTCCGAAGTTTAATTTCGATGGAATAAGCGCTGTGCTTTCGGTTACACCTTATTATAATAAGCCACAGCAACGAGGAATGATTGCACATTTCACTCAAATTGCCAACCAAAGCCCTGTGCCACTGATTTTATATAATGTCCCTTCGCGCACTTCAGTGAATCTTACTGCTGATTCGGTTTTATGCTTAGCCGAACATCAGAACATTTGTGCCGTTAAAGAAGCTTCCGGATGCTTAGAACAAATAACTGAGATCATCCGTCACAAACCTGAGGGTTTTAGTGTACTATCGGGCGATGATGTTGTCACACTTCCCCTCTTATCACTTGGGGCAGATGGAGTGATTTCAGTTATTGCCAATGCATTTCCATTTGAGTTTTCTCAAATGGTGCGATATGCTCTTAACAACGATTTTACAAATGCCCGCCTTCTGCATCACAAACTTACCGACATCATGAAAACTCTTTTTGAAGATGGAAGTCCTTCCGGAATAAAATCTTTATTAGAAGTGATGCAACTCTCATCAAACAATTTGCGTCTACCACTTGCAAAAGCAACAGACAATATTCAAAATAAATTCAAACAACTCATCTCAAATTTTTAAATCATGAAGTGCAAACTTATTACCTTGATAGGTATTTTCGCTCTTACATTCACATTTTCTCATCAGGTTTCATCCCAAACAACGGCTTCAAAAGCTGCCACACTAACAATACTTTCAAAAGTTGATAGTTTGTTTTTGGGAAATAAAGTACTCAGGTTTAAGTTCCAGGCTCAATCAAAGGAACAAATCAATACTTATTTAACCAACATCATCTCAATTGAAAATGTAACACCGAATCTTTTGGTCACAGCCTCTGCCAAAAAGAGCCAGTTTCAGCAATTTCTTTTGGCAAATATTCCTTACGAAGTCATACATCCACTAACAAACAAAACCCTGATGACCATGGCAACAACGGTTGCTCAAATGGCTACCTGGGATAGATATCCCACCTATGATGTTTATCAGCAAATGATGGCAAATTTTCAGACAAATTATCCCACCCTTTGCCGCATTGATACCATTTTGGCTACAACAGGTGGAGGACATAGGATTATTGTAGCTAAAATTACCAGCAATGTGAATGCCTCAAGCACTAAACCGCAGTTTCTCTATACAAGTACAATACATGGTGATGAAATTACAGGCTATGTTATGATGATTCGCCTGATTGATTATCTCTTATCAAATTATTCTTCCAATACCTTTGTAGCGAATCTTGTCAATAATGTAGAAATCTGGATTTGTCCTTCAGCAAACCCCGATGGAACCTATGCCCAAGATAATAATTCAGTTGGAGACAGCCCTTATTCAACTCGTGAGAATTTTAATACGATGGATTTAAACAGAAACTATCCTGATCCAAGAACTGGTGATCCTGTTTCACCCTATGGTCCTATTCAACCAGAAACTTATGCCTTTATGGCTTTTGCCGATTTGCATCATTTCACAATGAGTGCCAATTTTCATGGAGGTTCCGAAGTGTTTAACTACCCTTTTGATACCTGGGTTTCCACTTCAAAAACGCATGCTGATGATAATTGGTTTTCTTATTTAGGCAATCAATTCGTCGACTCTGCGAGAATAGGTCTATCTACTTATTATACATCAGTAAATTCTTCCGGCGTTACCGAAGGAGGCGATTGGTATGTAATTACAGGGGGAAGACAAGATTATATGAATTGGTTTAAACAATGCCGGGAAGTCACTATTGAAATTTCAAATGATAAAACCCTTACAGCTTCTTTATTGCCAAACTACTGGAATTATAATTATAAATCATTTCTGAATTTCATTCAACAAAGTACGTATGGCATCAGAGGCATTGTAACTGATTCATTAACCGGACAACCCATAAAAGCTTTGGTTTGGGTAAATTCGCACGACAGAGACAGTTCTCATGTGTATTCAATCATGCCCAATGGCGATTATCACCGTCCGATTTATGCAGGAACCTATTCTGTAACCTATTCTGCACCTTGCTACGCTCCAAAAACCATCAACAATGTGGTGGTAACAAATAATAATACGGTAACTTTAAATGTTCAGCTTGTTCCCGGAATTACTGCTGATTTTACTGCTGATACAACAACAGTTTCCTGCAACGGAAATGTCGCTTTCACTAATTTAGCTTACGGAGCATCCAATTATCATTGGGATTTTGGTGATGGGACTCAAAGCACCCTTGCCAATCCAACTCACTTATATACCAGCAATGGTAATTTTTCAGTCAAGTTAGTTATTTCAGGAACTTGTGGTTCCGATTCAATCACAAGAACAGGTTATATCCATGTGAATTTTTCAAATCCACCAATTGCCATAAATGATACTATTTGTAACAGCGGCTCTGCAAGCCTTACAGCCACCGGCTCAGGACAATTAAATTGGTATAGCACAGCAGTTGGAGGGACCGCCCTCGACACAGGGACCGTTTTTCACACCCCAACAATTTCTACAACCACTACCTATTATGTCGAAAGTCAAACTCCACCGGCTTCTCAATATGTCGGGAAATTGGATAACACTGGTGGTGGAGCAAATTCGACTGCATTACAAGGTTTAGTTTTCAATTGCTATTCTGCCGTAAAACTTGTTTCAGTGAAAGTATATGCAACAGGTGCCGGCAACAGAACCATCCAACTTAGAGATAGCAACAGCACTGTTATTCAAACTACAACAGTGAATATTCCTGATGGTGAAAGTCGTGTTACACTTAATTTTAATATTCCTATTGGCACCAAATTACAATTGGCAATTTCAGGAGCAACCATAAATTTATATCGAAACAATGCAGGTGTAACCTATCCTTTTACGATTTCAAATGTAATTTCAATATTTTCAACCACTGCTGCAACCAATCCAACAACTTATTATTATTATTTCTACAATTGGGAAATTCAGGGAGCTCCCTGCAAAAGCCTTCGTACTTCAGCTCAGGCAGTGGTTAATTATTCAACGGCTCCCAGTATTGGAACTATCACCCAGCCAACTTGTAGCTTCGCCACAGGGAGTGTTGTTTTATTTGGATTACCAATAAGCGGAAGTTGGACATTAACTCAAATGCCCGGCAATATTCAAACTACGGGTACAGGTTCAAGCACAGTAATCAATGGACTCGCAGCAGGAACCTATACTTTCACTGTCACAAATGCATCAGCATGCACTTCAGTTGCCTCGACTAATGTGGTCATCAATGCTCAACCAATCACTCCAAGCGCTCCTACAATTGGCACCACAACACAACCCACCTGTGCTATAGCAACAGGAAGTGTTATCTTAATTGGTTTACCTGCAACAGGAACCTGGACCTTAACACGAAATCCCGGAGGAATCCTTACCACCGGAAACGGCATTAGCACTACCATCTCTGGTCTTTCAGCCGGAACTTACAGTTTCGTAGTAACAAATGCATCAACATGCACATCAGTGTCTTCTGCAAATATTGTAATAAACACACAACCCCAAACACCAAATATTTCAAATCAAACCACTTCAATTCTAACAGGAACAACCTTCAATGTAACACCAACCGGTGTGCCCTCAGGAACCACTTATACATGGACTAATCCAGTTTATACAGGCGGTGTTACAGGTGGAAGTTCAGGTTCTGGTACAAGCATAAGCGGAACTTTAACGATTCTCTCTGGCTCAGGCACGGCAACTTATACAGTGACTCCATCTTCAGGCACTTGTGTGGGCGCAAATTTTTCAGTAACTGTTACCGTAACTACCACATGCATCCCAGTCACAATTGGCACCCAAGCCCTCGATACCATAATGTGTTCTTCAGGAAATGCTGCTTTCAATCTCCTTGCAAACGGAACAGCTCCTTTTGTCTATCAATGGCAATACAACAATGCCGGGACCTGGAATGCGGTCAACAACAATTCGCCTGCCGGAGCAATCTACACAAATGGAACCAATTATAACTTAAGTGTAAGCGGAATAGCTGCTACCGGAAGTTTTCAATACAGATGCAACATTACCAATTGCAGCGCTGCCAACAATGCAACCTCCAATGTCGTAACACTAACCGTAAATCCCACTCCCACAACTCCCACAATTGGAACCATAACCCAACCTAATTGTGCCACTGCCACCGGAAGTGTAGTTCTAAGTGGCTTACCTTCAACCGGAACATGGACATTGACAAGAATCCCCGGTGGAACCATCACAACAGGAACAGGCTCTACTACCACCATTTCGGGGCTTCCTGTCGGAACTTATACTTACACCGTTTCGAATACTTCAAACTGTTCGTCAGCAGCATCCGCAAATATTGTAATCAATCAACAACCAACAACTCCCACTGCCCCAACCATTGGCACCATCACTCCAACCATTTGCAACCAAGCCATAGGAAGCGTTTTCTTATATAATTTGCCCTCTGCCGGAAACTGGATCATCACTCAATTCCCCGGTGGCGATACTTTACAAGGAACAGGCACCTCAACAACTTTTTCAGGACTCACAGCAGGCACCTATACATTTACAATTACAAATTCCTCGGCTTGCACTTCTGTTTCCTCCTCAAATGTAGTTGTAGTTGCGCAACCGCCACAACCTACCACCCCAACCATCACTAAAAATGGGCTAACCCTGCATTCAGATGCCACCACAGGAAATCAATGGTACAATCAAAACGGAATTATTACGGGGGCTACAAATCAGGATTATACAGTTACTGTTAATGGCGATTACTTTGATATCGTAACCATTAGCGCATGCAGTTCCGATACATCAAATATTATTCATGTCATAGATGCCGGAATCGATTTCATCTCAACAAATAATACCATCAATATCTATCCCAACCCTGCCGAAAACTATTTTATAATTGATTTAGGTTCTTTTACAGCCGAAACCACAACTATCAAAATAGCTGACATCCTGGGTCAAATCATATATCAAACCAACAATAAATCCAAAGAAACTAAACTTCAAATAAATAATCTCTTCAAAGGAATTTATTTAATAGAAGTATCCACTCCAACCCAAAAGCTACTAAAGAAAGTTGTAATCAGATAAGCAATGAACCAAAATGGAAATTCTTATAGGTTTAATTTGAATTATATATGCTTAGTGTATTGAAAAGCTTAGTATTTTACTGAATAACAATTTTGAAATCAGAAACATATTCTATAAAAGTGAAAGCTAAAAATCCTTTTGTTGTGATTGATTTAAAAAAGTATCGTGCAATGATTGAGGAAATAGAAGACATGAAAGATAGGTTATCAATACGTAGTCGTATTGATGATCAAGATGTCCCGTGGGAACTTACTGAAAAGAAGTTGATTAAAAAGTTTAAGGTAGAATTATCTTCCTAAAGAAAACTAATACTTACTGCATGTATTAACCTTAGTTGAAACTATCATACATACATGATAATAACCTTATTCCCTTATAATTCAAAATAAGTTAATTTTAGGGCAAGTAGCATCTTTACTCCTAAGGTTATAAGCTTGTAGAATCAGGAAAAATTCATAGGAAGAATCATTGCAAATTATCCTGTGTTCAAAGCCGATTTGCAAATTCCGCTTAATGCCAACTTTTAATTTGCTATATTCCTCTCAGAAGGGAAAAGTCTTACAAGATAAGTTTTACTTGGGTTGGAGGATTTCCAGAATTGGGCTTAAGCAAACAGAGGAAAAAACACTTAATAGAACAATATCCCAATATAAATATGGACGAAATAATGATTAGCATCCAACTTTAGGTTGTCTAATTATTTCTTTATCAATGCTTTTAATTCATCAATCTGCTTTTGCAGTGTTTCAATTTGTTTCTGCTGTTCTTTATTTATTTTTGTTAATTGCTGAATGCCTATAAGCGCTATTCCATTTGGATCTACTGTGCTGATGTGTTTTTCGTCAATACCTGTATTAAACAATTCACGAAATTGTTCTGAAAAAGGACCTATGTGGTACTCTTCGGTACCTTTATACTTCCATCTTGCAACTTCCAGCAAACATATCTTTTTAAGTATCTCTGTCCCATCTATTGCAGTGATGCTGTCTTTGTACGAACGGGAAGAAACATTAGTCCATGTTCCTCCCGTAGTAAGATAAGCACCGTTGCCATTGGAAGTACTAGAACCTACTACAATTGCTTTTCCTGATGCTGGTGTAGTGCCAAACCCCCACCCAATTACTGAAGTATTTCCAAATACCATTTTGTTGCTTGCATTAACACTGGCACCATTACCAATTGCAGTTGAATTTGTAAGATTGTTTGATGATACATCCGCTTGATAACCTACTGCAGTATTGTAGTTTCCTGTCGTATTACTACCAAGTGCAAAATTACCATTAGCGACATTACCGTAACCTGTGGTATTAGAGGCAAGTGCAAATGTACCGGTTGCAGTATTTTTCCACCCTGTGGTATTATACAGCATTGCACTATTTCCTATTGCAGTATTTTGAAAACCAATAGCAGATGATGAAGCAGGCTGATTTGAAAAAAGAGCCATATTGCCTATTGCCACATTATCGGACTGCCATGGTGTACCTCCATTACTATATGATTGTGTGTATAAAGCTTGAAGACCTATAGCAATATTGTCGCATGCAGTAGTATTGTTATAAAGTGCCTGATATCCATTAGCTATATTGGAATGTCCTGTAGTATTGTTATAAAGAGATTGATATCCGTTAGCTATATTGTAATATCCTATAGTATTGGCAGAAAGCGAATAATTTCCATTAGCTATATTTCCATTTCCTGAGGTATTGGAAGCAAGTGCCTGATGTCCGTTGGCAGTATTTTCTGTTCCAGTTGTATTAGCCCAAAGCGAAAAATTCCCAAATGCTATATTTCCCCATCCTGTAGTATTGTTATAAAGCGATTTATAACCAATAGCGATATTGGTGTATCCAGAAGTATTTAAATAAAGTGTTTTAAAACCAAAAGCTGTATTCTGACTTATCGTATCGATGACACCTGATTTTTGATTATTTACTCTGAAATTAAGTGATGCATTGTCTGTTGTTCCTAAAAAGTTATTAGCTGGATTTGTACCTGCATTCCCTGTTAGTGACCATGCATTTAAAGCACCATCTGCGCCATTTGCGCCTATATTTCCTTTTACTCCTTGTAAACCTTGATTACCTGTTTGTCCTGTATTACCAGCTGCTCCTTGTATACCTTGTACACCGGTTTGCCCTGTATTGCCAACTACTCCACTTGCACCAGCTATTCCTTGTGCACCCGTGGCTCCAGTTGCCCCAGAATTTCCATTATTTCCAATTATTCCTTGAACTCCCTGTATACCTTGAGCACCAGAAACACCCTGAAATCCTTGAATTCCTATTTGACCTGTACTACCAGCAACTCCTTGTATCCCCTGAATACCGGTTTGTCCAGTATTTCCCATTACTCCCTGTATACCTTGAATACCAGTTGTGCCTGACGAACCTGTTTTTCCACTCAAGCCTTGAACACCTTGTATGCCTTGTGCTCCTGATTGTCCAGTAATACCAGCAACTCCCTGAATCCCTTGTGCCCCACTTGCTCCAGTTGTGCCTATAAGTCCAGCCTGACCATTAATCCCACTTACACCCTGTATACCAGTCTGTCCTATTGCTCCGGTAGCACCCTGCATGCCCTGTGCCCCAGTATTTCCAGAAACTCCCTGTATGCCTTGCAAGCCCATAGTCCCATTTATTCCATTCAATCCAGAAGCACCTGTTGCCCCAGTAGCTCCCCCTGTTCCACTTTGCACAGCATATAAGGCATAAGGAACCGTTGCAAATTGATTAGTTCCTACTAATTGATATGCATTTCCACCATTTGGGTCGATCTCTACCATTAAATAATACGTATAACTTCCCCAACTTATGGAACTAAAAGTTCCTGAAACAACAGTGCCTTGTCCTATCTTTAGCGAAAAAAGTCCGAACCCATCGGTGGTTAAGGGTGTGTTTCTTCATAAACCGGTGTTCCTGATACGCTGCCGCTAAGAATACTTAATCGGAGTGATACTGTGTGGTTCGTAATAATATTTCCGCTATTATTGCGGGCAAGTCCCTGATAATTAATTGCCTCTGGTACTTGTGCCCTAATTAATGTGTAAATAAATATGGCTATTAAAGTTGTAATAAATTTTTTCATATAACGAATGTTTATTTCCCCTACTCATCCGGCTTTTCAGGTTACGCCCCGTTTTTTAAAGTGGTCTCTAATCTCCACTTTTTTTTAAGATTTGACAAATTATTAATTTGTCAAATCTAATTATCTCTATGGTGGTTGAGCCTGTCGAAACCACTCTCTTTTCCTAACGCCTAATGCCTAACGCCTAACGCCTATTTCCTCACCATCACCACATCCACCACAACCTTCTTTCCCCTCCCAATACTAACAGTAATAATTTTATCCTTAAAATCGGGATGCATAAACTTATAACGATACGTACCCCACTTAAAAATCTCATCCGAATAAAGTCCTACATTATTGCTCACCATAGGTTTACGATCAGGCATATCCAAATTCACCACCGTAGCACCAATAACAGGATTCCCGTCGGCATCCGTCAGCGTACCACTAATCCCCGTATGCGAAGTAGGCAAATCATCAATTTTAATCACCTCAGCCATACCTTTTACAAATTCAGGATAAGTCGAACTAAAATGAGCCGAATCTTGCAACAAATTCGGCAAATCATTATCCCACAAATCATCAAAAAGCGATTCCAATTTTTTCAAAGCAATCCCAATATTTTTTTTCTCAAGTTTTGCCTTACCCAACAAACCACTCAAAACATCTCTTAATGCCCTTGCATCATCAATATTATCAGTTGTAATTTCGGTAGAAGTAACATAAGCAGGCACATTCAACAACTCCTCTGATTTATTAATAATAACATCAACCAACTGAATAACACTCGATAAAGACCACCTTTTCAACTGACTTTCTGTATATTTGAAAATCTCTATAAGATCACCATCGTCTATACCTCTTGCATATCTAAGCGAAGGAATGCAAATAGTATCCGCCAAAGTTTTACCTAATTTTCCTCTCGCTTTAGTTTGATCTTTAGTAATTCCTTTAAAGTCTCCTAAAGTCAACATAATCGTATTCTCTATCACTACTTTTTTCCCTTTGAAAATGTTCACGTCATTTTTCATCGTATTAAAAGTATTGATAATCGATACGTTAGGACCATAAGTAACAAAACTAAAAATTAAATTAGTCGTGTTATGTTTTCCTTCTAATATTTTATCCATGATGCTTGATGTTTGCTTAATAAATTATCTTTTTATGATTATATTTTTTGATTTGGCAAAATTACAAAAGAATATATTTAACATCCAAATTTTTCCACATATATTTTCAAAAATAATTTGCAACCTTAATTTTAGCTAATAATACAACTATTTTCGATCCCTAAATTTGCAATTTTGATAAAAAAACAAGCTATTTCGGTCAAATATTTTGCAGTTTTAATTTAAAAACAAGAAGATTTGATAAAAAAACAACAAGCTTCGATCAAAAAACATCCAAGTTCGATAGCGCAACAGCGAACATTGATGCTGCAACAGCGAAGTTCGATGGCGCAACAGGCAAAATTGATGCTGCAACAGCGAAGTTCGATGACGCAACAGCGAAGTTCGATGACGCAACAGGCAACATTGATGACGCGACAGCGAACATTGATGACGCAACAGCCAACATTGATGAGGCAAACAACAACTTTGTTTATCTAAATAAAATATTGATTAATAAGCTCTTCAGAAGATTTATTCCAGTTATAAATAACAATACCATTCTATTCGTCTACTAAAACATTCCGCTTTGACAAAATAACCCAATATAATAATAATTCTCAACAAATCCTCAGCGGTTCTCTGCGAGTTCTCAGCGTTAAAATAACACTATGTGTCCTGACTTAATAACTTAATAACTTAATAACTCAATAACCAATAACCAATAATTAATAACCAATAACCAATAACTCAATAACCAAATTATCAACACATCAGCATATCATCACATCTTCTCAATTACTCCACAGAATAACTCGATTAAACCAGGCTCAGCCTTTCCGGCAATGGCAATGATTTCCGACAGAGCCACCGGATGAAGATTATTCGGGTCGCATTCGTCCGTAATTACCGAAATCGCAGCACAAGGCAAAGATATTTGATTCGCCACTATCACTTCCGGCACAGTCGACATCCCCACCACATCAGCCCCCAGGTTTTTCAAATAACGATACTCCGCTCTCGTCTCTAAATTAGGGCCCGGAACCGCAACATACACCCCTTTATGAAGCTCAATGTTCTTTTCATTCGCTATCTTTTCAAAAGCCGCATTTAAATCAGGCCAATAAGGGCAACTCATATCAGGAAAACGAACCCCCATTTCATCCACATTCTTTCCTCTCAGCGGATTATCAGGCAACAGATTAATATGATCGTCGAGCAACATCAAACTCCCTTTTTTATAATTCAAATTCAAACCCCCTCCCGCATTTGATATCAATAAATATTTAGTTCCCAACAATTTCATCACCCTCACCGGAAACGTAACCTCGCTCAAACTATAACCTTCATAATAATGAAAACGTCCCTGCATAGCCAACACACGCTTTCCACCCACCATTCCCTGAATCAGTTTCCCTTTGTGCGATTCCACAGTCGACACCGGAAAGTTCGGAATGCTTTCATAATCAATAACAGTGTCAATTTTAATTTTATCGACAAACCCGCCCAACCCGGTGCCCAAAATAACCGAAAAATCGGGAGTTTCTATGCCTTGTTTTTTTAAGTAATCTGTGGTTTCAATCAATTTTTGCATCATATCTTTATATTTTTAAAATGAATGTTTAATAATTTCGTCAATGTAATTTTTTTCTATAGAAAGAGAATCCAAAGCCTTCTCCATGCGCTCTATATCTTGTGGATGTTGAATTAATGTCAGCTCAATTTGCCGTACAATTTCAGAAGAAAGAAAAGTAATTTCCAACTCATAATGTTGAAAAATCCCATCCTTAACTTCAAATGAAATACGTTGAATTCTATTTTGATATTCCCAATCATGTTCATAAGCATAAGCAGGGGAGTAGCCATAATTCCATTCCCATTGCACATAACGTTGTTTGCCCAAAGCTTCTATCTTCTCAATATCATCAGGTTTAAGATGATATATTGAATTATCAGCAGCATACTTCAGCATAAAATTCATCAAAAGTTCCGAAAATTCATTTATTTCCATCGGTTTCGACAGACAATCTGCAATATTACAAACCTTACTTCGCACCGATTCCACTGCTTTATGCCGATATCTTTCATGATGCGATGCAAGGGCTTTGCTTAACACATCAAGTTGAGATGAAAACAACAATGTGCCATGATGCAAAACACAATTCTTGAAAATATGTTCCGCAGTTCCTGAAATTTTCAAGCCATGAGTTTCTATACTATTGCGTTGGTTCTGATAAGCTTCAATTCCTAATGTGCTAAGAAATTGAATGATGATTTCACTAAAACGATTGAAACTTACCTGTGCCGCAGCCTGAGTTCGACCAATAAAACCATAATTCAAATTTCCTAAATCATGAAAAACAGTGCCCCCTCCCGAAATCCTCCTGTAAAGCGGAATTCCCGATTGATGCAAGAATAATGCATTCGATTCGGCATGGGCATTCTGATGTTTCCCAACAATCACCGAAGCATCATTTCGATACATAAAAAAAACATCTTCATTAAATTCTTTTAAGAGATATTCTTCCATCGCCAGATTAAACGAGGCATGCTGATGATTTGATTGAAGACAAAGCATTAATTATAATTAATTGCGTAAAAGTAGTAAAAAGGATTATATATCTATGCTATACCTAATTTAAAAAGAATAATTACAGATTTAAAATGAACGAATTTTGATATATGATGTTGTTTTAAAAAAATCTCATTAACAATATTCAATAATAACAAAATAAACTCTTTCCATTCATAAATAACAAAATATCAATCTTATCTGATTTATGAAAATCAATTCAGGATTCTATCAAATCTTATCATAAACATGCTTTACATCATCATCACCCATAAATGATTTTCATTTTAAATACAGCAAGCAAACTACTTCATTTATTTTTGAAAGATTCTATTTTTACATGAAAATATTCATCACAAAACCCTTTTTCAAAGGAATGTATTTGTTTGAAATATCTTTTTCGAAGTGAAAGCATGCTAAAACTTCAATCAAAGTATACTCCATTATCTTCAACATTTAAAAAGCATACATTTGATTTTCAATATTTCCGTAGAAATTCATTTTTTTATGAATTTAGATTTATAGAAAAGAGGCTAATCACGAATAAGCCAAAAGTAGATAAAACGCCTCCGAGCGAAATCAGTTGCATTTTAAATTAAATAAAACGCCACCAAACCAATTCGGAAGGACTTTTTGGGAAATAAAACGCTTCGGAACGCATTCGGTCGGACATTTTGGCAAATAAAACGCGACCAAACGTTTTCAATCGGACATTTTGGCAAAAAAAATGCAATCAAACATCTTCGGTTGGACTTAATGTAATTTTCAAGGCAACCAAACTTGCTCGGAGGCGTTTTATTCAATTTTAAAGCTAAGTGAACTTGTTCGATCGGACATTATGTCATTTTCAATAAAATTAAACTTTTCTTATGGAGTTTCATCTACTTTTAACTCAAATTGATTATTTTCAATTTTTTTTTGTTTTTTCTGAAGCAAAATATTTTTTTACCTATACCTTGAAAACTATAATTTTGATAACCAAATATAATGGCATCATTTTCAAACCCCCTGTATAATAGGAGTAAAGAAAACAACTAAAAAAAATATCTAAAAATAAATCGTCGAATGTTTGCATTATTAAAAATATATGCGTAATATTGCCGCACAAATTTTAAAACCAAAATTTATGAAAAAAACACTTCCATTTTTGTTCTTGTTCAGTTTAGTTGTCTTTTTTGTATCATGCAAAAAAGATAAAACACCCCCTGCAGACATACCTAACACAGGCACTGTCTTATCTACCAGCTTAGCCGGTTTCGGAAGCTATGGCGGCGTACCTTCAGGCACTCCTTATGTATTTCCTTCAAACATTAAATTGGTTGGAGAAATTTTAGGTGGCAACCCCGGGAAATCACCTTTTATTGGCAAAAAATCTATTGAAGCATGGCAAAGCTACATTTCAAATTCACCAAAAAGCAATTGGGTTACACATGGCTTAGGCGAATTTGTTACTTTATATATGCGTTTATACAATACCAGCGGCAACGCTTCTACTTTCGTTTTTCCAGCCGGATTGATGTTTACGAATAAATGTCCGGGCGATACTACTATTATTGATACAACTCAAACAGGTATTATTGTCATCCCAGATACTGTTACAGTGCCCGGTGGCGATACTTTAGACCTTTGCTTGAAATCATATTGCTGTAATCCACATCGTGGAGTTCCCAATGCTACCACTGTTTATACTGCTAAAGCTGTGAGCAATAATGATCAAATAGTTCATTTCATTGCTGCTTTAAAAGGCAAAACAACTCTGGTAAGTCATGAATCTGACATTTTAACTTATGTATGGAGTATTGCAAATGGAGTACCTCTTACAGCGGCTGATTATGCCACAATAGCTGCGTGGTAGTACACTAAGTTTGTAAATTAATAAAAAGCCTTGATGTGATAAACATTAAGGCTTTTTTTCAGTTCCGAC
>JBAWXL010000021.1:0-27116 GCA_037144095.1 Bacteroidota bacterium
AGTCCAAAGAGGAATCAACGGACTGTCAATATTAAAAGCCGTTTGTATAGTTGCCACAGCACCAATAAAAACTGAGATAAAAGCAACTATCCATAGCGAACTAATTCCTATTTTATCTATTTCCAAAATTAGATTACTGAAAAACAATTTTGGTTTTTGAGGCTTAGTAAAAACTTTCCTCATGAGTAATATATAACCACCGAAGTGATCAAAAAAGGTTATGCCTAACATATTATTAAGTTTCATTTGCAAAGGTAAAGATAATTGAAAACAATTATAATATTGTGGATGTAAATTTCGTTTATAATGTCGAATTATGTTCAATAGAATTGAATATTTGAAAAAACATCTACTTTTGTAATCAATTAATTGAAGTTTCACTTTACTTAGAAAATAATTCTTTTTACATGAAAAAATTATTGTTTGTCATCATCATTTCAACCCCCCTACTCTCGTCGTGCCATCCACCACGCTATGGCCGACAAATCAAACATAAATGTAAAGAATGTCCACGCTTCAGTGTAATAATCCATCACGCCAAATCACTCCAAGCTATTGACATCGCCTAATTTTATTGACTATTTGCCCGAAGCGTCGAGGCGATATATTGATGAGTTGTTTTCTGCGGAAAATCTGGAAATCATCATAAAAAGCGGCAGGCACTCAAAGCTTGGCGACTATCGCCCACCGCAAAAGAAAACCTTCCATCGTATTTCTATTAATGCCGATTTGAATCCATATTTATTTTTAATGATAACTGTGCATGAGTTTGCGCATCTGAAAGTTTGGAAAAAGTATGGACGAAAAGTCACAGCGCATGGTATAGAATGGAAAAATACATTCAAGGAGTTGATGTTGCCATTGCTCAACCCTCAAGTGTTTCCCACTGAATTGCTACCTTTGTTGAGCAAATACTTCATTAATCCGAGGGCATCGGTAATGGGAGCTCCAAAGTTGTTTTTGGCATTAAAAAACATTGATAAACCAGATGTGGAAATAATATTGCTAAAAGATATTCAGAACGAAACATGGTTTACTACACCCGATTTAAAATTGTATCAACGCATTGCAATAAAGAAAAGGCGAATTCTTTGTAAGCAACAGAAGAACGGAAAATTGTATTTGATTAACCCCTATTGTGAAGTGGTTCCTCGAAAAATAAACGTTTAAAAGATTAATTTCATCACATTCATATAAAATTCATATTTTTATCGAAATTTACAACAATGAACAAAAACAATTATTGCATCATAATGGCAGGCGGAGTAGGCACACGTTTTTGGCCCATGAGCCGCTCTGCACATCCAAAACAATTTATTGATATTTTGGGAACAGGCGAATCGCTTTTACAACAAACTGTAAATCGATTTCATAACATATGTCCTCCCGAAAACATCTTTATTGTAACAAACGAAATATATTATTCCTTAGTAAAAGAGCAGATTAAAGGGATAAACGACAATCAAATTTTATTAGAACCTGCCCGTCGCAACACAGCACCCTGCATTGCTTATGCAGCTTATAAGATTCATGATATTAACCCCGATGCAAACATTGTGGTTGCCCCATCTGATCATATTATTTTGAAAGAAGATAATTTCACTGAGGTTATTCTTTCCTGTTTAGAAGCAACAAAAAAACATAAATGGCTGCTCACACTTGGCATAACGCCCAGTCGTCCCGACACAGGCTATGGTTACATTCAGTTTGATGACTCTGACACTTCAGAACAGGGAATCAATAAAGTGAAAACTTTTACTGAAAAACCTGTACTCGAAATGGCACAACAATTCCTGCAAAGTGGCGATTTCCTATGGAATGCAGGCATTTTTATATGGTCCTTATCATCTATTTTAGAGGCATTAGAAAAACAACTACCCGAAATAAGTTCTCTTTTCAAGGAGGGTGCAGGAAAATATAACACTAAATCAGAATCAGATTTCATCAGAGAAACTTATGCAGTGTGTAAAAGCATTTCAATTGATTATGGTGTGATGGAGAAAGCGGAAAATGTTTATGTTAAAGCGGCTGATTTTGGTTGGTCAGACTTAGGTACATGGCGTTCACTCTATGAAATTCGTGAAAAAAACATTGATGGAAATGCTTTAGTTGGGCGTAACATTATGCTTTACAATACAAAAAACTGTATAATCAATATGCCCAAAGAAAAACTGGTAGTTATTGAAGGACTTGAAGATTATATAGTAGTAGAAAACGATAATATTTTACTCATCTGCAAGAAAACAGATGAACAACTCATCCGACAATTTGTAAATGACGTTACTGTTGAAAAGGGAGATAAGTTTGTATAATCCTAACTTTTAAAATCCGGGAAAGTACAGGATTAAAATTTTTGTCAAAAAGAAACCCCAATCTTCAAAATTATCTTTTGAAGATTGGGGTTAATTATTTTATGATGCGAAACGCTAATGCTAAAACTTAAGCTGTAGCTTTTTCGGCAATATCATTATCAATTAAAATTCTACCACAATATTCGCAAACAATAATTTTTTTATGCATACGAATATCAAGTTGACGTTGTGGAGGTATTTTACTAAAACAACCACCACAAGCATCTCTTTCAATTTGAACAACAGCTAAGCCATTGCGTGCATTATTACGAATACGATTATAAGCAGTCAGCAATCTTTCTTCAAAATATTGTTGATTTGCTTTTGATTTATTTAAAAGATGTTGTTCGTCTTTATTTGTCTCAGCAATGATATCATTTAGCTCAGCCTTTTTAATTTCCAACTCATCTCTTCTTTCTTTTAATTCAGTTTGAGCTGTCTCAATTTCAGCATTTTTCAGATCAAGAGCATTACTATATTCACGAATGCGTTTTTCTGAAAGTTGAATCTCTAAATCCTGATATTCTATTTCCTTAGTAATAGCATCATACTCACGATTATTGCGCACTTTCATTTGTTGCTCTTCATACTTTTTCATTAAAGCTTTACTATCTTTAATAGCTGTTTGCTTTTCAGCAAGTGCTTTATTTAAAGTGTCAATTTCGTTAATGTAATTTTCAATACGTGTTTCTAAACCTGCAACTTCATCTTCCAAATCGCTAACTTCGAGTGGTAATTCACCTCTTACAATTTTGATTTTATCAATTTGAGAATCGATTAGCTGTAGAGTATAAAGTGCAACCAATTTTTTCTCAATCGTTATATCTTTGATATCATCTTCATGCTTTGGGTTTATTACAACAATGGGTTCAGCTTCCTGAATCTGTGCAACTTCTTCGGCAACGATTTCATTTGAGGGAGGGATTTCAACAATCCCCATCCCCTCAGTGACTTTTATCTTTTCTTCTACATTATCAATAATCGCCTCTACAGCTTTTATATTATTTTTTTCAGCAGTTGGCTTAGCTGTTTTCGAAACTTTTATCTTTTCATTCGCTTTCTTAGAAGGTTTCTCTGAAGCTTTTTTCTCTTGTTTGGCAGTGGTTTTTGCCATAATACTATTGTTTTAAATTTAAAAATCAATTAAATAAAATATCTCAACAGGTTATTATCCTGCTCTGAAATTTGGGTTGCAAAGTTAGGAAAATTTTTCTTTAAAATATCACATAATAAGTGTTTTGTAAATTGTTCTGTTTCAAAGTGCCCTGCATCAATTAAAATGACCTGTTCTGAATGATCACCAAATGTGTGATATTTAATATCTGACGTAATAAAAACGTCTGCTTTTTTAGCAATTGCATCCTTTATTAAAAACGCTCCACTCCCCCCACATATTGCAATTTTTTGAATATCTTTTTTTATAAAACCAGAATATCTTAGCACAGGAACTTGTAAAGTTTCCTTAAGTATCTTCATAAAAGAATGGGCAGAAGTTCTTTCTGCTAGTTCACCAATCATTCCTGCTCCTATTTCATTAAAATCATTTTGTAAAGCATAAATATCATAAGCCACTTCTTCGTATGGATGAATTTCTAACATCGCTTTCAAAATTTCTTTTTCCAGATAATATGGATAAATGGTTTCTATGCGAATTTCCTTTTCATGATGCAATTCATTAATCGAACCAACATAAGGATTAGCATCCGTGTTTGCTCTAAAAGTTCCTTCAACCATGGTGTTGGAGCTACATGAATCATAGTTTCCAATATTTCCTGCTCCGGCAGAAAAAATTGCATTTCTTACCTTTTCAGCATCAGCAACAGGACAAAAAGTTACCAACTTCCGTAAGGTTCCGGAAATAGGTTTTAATATACTTAGGTTTGTGAGTCCAATTTTTTCAGCAAATATTTTATTCACTCCATTTTTAATATTATCAAAATGCGTGTGTGCTGAATAAATAACTATGTCATTTTTAATCGCCTTATGAACTATTTTTTCAATATACGTTCTTCCTGTAATTTTTTTAATACCAGAAAAAAGCAAAGGATGATGTGAAATAATCATATTACATCCTTTTTGAATGGCTTCATCTACAACATCAATCGTTATATCCAGGCAAATTAATGCAGATTCAACCTGATCTTGAGGATTTCCAATTTGTAATCCACTATTGTCATAAGACTCCTGCAAGCTTAGAGGAGCATGTTTTTCTAATAAATCGGCAATGTCTTTTACTATCATAATAAAAAGAATTTCAACTTTGCTTGCAAATATAATAATTCCTATTATTTTTACCGAAAATATTTTTAATGATTTCTCTTGACCGCTTCATTTTATTAACCCTAGCTGAACGTTTACAATACGTCTTTAACCATGGAGTTGTGATGTTTAACAAGCTTGACATGCAACATACAATAAAATTATATTTGGTAGATAATCTTTTTGTCGAGGTTTGGTTTCATGTTGCAAAAAATAAAATTGAAAAGGTAGTTGCCTTAAATGAAGAGCAAGTTTTGATTCATTATGGCGAATTAATTGATATTTCAAGCATCTTTGATTAATATTATGTCTCTTTTTTCTTCGAATTCAATTAATATGTTGGAGTACGACTATGTGCTTCCAACTGATAAAATTGCAGAATATCCTTTAAAAGAAAGACATCATTCAAAACTTTTAGTTTTGGATAATAATAAGGAAATAAAACAAGATAATTTCAAACATTTTACTTCCTATCTTCCCGAAAACTCATTGCTCGTATTTAATAATACGAAAGTAATGTATGCCCGACTATTGTTTCAAAAAGAAAATTCGGGTGCACGGATTGAAATATTTTGTCTTGAGCCTGTTTTTCCAACTTCGGAAATAACCTCTGCCTTTCATCAAACCGGAAGTTGCAGATGGAAATGTATGGTGGGAAATTCAAAGAAATGGAAATCGGGTAAATTATCTTTGTCAATTGATTCGGATAGCTTTAGTGGCAATCTTTGGGCTGAAAATTTAGGGGTATATGATGGTGCCTTCTTAATAGAATTTAGTTGGTCGCCAACGGATCTTACTTTTTCACATATACTTGAAGAAACTGGTAAAATTCCTCTTCCTCCATACATCAAAAGAGAAACCAAGAAAGAAGATATCGATAGATATCAGACAATTTATGCTAATCCATTAGGGTCGGTGGCTGCACCAACCGCAGGATTGCATTTTACTGATGAAGTATTAGATTCGCTCAGGAAGAAAAATATTAGTACTTGTTTTCTAACCCTTCATGTGGGAGCAGGAACTTTTAAACCTGTTGATTCGAATGATGTTGCTGAGCATATCATGCATTCTGAAAACATTATTATAAATAAAGAATGGGTTGAAATGCTTTTAGAGAATATCCATAATCCTGTTATTGCAGTTGGAACCACTTCAGTGAGAACTC
Organism: Bacteroidota bacterium; assembly: GCA_037144095.1. Lineage (GTDB taxonomy): Bacteria > Bacteroidota > Bacteroidia > Bacteroidales > CAIXTV01 > CAIXTV01. The sequence continues at coordinate 5,776 of JBAWXL010000021.1, forward strand.
TCGAGAGTGTGTATTGGATTGGTTACAAATTGTATCAGGGAGAAACATTGGCTTATCCTTTTCGATTAGAACAATGGTATCCTTATCATTCCAAAAATGAAGTTACTGCAAAACAAGCCTTAGAGGCCATTCTTAAAGAAATAAAAATAAGGGGGACAGATACTTTAAATGCATATACACAGCTAATCATCATTCCTTCTTATCGATTTAGAATTGTGAATGGAATAATAACCAATTTTCATCAGCCAAGAAGCACTTTATTATTATTGGTTTCAGCCTTTATTGGGGAGAAATGGAAAGAAGTTTATAACTATGCTCTTGAAAATAATTTCCGGTTTTTAAGTTATGGGGATGCTTGTTTGTTTTTAGGCTAATAAGTTGAATAAATTTAGCCTGAAGGCGTTTAGAATGAAGGGAATTAGTAATAGAGATTATAGTGTATTAACAAAACAAAAGAGTGCAAATTTTGCATTCAATTTTTTATTCTTTTACTCACAAATCTTAAAATTGAAAAACATTATGTAACTTTATACCATTATTCATCGTCTTACCCGAAAAATTAAAATTATGGAATCAAAAAGATTGTATCGCGATACCGATCATCAGATAATTAGTGGTGTTGCTTACGGCATTGCCGAGTATTTTGTTGTTGACCCTGTTGCCATTCGAATTGCATTTGTGTTATTAGGCATGTTTGGTGGAGGTGTGTTAATCTATTTTATCTGTTGGATTGCTATTCCTTCGAAAAGAAAATCCGCTGATACTTATGCTTCACCCGGGTTTACACCTCCCGAAAATGAAACCTCACAACCTATTACTGCAAAACATTTCGACAGAAATGCATCACTCATTGGAGGGTTGGTATTGATTATTGTTGGGGGTTTGTTTTTGGCTGACCATATTATCCCGGATATTCACTTCAGGGATTTTTGGTCTGTCATATTTATACTTATTGGCGGCGGTTTATTATATAGAAGTTTTAGCAATAAAAAATAATCATCATGGAACTTAATTTTAGAAAAATATTCTGGGGAATATTGTTAGTACTTATTGGCATTCTTTGGATGCTTAAAAACACAGGAATGATTTATTTCTCGTGGCATGCCCTGCTTAATTTGTGGCCACTGATATTAATCTTTTGGGGTATTTCAGTTTTGCCAGTTAAAAACATTATTAAAGTGGCTTTACTGCTGATTAGCATTGGCATTGGTGTCTTTTTCCTATATCAGCACAATGATAATGATGATAATTATTTTTTCAGATGGGGAAGGCAATCGAAGGACATTGAAGTTCAGCAATACATAGTAAAATATGACACTACTTTGCAGAAAGGAATACTTAACTTTGATGCAGCAGCCGGAACTTTTATTATTAAAGACACAACTTCTGAATTAATTGACTTCACAGCAAATACGAACAAGGATTATTATGAGTTGATTTCGACTACTGAGGGAAATACGGCTAATGTTACGTTTCAACCTAAGAAGAATCATAAACATTGGGACATAAACGAAAACACAGTTAAATTACTTCTTAATACACATCCGGTTTGGGATGCTCACTTCGACATTGGCGCAGCTGATATTAATTTTGATATGAGTAAATTTAAGGTTAGTCAGTTGGACATTGACGCTGGGGCTTCTTCTATTAAAATGAAATTAGGTGACTTGTTTTCTTTTACAAAAGTTTCGGTTAATGCCGGGGCATCATCCATAAAAATCGAAATTCCAACAGCTTCAGGTTGCGAAATTAAAAGCGATAATTTTTTATCAGATAAAAATTTTGCAGGTTTTAATAAGATAGATGATGACACTTATCGCACTCAGGGTTTTGAAAGTGCGGCAAATAAAATTATGATCGACCTTGATGCGGGGGTTTCGAGTATTAGTGTGGTACGTTATTAGATGTTTTTGTTGACAGTTTTTTGGTAGTAATCGATATTGGGTAATTAGTAATCGGTAATTAGTATTCGGTAATCGGAGATATTCAATTAGTTAGCTTCATTCAGAAATCAGCAAAATCAAATAAGCATTCACTAATAACCAAAACCCTAATACCGATCACCAACCACCGATCACCTATTACCTAAAACCGATTACCTAAAACCAATTACCAATCACCCAATCACTTAACGTCCTGCAATCAATCGGCAAAAGTCTTTATAATCCTGATTCTTCTTTCCTCCGGGAAAACTGGCCAAATAATCTTTAATTATTTTGATTCTTTCTGTCATTCCTTCGGGTCCGTCATATAAATCTTTGCGTTCCGAAACTGCTTTCGACCAGGCAACTTCTGCTTTGGCAATATTTTTTGAATAAGTATCCATTAATTCACACAAAGCCAGGATTGATGCAGCCGAAATATCGGGGTCGCTCGGATTATAGTCCGCTCCCAAATCATCAAGCACGGCTGCTATTTCTTTTCCTTTATTAATCAACGAACCAAAGCTCTTTTCTGAAGGTGATTTCCCCTTTGTGTCGGGCGAATTAGGGTCTTTCTTTACGTAAACAGGCGCTATCATTGCCAAAAAAGCCTTTATGATGCGGGCTGGCGACGAATCGCGACCAAATTCGGCGCATACATAAGCGTATGCATTCCGAATACGATTTTCAAGGCAGTTGTCTAAACAGCCTTTTTCTCTAAAGCAATTGATTCTTCTCAATCTTGCTTTTTCTCGATAATCATTAATTTTTACAAGCACTGCTGCATCTTTTACATTCAAACTGGCAATAAAAGCAGTGAGAATTGCCTTTTTAATAAGGTCTCTGTTCGGGTCGTAGTCAGACTTTCCCTGAATTCCTTCGTTTGCATTTGTAAATCTTTGTTTGCGTGACTCAAATGAGCGTTGTGAACCTGCCATAATGTGTTCCTCCTTAAATTAATTGTTGTTTTTTTTGTTTAATTATGTTTGTTTTTAGATAAAATTTTCGATTGATTACAATATTGCACAAGCCAGTTCTCTGTTTACACAAGCCAGTTCTGAAATTGCACTGACCATATTTGTTTTTACACAAGCCACTTCTGTTTTTGCACAAGCCAAATATTTTCTGCACAAGCCAAGTATGTTTTTGCACAGGGCAGGTAGATAAATACACAAGCCGGGTTTATTTTTGCACAAGCCAGGTAGATAATTGCAAAAGGCAGTTTTTAGTTTACTTGCATCAAGTCTGGTTTTACTTATCATAAGTCGTAAATTACATAGATTAGCTAAAACCCCAATATCGATTGTGCAAAAACAAAGCTGCCTTGTGCGCTTCGCTATTTGGCATAGCTGCGCTAAGATTTCGCGAGGGTAAAACCTTAGATAGAAGCTGTATATGTGGAGTATGAATTTCATAAAATACAAAATTAAGCATTATTTATTTAGGTGCAATAGTTTTTTAAAAATATTTTTCATGTAAAATATTACTTCCTCAAAATATTTTTTTATTTCAACAATTCAAGCTCAGAAAAGCTATTGAATTTCAATAAATTATTTTCAGTAAAAAAATACCTGGCAAATGAAAATTCAGTGTAACACTGATAAAATATTTTTTTTGAGAGAGGAAAAAATAGATAAAACAAAGTTTTTTGGAAAATATTTTCTGTAAACATTGAACAGATTTTGAAAAACCTGAGAAAACAAAAAATAGCCACAGATTCACTAATTTTTAAATTTATAAACGTTGATGTTTTCAGTAATTGGGCTGATTTTTTTTTTAATTATTACAGATAAAACCTATTTTGGAGAAGAGTCAAATTTTAATAGAAAATAAATGATTGCAACTGATTGCGCTGATTTTCTGAAATATTAAAATTAATAAGTCAGCGAACCGGTGGCATACTTTATTTATTACTTACGATAAAAGAGTTTTATGATTAAAATCATCTTTTAAACTAAATAATCCTATACAGCGCATTTTTTATTACTTTTGTCGTGTATATGATTTTCAATGTTTTAATTTAATTATTGTATCAAAAAATGTTTTTTCAAAAAATATTTCAATCTAATTCTTATCAGGCAAAATTCTTCGACAAATTGCTCATTTTTGGTTCGATAATGTGTTTTGCGATTTTCAACCAGGCGCTTCATTCGTCTAATATTCAGCCTCGTAGTTTCACTCCCGACGATTCAGATTATTACTCGAAAACCTACATCCCTTACGAGGATGGTGTGTATAACGACCAAATTAAAAGCGTTTTGCTACACAAGAGTGGCTTCGAACTTTCGATGCCCATCATTGGTCTAAACGCCGGCGAAACCCTGAAACTCTCGTTTGATGAGCTGGGAAGCGACCTTAAAAAGTATTACTACACTATTTTGCTTTGCAATGCCGACGGTTTGCCCACCAAACTGCTTAAAAACGAATATCTTGAGGGCTTCACTGACAACGAAATCAGCGATTATGCTTTCTCTTTCAATACTTCGGTTAAATATGTGCACTATTCAACTTCATTTCCCAATCAAAATTGCAAAATAACCCATTCGGGATGTTATTTTGTGTTGGTTTACGAAGACAAAACGCCCGAAAAACCTATTTTAATGAAGAAATTTTGGGTGTTAGACCCTTCTATCAACATCAATGCCACTGCCAAACAAGCCAATTTGATTGAAGAAAGAAAATATAAGCAGGAAGTGAATTTCACACTCGAATTGGGAAATTACAGAGTGAACGATCCATCGCGAACACTGAAGGTTTTTGTTAGCCAAAACGGGCGAAGAGATTGCGTAAAGGACCTGAAACCTTCAATGTATAAGGGAAATACGCTGGAATATATTTATGAAAGCGAAGACCTTTTTGATGGCGGAAACGAATTTCGGCATGTGGATTTAAAAAGCATCAAACACAATACCGACCGCGTGCTCAGAACTGATTTTGACTCGGGATATTATCACATTTTCCTCAAAGCAGATGAAAGACGCACCTTCAAAGTTTATGAAACCGACGACGACATCAACGGACGCCTGCTTGTGAAGACGGAAGAGGGCAGAAATTCGGATACCGAGAGCGAGTATGTTTGGACTTATTTCAATTTGCCTATGGCTAACCCTGTGTTTACGGGCAATATGTATTTGCTTGGCGCACTGTGCAATTGGCAATATAATAAAGCCTCGTTGATGATCTATGATTATAAAAAACAATGCTATAGCACGCGTTTGCTCTTGAAGCAGGGCTATTATAATTATCAGTATGTGGTGTTGGAAACCGGCAGCAAGTGTGCGGATGTTTCCTTCATTGAAGGCAATCATTATGAGACCGCTAATGAATATAATATTTGGGTGTATTATCGTTCGGAATCAGAAGATTACGACCAGTTGATAGGTTTTACTACCATAAAATCGAATCAGTAGAAAGCGTTTTGGAGAAAACAGATTGAAACCGGCTTAAAAGCCTCACCTAAAAGGTGTAAGCAAACATAGAATCGCCACAGATTCACAGATATTTAATTAAAAATATTTTGATAGGCTGAGTAATCAATTGTAATGTGTTTTACATTATTGCAGATAAAGGCATTTTCTGACAAAGCTCAATAAAATTAAATAAGACCTTTATCTGAATTCAATTGAATTATTTTGCGACAGATTAATCTGATATTAAGAATAATCAGAACTCATTAATCTGTTAATCAGTGGCTATTTTGATTTTCTTACTATTTTCATAGTAGATTCAAACCCGAATCATTTTAAATTCAATGATGAATAATGAAAAACAGAAGTTGCGATTTAGGTTTAGCTATTCGTATCTGAGGGCTTCGATGGGGTCTAAGTTAGACGCTTTGTAGGCAGGGTAAATGCCCGAAATCAGACCTACAATCAGGCAAAGCAACACGCCGCTGATGATCCACAGCCAGGGAATGATGAAGCCGCTACCGGTGAGCAAGCCAATCAGATTGCCGATTAGGATGCCCAATATGATGCCCAAGAAGCCGCCCAATTGACCTATGACGATGGCTTCGATAAGAAACTGATTGCGAATGATTTGTTTGGTTGCGCCCAAGGCTTTTCGCACCCCGATTTCGCGGGTTCGCTCTGTGACAGAGACCAACATGATGTTCATCAATCCAATCGCAGCCCCTAAAAGCGTAATCAGACCAATGATGGTTGCTGCCAGTGAAACGTATTTTAAATCGTCAATTAGCATATTCACTACATTATCGCTCTTAGTGATTTCAAAATCTTCCTCTTCTCCAATCGGCACTTTGCGAATCACTCTGAAAATGCCCGTTGCTTCGCCAATAGCTGGCTCCATTTGTTGCGCACCTGAGGTCATCACACTTATAGTGAACGACATATCGGGCCTACTGAAGTTAAGCCGAACGTTAGTTAGGGGAATAATACAATTTTTATCGCCACTAAAACCCATACTTGAACCTTTTATTTTCAGCACCCCGATAACCGTATATTTAACCGGACCAATGCTAATGATTTTTCCTAAAGGATCTTCCTTACTTTTGAAAAGCGTAGTGGCAAGTTCGCCACCAATAATTACAAGATTGGCACCCAAATTCACTTCTGTGGGAGTAAAATTGCGACCTTTCTCAATTTCGATGCCAGATGTGGCAACATAATTTTCAGTTGCGCCAACAATGGCAATATTTGGATTTGTTTTAATAGACTCGTACTTAACCGTTGCCGTACCCGTTGCAAAAGTTGAAATAGAGGTCAGTGCCGGAAAACTATAGAGTTCTTTAAAACGCAAAGCCTCATCGATACTTATTTTCTTGTAGTTTTTTTGCATGTTATGGTTTTCGCCCATGTGCATGCGAATGGTGCGGTTTCGGATGGTGAAGGTGTTGGCTCCCATCATCGTAAAGTTATCGCTAATCGACGATTTGATGGAGTCGATAGCCGTAAGTATGCCCACCAATGCCATGATGCCAAACGAAATAATCAGCACGGTAATAATGGTTCGCAATAGGTGGCTTCTGATGGAGCCTAATGCCATTTGGACATTTTCTTTTACAAGTAATTTCATGTTACAGTATTAAAAGCTTTAATGCAAAAGTAAATATTTTGGTTTGATTATATAAAATAGTTTGAGAAAAACAACTTCAAAGAATATGAATGAGCAGCGAAATTACGAACGACCAAAAGCAAACCGAGATAATCAACAGTGGAATGGTGATGCGATTTTTAGCATAATAGCGTCGTGCTAACAGAGCCCCGATAGGAATTGAGATAAGAATGGGTGTCAAAATGGCAATTCCGATAATGCCGAAGTTAGATTTCATTCGCACCAACAGTCTATTGCGAAAAGAAAATACTTTTCGCTTGCGATTTGTTCTCTTAAACAAAATCAATTTAAAACCCCATTTGGTTTCGAGATGTTTAAAGCTGGAAATAAGCGCAGCACTCAGAAAATAAAAGAAAAATACCCCAATGATGCCTCCAACTGAAGTCAGCGCAAACGTTTCGACGAAATTAAAACCCACATAAAAGGAAAGAAAAGGCGCAAAACCAAACTTCACCGCACTAACCAGCAAAACCATTAATAGTTTATGAAAAGGAATAGATTGAATTGAAATAAGGAAAAACATATTAATCAACAGTGAGGTTTATTTATCATAAAGTATTAAACGAAAAATTTATTGTATGGATAAAACCGAAAAAATATTTTTGCCATTTTCTTTAATGGTTTGCATAGCTGCCTGATTTTGCATGATACTTCCACCCCAAAAATTAAAATCATACACATGCGGTTGCGCAAACCAATTATTAATATTCATGAGCAGATTAATTTGAGTAGTAGTGCTTTTTGTAATGCTAAAAGAAGCATGTGGCAAGCTCACACTGAAACAATTATTCACAAAACCGATGATTGAATCAGGACTAGTGCTTGTTCCCGAATACAATTGCCCTCTTCCCAAATGAAGATTAAAAGCTTCAATCGAAGAATCGGGTTTGCGCCATTTGCCATTGAACTGCATAAAATGATAGCCCCCACCCAGGGCTTCGGGCCAAAACATATTCACTTCAGGAGGATTAAGGAAGGAATTGGAAATGTTATGTGCATCATCCAAACCAAAAATGAAAGAAACCGAATCGAAATTTGCAGGAGCAATAGGGTCGCTCACATTCCATGTCATGCTATTTGGAAAATCTAAATCCACATAATGAATCGTATTGTTGTCGGTAATAAGCACATAATTGCCATGGTTGAAATAGAGTTTTACTTCTGAAATAAAATATTTAAGTTCATCTATTTCATAGTTGTTTCCTGCAGCATTTTGATACAACATAGAGTAGCGTTGCAGGCTATCGCTATCTATTTTGTGGGAAAAGACAATTCGGAGGTGACCTTTGGTTTCGTCAAACACCACCTTGTCTTTTTTGCACGAAAACAAGCAAAAGCTAAAGGCGAATAATATATATAAGAATGATTTCATGAGCTGATTTGATTCGCACAAAGTTACAAATAAATCAAATATCAAAAATAAAACTTTACCGCATTTATATTGTTATTGTAATAAATAGAACTTTAAAACAAAATTGATATGATGAAACAGATTGTTGAAACAAACTGGAAGGGACAAATGGCATTTAGTGCGAATGTTGGAGGACACAAAATAGAGATGGATGCATCGGCAGATAATGGTGGTGGTGACAATGGCGCACGCCCCAAACAACTCATGATGGCTGCATTGGCAGGCTGCACCGGAATGGATGTAGTTTCGATATTGAAAAAGATGAAAGTTGAATTAGATAGTTTCGACATTAGAATTGAAGCGGAAATGACGGAAGAGCATCCAAAGCAATACTCACAGATGCATATTATTTACCTGTTTAAAGGTAAAACCCTGGATATTGAAAAACTGAACAGAGCTGTGGAACTCTCGCAGGAGAAATATTGTGGTGTTACGGCGATGTATAGAAAAGCAATGAATATTTCTTATGAAATAAAAATAGTTGAGTGAAGATAAATTCTTAAAATGGAAAGCAGAGAATGGACAAAAAAAGATAAGTTTAAACTATATCTTCTATCCTTTTGCTGCCATAAGCCAAATCACCGGCATCTCCCAAACCTGGAACGATATAAGATTGGGCGGTAAGTTCATCGTCAATCGCGCCAGTCCATAAAGTGTATTTAGTTCCTGTAAGATTACGTTTAACATACTCGATTCCATGTATGCTAGCTATGATTGAAACTATATGAATGTGAAGTGGAGCCCCATAAGTTAAAAGCTGTCTTAAAGAAAGCACTAATGAATTACCGGTAGCCAGCATGGGATCGACGAGAATGAGGGTGCGATCTTGCAAAGGTGGACATGAAACATATTCAATTTGAATATCAAACTTGCCACTCTTATGATGACGACGATAAGCTGAAACAAAAGCATTGTCAGAACGATCGAAAAAATCAAGAAAGCCCTGATGAAAAGGTAAACCTGCCCTTAGAATACTGGAAAGAACGGGTTGTTTGGCAAGAACCTTCATGTCAGCAACACCAAGTAAGGTAGTAACTTCCTTACGTTGATATTCAAGTTTTTTGCTGACTTCATAAGCAAAGATTTGCCCTAAGCGTTCGATGTTTTTACGGAAACGCATGCTGTCGGTTTGAATGTTAACATCTCTTATTTCAGAAATAAATTCGTTAATCAGAGAGTTAGTTTCGCCAAGGTTGTGTATCATAATGAATTGTTTAAATAAGTTTTCAAATGTAAAGCTTTTTATCTTTACAAATTGAATTTGATAGAAAATATTTTTGTTTGAATTCTTGATTCATGCGTTTAGAAGTTTTTTAACGAAGCTTTCTATAGATGGTAAACAGCATGTTGAGGGGGAAAATCATCCGGTTGGAGAAGAAGCTTTTGTAGTGAACTTTAATGGCGCCAAAACTTTTATAGAAACGTGCAATGCCAGGATTATTTGAGCCTTCGAAATCAAGTTTAGCGTGAATGTCGGAATGTTGGCTTATGAAATGATTAACTAAAAGGAACATGGCTTTTTTCTCTCTGCCTTCGTCGCTATTGCCTGAAAAAAGGAAAATATAACGATTGTTGTGTGCAACAAAGAAAGCTGCAGCTAAAAGTTCATTTTCTTCATTATAAACCCCAAGAGTTATCGCTTTTTCTTTTTCAATCAACAAATTCATTAAATCATGAAGGGTCTTATAATTTTCTGTCTTCAAACGTTTGATGGTTTTCCCTCTGTCGTTTCTGAAAAGGTTGATAATATCGATGGGATCTATTTTGTCAACAATTTTTAAGTTATTGGTAATAGCATCTTCTATGTTCCGTTTTGTATTTGTGGAGAATTTCTCTTTTAAAACTTCATAAGAATGATAAAGCCTGAGGATATAATTCTTGTTGTTTTGATAGACAATATTCTTCTTTTCGGGATGATTATGCGAATTAAGATTGATTTCTATATAAGAATAGTTTCGGGGGATAGCGGATAAAAAGTTATTTGTGCGGTCGGTATGAACAGGATTGGGGGAGAAGATGCCCAATTGTTGAGCAAAGAATGGTTGAAAGGCGTATTGAATGAAAAGTTTGCGGCGCGTGGGAAGTGGCATTACGGCTTCATAGTCGTTTTCGACAAGGGCATGCCACTCTTCACAGATCGAATCGAGATACCACGAGTAGGCATATATCAGTCCATTTGCTGAATTGGAGATACAGGCATCCCATTTTTGACGATCAATTGCTTCTTGTCTTACGTACTTTATCATAAACAATGATTGATTTATATGTTAAACATTTTTTCAAAGACATTTCTCCAACCGTTCCATCGACCACTTTCGCTAAGAGACTCGTTATGCCATAGGCTGATGAAAGTTCCATTTACTGATTTACACTCTTCAATGAGTGGAATTATAAAGGAAAGAGCGGAAGTGGCATCCACATTATAGTAATCTCGTAGGGTTCCATCCATGACTGCAAAAGGATGAACAATAAGTTGAGTCTCCTTGTTCAATTCGAGGTCGTAGAAGTTGAAAGCTGTGCAGATAGAAGCACGAAAGCCTATTTCGGAAGCATAACCCTTAGTGTAATCATTTCGGATTCCAAAATTAATCAAGTTTCGGTAAGTGAGAGGAAGGTCGAGCATCAGAAAATGTTGGCGACTGTGAATGATTTCTTTGCTAAGTATAAGGGAAAGCCTTTCGGTTTCGATGCCAAGTTTATCGGGGAAGAAATTGGAGGCGTAAGATGGATGGATTCCGACGGTGGCATAGTCGCCAAGACGTTTTATCAGAGAATGAAATTGCTGATTGTTGTTGGGCGTGTTTTTATCCATCAAAGCATAATCGGCGAGCAGGATAAAATAAATGGGTTCGAAACCGAATTTCTTCTGACTTTCTAACAAATAATCGTAAGAGTCGAAGGGGTCGGCTTCTTTATTCAAAATAACTCTGAGGCGTTGGGCAAATTCTTTAAAATTGCGTTTGGCAAGCGATTTATAGAAACCGCCCAAACTTCTGATAAAGCCTTTATGTTTGAAAACCCAAGCCAAATCGATATCGATAGAAGGGACATGTTTGTAATGACGGGCAGGAAACTGAAGTGCTGGATAACGTTGACTGAGAATTGCTTTAAGTTTTTCTGCCCAAATATTAACGAGCGGTTTTTGTAGAAAACCATTTTTAAAAGCGAGGCTTTCTTTGGCATCGAATCGTCCGAATTTATCTTTAATGGAGGGTAAATACTCTTCATATCGACTTACTAAAAAGAAAGCAGCCGAAAAAACATCGAAAGGGAGGCTGGCTTGTTTGTCGTGCACAGGAAACAGCATAGGATATCCTTCTGTTTGGCTGACCACCACATCAAAAGATTTGATGGTGCTTTCGAAAAGCAAACCGGTGGAATAAATAAAGATTTCGTCCTGAATCAGACGAGTTGAGTAGTTGATTTTAGGTCCGTCATAAGAACTAAATTCTTCGGGAGAGTATGTAAACTGAGTGTTTATTCCAATAATATTCTGGCACATCAATTTTATGATGTAGCAAGCACGGGGGCTAATCTTAGGAATATATACCAGCAACATATTGTATATGATTTATTTTTCGATGAGGATGCGTGCATCCACTGCCACTACATTGTCAGGATTGCCAAGCAGGGGATTAAGGTCCATTTCTGCAATCTCAGGCGCAGCGCTGACGAGCAGGCTCAGGCGAATGATGATATCAATAAAAGCTTTCTCATCGACACCTTTCATTCCGCGGGTACCATGGATGATTTTGTAGCCTTTAAGATTGCGAAGCATCGCTGTTGCTTCGGCAATGGATACGGGAACTAATGCCACCGAAACATCTTTGAGCACTTCGATGAAAACACCTCCCAAACCACACATCAGCAAATGTCCGAACTTGTCTTCGCGCTTGATGCCTGCAAAGAGTTCGGTGCCGCTGTGCATTTTTTGAATCAAAATGGCAGTGGTGTCTTTTATTATTATCATTCGCTCAAACTCAGCCTTAACCTTTTCTTCAGAATTTACATTAATGACCACGCCACCCACGTCGGATTTGTGAACAGGTCCCACCACTTTCATCACCACAGGGAATCCCATGTTGGCAACGGCTAACAAAGCTTCATCGACTGTAGTGACCACTTTTTCGGCGGCACGGGGAATGCCGGTAGCATCGAGCAAAGCACTTACACCGTCGGGTGCAAGATAGCCATCCGAGGCAGCATCAATTATGTTGCGTATTGCAGAGGTGTCAATTCGATGTCCTTGGGTGGGGGCTTCGGCAGGAGGGGCGGTATGATAAACGCGCGAAAGGGCATTGCCTAACGCAACTTCGTCGGGAAAAATGATTCTTCCACCGGTAATGAATTCTTCTATTTCGGCACAAGCCGTAACCACTGAAGGCAGGACGGGAAAGATGGGTTTGAGGGAAGTTTTCATTTTTTCGTCTAACAAACGATAGACATCGAAAACGGGAAACAAGCCGGGAGTGCCAAAAATGACCACCATTGCATCAATATTATCAAAATCGCGATTTACGGAATCGATTATTTCGCCCAATTGTTCGGCAGTGCCGGTGGCGAGGAAGTCGATAGGATTGGCAACTGAAGAGCCGGGGAAAAGTTTCGCAAGCAGTGCTTCGCTTTTTTCGCCTTCGATATGAGGAATGTTCATTCCGCCGTTCGAAAGGGCATCGGTGAGCATCACAGCGGGTCCGCCGGCATGGGTAATGATGGCGATGTTGTTTCCTTTGACGACAGGATGCATGAAAACTGAAGCAACGGATATAAGGTCTTCTCTACCATAACATCTCACAATGCCGGCTTTATCGAAAAGGGCTTTAACCGAAACATCAGAACTGGCTAAAGCACCCGTATGAGAGCTTGCGGCTCTGCTTCCGGCTTCGGAGGCTCCTGCTTTGATGGCAGCTATGCGGCAACCTTTGCGGATGAGCGAAGCAGCATGTTTCAAAAGCATGGCTGGTTTATTAATGGTTTCGATATAGAGTAGTTTCACATGGGAACTACTGGCAGGGTCGAAAGATTCGTCTAAATAAGCGAGGATTTCTTCTACGCCCATTTGTGCAGAGTTGCCAACTGAAAAAACATTGGCAAACTTCAAGCCTTTAGGGATGCCGGCTTCCATGATGAAACAAGCAGTGGCGCCCGAACCCGAGATGAAGTCGCAGCCTTGTGGGTCGAGCCTTGGAATAGGGTAGGTGAATATGCTGTGATGTTTGGGGGTGAGTATGCCTACGCAATTGGGTCCTATCAGACTTCCGCCGACCTTATTCACAGAAGCCACAATCTCTTGCTCCAACTTTTTACCGGCTTCGCTTTCTTCACTAAATCCGGCTGAGAGTATGATGAAAGCGCGTGCATTTTTGCTTTGTGCCAGCGTTTCAATGGTGTCGGGGCAATATTTGGCGGCAATGGCAAGAATAGCCAGGTCGACCGTGGGCAAAAGGCTCACATCGCGAAAAGCAACAATGCCTTGAACCATATCTTCTTTGGGGTTTACAACATACAGTTTTCCGGCATAACCGCCATCAATGATGTTCTTTAAAATTTTTCCGCCGGGCTTTGCCGTATCGTTTGATGCACCTATGACAACAATGGATTGTGGGTCTATTAATTGCGTGTTTATCATGTATTTGTTTTTTGTTACAAAATAAAGAAAAATTTGTGAGATAGCAGGTTTTTTGTCAAGGCGATAGAAGTTATTATATGTAATAAGTGTATTAAGTTAATATGTCTAAGCCTTTAGAGCTGCGATTGTTTTTTTAGAAATGCAATTTTACGGGAATGTTTGTGGGGTAGAAGCGAGATTGCTTATAGGATGGAAGTTATTATGTGTAATAAGTGTATTAAGTTAATGAGTAAGAGCTTTTAAAATTAGATTTGGTTTTTTCGTAATCCTTTAATCCCACGTAATTGGAGTATCTTCAGGAAAACGTTTGGTGGCATTATACGCCTTTGTCATCAGTCGATTTATTTCGGCGGGGTCTTCAGTTTCGTTTAAATTATCCAAAACATATTGTATGCTATTTCTTTCTCTTTTCGTTAAATCATAATGTTTAAGATATAATAAGCTGGCTGTTCTGATGTAGTTTTTTATTGAACGATACGAGGCATCAAATTTTTTTTGAAGCCACCAAATATTGTAGGTTTTATGCAAATCAATGTATTGTTCGATGATTATTTTGCGCCAATAGGCCTCACCCTTAATAACTCTATAATAATAGCAGACACACATTTTTGCACATAAACTTGCTTTGATTCTATTCTTTTTAGCTGATGCACTGTTCCATGAAAAAGTATTTATTTTTGAGGGGTCGGAAGTCACAATTTTGCAGTATTTTTATATGTTTTTAGAATTGTATTTTTTAGCAAATGCTTGCACTATTGAAGAGGGCTTGTTAATGAGTGGGAAGTTATTATGCGTAATAGGTATATTAAGTTATTATGTGTGACTTTTTTGAATTGAATTCGTTTTTTAACTATGCATTATTCCCAATAGTGATTGGGTTGGTCGGGTATGCTGATGGTGGCTTCATAAATCATTTTTATAAATTTATTTATGAGGGAAGGTTTATCAATTTCGTGTATATGGTCGTAAACATACATGATGCTTCCTCTATTTGCTGAAGGCAGTTTATGACGTTGGAAATAGATAAGAGAGGCGCTTTTTATTTGATTTATTATGGTGTTGCGCATGGAATTAAAATCTCTATGTTCAGCCCTTTTTTGGTAAATACTGCAATAATCAAGGTAATGTTGTTTGACAATTTGGCGCACTTGCAAATCAGACTTTTTGGCTCTACAATAATAAAGGCTTAACATTTCGGCACGTATCTCATTTGTGCTTTTATTTTTGTCGAACTCAATAGTCATATTTCTGTATTTAAAATATTTTCTTTTAAGCTAGTTAACTCCTATGTAGTGCTTTTTGGATAGGGTGGAGATGGGTTATTGGGGATGGGTTTATGGGATAGTAGGGGATTGGTCTTTAGGGTGATGGTTATTATGTGTAATAAGTATATTAAGTTAATAGGTAAGTGCTTTTAGAGTAGGACACGTTTTTTTAGTATCGCATTATTCCCAAAAGATGTTTTGCTCTTCAGGGAAACGGCTGGTGGCTTCAAAAGCCATAACCACAAGTCTATTAATTAGAATGGGTCTCTTAACTAGTTCAAGATGATCTAAAACATATTGAATGCTCTTTTTTTCCATTGCTGTTAAATCGTAATGTTTGAGATACAATTCACTGGCTTTTTTGATGAGTTTTTTTATTTGTATTATTAATGGGATAAATGATATTTTTCCATCAAGAGATTTATAAGCATTATGCAATTGAACATATTCTTCAATGATAGATGCGTATTCATTTTCATCACACTTATGCACTCTGCAATAATAAATGGCACACATTTCTGCACATGCTTCGGGCATGGTATTATTATTTCTATAATCAATTTTCATGGTTCCAAAATTAAAATATTTATTTTAATATCTTATGACATTCTGATTATGCTATTAGGTTGTTTTAGAAAAATATTATTCGGCAAGTGATTGTGTGATAGCTGGTTTTTTGCTAATGGGATTGAAGTTATTATGTGTAATATGTATATTAAGTTAATGGGTAAGTGCTTTCAGAGTTGGGTTGGTTTTTTTAGTAAATCATTCTTCCCAAAAGATATTGGTTTCGGCGGGAAAACGGCTGGTGGCCGCATTCGCTTCTATGATAAGTTTATTTATGATTAAAGGTTTAATGTCTTCGTCGAGATGTTCGACAACATTCCTGAGCGAGTTCTTTTCTTCTACGGTTAAATCGTAATGTTCGAGATACAGCAAGGCGGCGCTTATGGTTTGGTTTTTTATTTTCTGACTCAATAGTCTAAATTCGGTTCGGTTGCCTCCTTTGTAATAGGTTTTGCTCAAATCAAGATATTGTTCGGCGAAAGATTTGCGCAGGTCTTTATCGCCTTTGTTTACCCTAAAATAAAATGTGGCAAACATTTTTGCACAGATTTCATTGGTGCTTTTATTTCTTTTATCCTCAATTTTCATGTCTACAAAATTAAAAGTTTTATTTCTAATATTCGACAAATTTCTGCAATGTTTTTTGGTTTTTGAAGAAAAACACTGTGTGGTGTGTGTTTATGCGTTGGCTGAAGTTTTGTCAAAGGGGAAATAGTTATTATGTTTAGTATGTATATTAAGTTATTATGTGAGGGTTTTTTGAGCTGGATTCGGTTTTCTTTCAGTGCATTATTCCCAAAAGATATTGGTTTGGTCGGGGAAACGGCTGGTGGCTTCGTAGGCTTTTTTTACAAGAGCATTAATTTCGCCGGGCATATAAGCTGCGTCTATACGATCTAAAACAAATTGAATGTGATTTTTTTCTTTTTTAGTTAAATCGTAATGTTCGAGATATAACAGGCTGGCTTTGCGTATGAAGTGTTTTATCATGCCATGCAATATTTTGTATTCGTTTTGTTCGTTCTCCCAACGAAAGGTTGCTCTCAAATCTGAATATTGTTTAATCAGCGCTTTACGCTCATATTCTTCATGTTTATTCACTCTAAAATAATAGCAGGCACACATTTCTGCGTATTTTGATACGGTAGGTTGAGTTTTTTTATCAGCAATTTTCATGATGGCAAAATTAAAGGTATTATTTCTAATTTATGTGTCACAAATAGGATGCTTTTAGGTTTTTTAAGAAATGTAATAAGGTTAGCGTGTTGGTGAGATGGTGGAAGTTTCGGCATAGTGATTCTAATCATTTGTTTAACTTCTGGCCAGACAGATTGACTAATTTGAATTTCGAAAGCTTTGATTAGTTTCTAAAAACATCAAAAAACATTCCAAATTAGAAAATAACGGCAAGTATTTCCTATTATTAATCAATTTCATTTGATAATAAAAAAGTAATCCAAATTGCTAAAAGTGTATTGCTCATAAAATTTTTCTAATTTTACCACTTCTACTCATTAGTGTATGTTCAGAAATTATATAATCGTTTTCTGTATTGTTTTTCTTCAACTTAGCAGCTTTGGGCAACAATTTACTCAAACGTTGAGAGGTAGTGTAACTGACAAACTTACGCGCTTGCCTTTGCCCGGCGCCAGCGTTATTTTGCTCAATGTAACTCCTTTGAAAGGAGCTATTTCAGATACCAATGGAAGGTTTCGTATTGAAAAGGTTTCGATTGGACGCATTGGAATTAAAGTGAGTTTTATTGGTTATCAGGATGTGATTTTAAACGAGTTGAATCTTTCAACCGGAAAAGAATTGGTTTTAAACATTGAAATGGAAGAAAAAGTGTTGACCAGTTCGACTGTAGTTATCAGTGGTTCTGAAGATAAAACCCAAACCATTAATAAAATGACTACGGTGAGTTCGCGGGGTTTTACGGTGGAAGAAACGGGGAAATATGCAGGTTCGCGAAGCGATGTGGGGCGTATGGCTGCCAACTTTGCAGGGGTTGCTACGGGCAATGATGCACGAAATGATATTGTGATTCGTGGGAATTCGCCTAGTGGTTTATTGTGGAAACTCGAAGGGGTGGATATTCCAAATCCCAATCATTTTGCTGCTTTTGGAACTACCGGTGGACCTATTTGCATGATTAAAAATAGTATGCTTTCAAATTCCGATTTCCTCACGGCTGCTTTTCCTTCTGAATATGGTAATGCCATTTCGGGGGTTTTCGATCTTAAAATGGCTAATGGAAATAATGAAAAACATGAGTTTAGTGGAGAAATAGGTTTTAATGGCTTGGAAATAGGTGCTGAAGGGCCGGTTTCGCGCAAAAATGGTTCGTCGTACATTATAAATTATCGTTATTCGTTGTTGGATTTCTTTTCTAATTTCAACATACAGTTTGGCACAGGTGGCTCTGTTCCCCGCTATCAGGATTTATCTTTTAAAATTAATTTTCCTCTAACCAAAGCGGGTTCGTTTGCAATTTTCGGTTTGGGAGGTGCCAGTAGCATTGCCCTTAGGGATAGCAAAAAGAACCCTGATAAAATAGATTTTTATGGTTCGGAAGGCTGGGATATTATGAATTCTTCCAAAACAGGAGTCATTGGTGTTTCACATACTTATATTATTAATAAAACCAGCTTTTGCCGTTCGACTGTTTCTGCAACTTATCAGCAATTTGAGACGCAAAAAGATTCGGTTACACCTGTTACGCTTGCGCTTTCACCTTATCAACACAGCAATTATATCGAATATCATTTTGCGGGTTCTTTTTATTTGAATAAAAAAATCAACAGTCATCATAATTTTAAGCTGGGATTTAATTTGAGTGAAATCAATTACAGGCTTTCGGACAGCACTTATTATGCCTCGGATTCAGCGTTTAGAACCATTACAAGCTATAAAGGGGCAACGCTTTTGATTCAACCTTTTGTTCAATGGCAATATAAAATAAACGATCGTTTGATGCTGAATCCGGGTGTTCATTTTCAATATTTGATGTATAATCAAAGTTGGTCGCTTGAGCCACGCATTGGACTTCGATGGTATTTGGCTCCCACGCAATCTGTTGGTTTTGGATATGGAATGCATAGCCAAAGTGTTCCTATTACTGTGTTTTTCAATCAGACACGGCTTTCGGATGGAAGTTATTATCGTGCAAATGATCAGCTTGATTTCATAAGGGCACATCATGTTGCGATAAATTATGACTGGAATATACGCGAGTTTTTCCGCCTGAAAGCTGAAGTGTATTACCAATATTTGTATGATGTTCCGGTTAATGCCAATGCGCAAAATAGTTTTTCGACGCTTAACCTGGGGGCTAATTTCGATGTGGTGGCTCCCGATTCGCTGGTGAATAAAGGGAAAGGCTATAATTATGGTATCGAAATCACGCTTGAAAGATTTTTGCATAAAGGTTGGTATTTGCTGGTTACGGGTTCGCTGTTCGATTCAAAATATAAGGGAAGCGATGGAATTGAGCGCAATACGGTGTTCAATGGAAATTATTCGGCTAACCTTCTTGCCGGAAAAGAGTTTCGTTTTAAGAGTAAAAAAAATGTGAAGCGCTTGAAGCTCTTCGAATTCGATTGGAAAACTACTTTGAGTGGAGGGCAACGTTTCACTCCGGTTGATATTGAGAAATCTATTCATCAGAATAAAAAGGTTTATGCTGATACACGTGCGTTTTCGTTGCAATTTCCTGCTTATAATCGCACCGATATCAGAGTTGCTTATCGTATGGAAGGAAAGCGTTTTACGGTGGAATGGGCACTCGAAATCATGAATTTGTTTAACCAGACGAATGTTTTTACGCAACAATATAACCGGCAGAGCCATGATCTCTATTATAGTTATCAGTTGGGTAGGACTTTTATGCCTTCTTATAAAATTATTTTTTAGAGGAAAATTGTAAGATATTGAAACTTTAAAACGTACGACTGAAACTTTCATCCGTGGTTTTACAACTCCAACCGTACGGACGGAATTATTAGCCGTACGGACAGAATTATCAGCCGTACGGTTGAAACTTTAAATTGTACGGTTGAAACTTTCAACCGTGGTTTCAAAACTCCAACCGTATGATTTAAATTTAAAACCGTGTGGTCAGAAAACTAAACCATGTGGTCAGAAATTATAACCGAAAGGTTAGAACTTTAAACCATATGGTCAGAAAATTCAAGCGTACGGTCAGCATTTTAAACTGTACGGTTGAAAGTTTCAATCGTGCCATTTAACATTTGTTAACAGTTAAGCTTAAAGCTAAAAGTAAAATCCCAACTTTCTTCCTACCATTTGGAATTTGAGACTTGGGTTTTTCAAATGAAATTATGAGTTTGGGACGCAGTTTGCGATTTGGAAATCTTGGAATTTGAAATTTGGGGCTTGAGACTTGGGTCTTAATTCCCATTGTTGGAAATACGAAAATTCCGCTTTTAGCGTTATAAATGAAAAAAGCCTTACTTTTGCAGCAAATTAAAACTATATAATTATGAAAACTATACTATTGGCATTATGCATAAGCATCAATTTTTGCGTCGTCGGACAAACTCCTTCAAAAAGCACTGTTCCTCAAGACGCTGAAATTAAATTCGAAAAAACAACTCACGATTATGGCACCGTTTTTCAGGATGCCAATGGCGATTGCGAGTTTAAATTCAAAAACAGCGGTGCTGAGCCTCTGATTATCTCCGATGTGAGGGTTACCTGCGGATGTACAACCCCTTACTATGCAAAAGAACCCATCATGCCCGGAAAATCTTCTGTAATAAAAGTGCACTACGACACCAAACGCCTCGGAGTGTTCAACAAAACCATCACTGTGCTGTCGAACGCCAAAACCGATCAGGTGGTGCTCAACATCAAAGGCGAAATCTTAGAAAAAAAATAGAAAAAAATTATAGCCTGTTTAGGGTATTTGAAAACTGTTTTTTTGGTTTTTTTTGTTGTTTGGAAAAACTTTTTGTTGTGGCAGTCGTTCTTTTACCTTTGCAGGCTCTATTTTTTTATTTTTGAAAGATAAAAACCTCGTGCTTACAGGGCTGCAAGCATTTCAATTCAGTATTTTACAAACCAAAAAGCGCATCAAAAAATGATGGTAAAAATAATTCAGGTGATAGCATGGATAAGCGGAAGTCTCGTGCTGTGTTTCGTGGCTTTTTTGGTTTGGGCAAGCCTGAGCAACCTGAATTCCGACCTTTGCACTCCCGTCGAAATAAAAGGAAACGACCATCAGACGTATGCCGATTCGGGCATCATCAATCTGATTAGCTGGAACATTGGCTATTGTGGTTTGGGCAAAGAAATGGATTTTTTCTACGATGGCGGCACCAAAACCCGCTGCTCAATCGAGCAATATCAATCGTATCTTAATGGCGTTTTCAATATATTGGCTTCACTCAAAAACATCGATTTCTGCCTGCTTCAGGAGGTGGATTTAGATTCGAAACGTAGCTATTACACCC
>JBAWXL010000022.1:0-26624 GCA_037144095.1 Bacteroidota bacterium
CTACGGTTTTATTGACTTTGAACAACACGGCAGCCTGAAAAATGTCCATTAAGCCAAGTTGTTTCATTTTTTTCATTGATTTTAATTTTAGTTGATACTTAATTTTAGTTTGAAATAAATTGGATTGTTTTATTGTAATTTGCAAAAGTAGCAATTACTACATATTTGATGTGGAAATTAATTATAATTATCTTTTTTTAACATTGAGCAATTTCATCAGACCGAAAAAACATCCTTTTTCAATATTAAAACGATTGAAAAACAAGTACTTTGTCTTAAATGAAGATTGTCTATCAGAGAAGACAAATTCGCTTATTAATGTTGAATCATCAGAAATAATATCAATTAAAACCAATAATTATTCATACTAATATCATTAAACAAGGAATATTACCTTGTTTAAAATGGGCATAAATTGAGATTTCTCAATCAAGTTTTTTGTTTCATTGTAAATCAACTTTTCTTATGAAAGGTATTCCTCAACACTCCATGCTTTCCACAAGTAACACAAACAAATGCTCTTATTTAAAATTAAGTGGTGATTTACTTTTGTGAAAAATTGATAAAATTAAAATTGTATATCGCAACCCCACATTCACTTTTCTCAAAAAACCACCCTTGACGCTCAGACAGCCATCCGTGACGCTCAGACAGCCACCCTTGACGCTCAGACAGCCATCCGTGACGCTCAGACAGCCATCCGTGACGCTCAGACAGCCATCCGTGATACTCAGACAGCCATCCGTGATACTCAAACTGCCATCCGTGATGCTCAGACAGCCATCCGTGATGCTCAAACTGCCATCCGTGATGCTCAGGCTGCTGTCCGTGATAAAAAGAGTTTCATCCTTTCTCTCTTGGGTCTTTAAATTTGGAATTTGGGTATTCGGTCTTTTTCTATATTTGTAAAAAGCTAAAAGTCTAATACCTTCTAGGTGCCTCAGTATAACCTCATCCTACTTTTTAACCATCCCTGGATATTGGGCAAATGGACCTTGGTTAAGTCTGGGTTCAAACAAATTGAAATCATCGAAATCAACTAAGGCGCTGCCATTAAAATCAGCAATTGTAAACCCATAAGTACCCTCTGTTAAAAAAGGCTCTAAGACATTAAAGTCGTCGAAATCAACTCCAAGGTTCTGATCTAAATCGCCAAGATAAAAGGCGAAAATCCCTAATGTAACCTGTGCCTGAGGTTCTATACCTCCTGAAGCCTGGTAGGCATTTAACGAACTTGTCGAAAAATCGTAATTAATGTTTGCAGTATTAAAAGGAATTGCAATTGCTGACCATGCTTCTATATGATTGCGGGTGCGAACTCTGATAAAATAATTTCCACTATAAGTTGCCGGTAGCTGAAATGTTGCAACACCTGAAGTGCTTAAATTCACATCACTTACGCTTGTTCCAACTGAAGCGTAGGGTGGGTTTTCTTCATAAAGATTAATTTGAATTCTATCGGCTATACCTGCTCCAAACTTGGGAAAAACATCTCCTGACACCCAATCAATATCTTTTGCTTCAAACATTTTATTGCTACTAATATCAAACAATCCTTCCAAATATAAGTGCAAATGAACCGTTTTGCTGAGAGAAACCATAACGGCTAATCGAGTCTGGCTTTCACATCCATTGATGCTCTGACTAGCATAGTAAATACCACCGTTAACCAGCGCTGTAGTTGGGGATAGCAAACTTCCACCTGTCGAAGCATTATACCATTTAATATCACTACCAGTTGCCACTAGATCAGCCACGGTAGCCGTATTGTTGAACGACTGTAATGCATTTCCTGTTGGTGCAGCAGGATTAATAATGGTGATGGTGATTACATTAGAATAGGCAGTTGCTATTCCTGTAGCACACGTTACTTTTAGACGGATATAAGTAGTTACTGAGCCGACACTAATAGTAAGTGAAGCTGGATTCACCTGATTGGTATAATTATGTATATCAGAAGTGAAATTATTTGATGAATATTGCCATTGATAGGTGCTACCGGTTCCGGTTGAATAGCCACTTGCACTTATATCAGTAAGTCCCGACAAGCAGAAAGTAGTACTACCCGTGGCAGTGCCCCCAATAGCCCCCAAACAAACTGAAGAAATGAATTCATCTGCACCAATATTGGGATTTGCTGACCTAATATTTCCATCGAAGTCATCTGTGATTGACGCAATAGTTAGCCCCGTTGAAGTGCAGGGAGAACCTGCTGTTAAATGTAAATCAGGAATTGCAGCCGTTGGATTGACAAACATGGGGTTACTATTGATTGAATTCGCATCCTTACCACTCACCAAGGGTATTGCATTCACATCACTTCCATTATTTCCTAACACACCCCCTACCCCATTCACAAAATAATCATTGTAATTCAGAGTTAAGGTGCCAGTGGATGATAATTTAACAGCATAATGTTTAGCAGTAGCCGTTCCGTCATTTGAACGTGCATTGTAGAAAATGTTATTTTCAAATTCACGTGCCGTAGTACTTGCACTGTTAAAAGCATAGGTTGCTGAAGCACCTGTTACCAAAGAGCCTCCAATATAAACTGAATTGAAATAATAATTATTAGATCCCAGCGCATCATTAATTCCATTAATAGCATAAGATGATGTAATGGAACTTCCATCCGATTTTAGTCCCAATTTAATCATATTGTTTTGGAAAACAGTAGTACCACCACCAGCATAAATACCATTCAAAACAGAATTAGTGCTCGCAGAAGTTAATTCAAGAGAATAAATTAAGTTTCTTGCCACCACATTGCTTCCTGAAGTATAACCATTATAAAATATTCCGGTAACACTATTCTCTCCTGAATAAGAACTTGATAATGAATAAACTTTGTTCTGTGAAATATTTTGTCCTCCAACAGTTGAAATATTCAATGCAATACCTATCACGCTTGAATTGCCTCCTGTGCCCCCAGCTACAGATGGAGCATTAACCCTTAAATTTCTTATGGTGTTACCCGTAATAGTATTAGACCCACTCCCGGTAATTATTCCATAAATCATGGCTCCTGATGCGCTTGCAGGAATTACATCAAAGGCATTATTGATATTGGCAATTGTATTATTGGTAATTGCAACAGTTCCGGCAGAAGAATTCTGAATACCACAAATAAATTGTCTTGCGCTACCGGCAACAGAAAGGTTGGGTGCATTTATGCTATTTGCTGATGTTAAACTTCCAAGTAAGTTATTATCAATAGCAATATTGACTGTAGCTGCAACATTTAGAATCACATATAAAGAATGAGAATTTCCGGCAGCACTGCCAGTAACTGTCATCGAACCAATAGAATTATTTGAGATGAAATTGGTATTGGAAGAAGCATTTAAAATAGCATACGAATTGGTATTTGAAGCAGAACTTGTAATCGTTATAGAACCTGTGCCGGTGTTTTCACCAATAATATTTCCATTGAGGTTTCCCACATTGAGGTTCCCTCCGGCTAAATACATCCCGCACCATGTCCCCGGAGCACCAGTGTTAGCCCCTGCAGATAACCACGACATATTCTTAATGGTATTATTTTGAATAGAGGTAGCAGTTGTTGTTCCGGCATTAATATGAATTCCAACAAATCTGTTGTTTACAGAAGAAGCATTAACGTTCCATGCTGAACCACCACAAGCTGGAGCTGAACCACCAATGGAATTCCCTGTAATAAGGTGGTTGTTTCCACTTTTCACAGCTATTCCATAAGTTGTACCTGCAATTCCTGCATAAGCCGTTGATTGATAGAAATTGTTGTTTGTAATAGTCCAATCACTACTGTTAGATATTACGTTTATACCGTAAGCAGTAGCTCCACGGAAATCAAAAATATTGTTGTTGGTGATAACAATGTTACTGTTTTCTTTAGAAGCTGTCCCGGAAGAATATATTCCACTTTTAGGATAATTCGAACCATCTATTCCACCAATATCACAATAACTAATTGTATTGTTGCTATTGCCGGTAGTGCCTGTGGTGGTGCTAAACCCAATTAAATCTGAACCCCCTTTTATCGCACAATATGTCAGCATATTATTTGAGGCGTCGTTGATATATAACAGTGTGGGGGCAGTCGTGCTGGCGTTTTCAATAACTAAATATTTGTTTGTCCCTGTTCCACCCGGGCGTCCATCAATGGTAACATATTTCCCTCCATTGATCAAAATTGAAGCAGTGGCATTGGTTCCTGAAATCGTAACAGGAGAAGAGATGGATGCAGCCGGACGAATTGTCAGGGTATTGGTTGCATTGGTTTGGGTATTAAGGTTAATGGTGATAGGAAATGCTTCACTTGAATAAGTAGCATCGATTAAACTAAACACAACAGGTCCACCTAAGCAGGAATTATTATAGGAATTTACAGCAGCCGTCAAAGTAGGATAATTACCACTCACTCCAACCGTATAGGTTCCTGCCAATGTAGTGATTATAGTTATTGAATTAGGAGTGGTTGGTGGTGAAGTTACATTATTAACATAGCTTGCAACCATACCTGTTGATGGGTTTGAAGTAATATTATTTGAAGGAGAAGCATCCTGAGCAATTACGAAATAATTCACTACATCATTAGGGGTCAGTCCTCCCATGTCACTTGCGGACATTGTAAAACTCCACATACCATCCATTGCAGTTCCCGAAGTCAATGTTCCGGCATGAGAATACCAGCTCCCTCCCGAATTCTTTTTATAATAAATACGTGGAACTAAATTCCCTGTAACAGGAACTCCTGTTGCATCACTGATATTTACATTAGCCAAAATCTGATCACCTGGAGAACAATTGTTACTAAGTGCAGTGTAAGTAATTAAAGGAGCCACATAATCCATCACAGTAAAATTACCCTCATCAGCCCCCACATCCGGTGTGGTAGTACTTCGGGTATCCCCATCATAATCCGTTGTAATTCCAGAAATTGGTTGAGCCCCACCTTCACATTGAGTGGAAAAAGCATTGCCTAAATGAATATTATAGGGTGTAGTAGAAATGTTTACAAACGGAGGCAATTCGCTGAAAGATTGAACATCACGACTTGTGACTCTTGCTTTAAACAAATTAATTGTTTGATCTGAATTAGTTCCATCGAAGAAAATCAGGTGAGTTGCATTGGGTGTTCCTGCATAAAAGGCATTATTATTAGAAGTTGAAGCATAGGTCGTCAAATTTGTTCCACTTCGACGAAAAGCAACGGTCAGAGAAGTGCCAATAGGAGTGGAATTATTGACAATTATATTGTTTCGCAAATCAAGGGTTGGGGTGGTCGAAGCGTAAATACCACTTGTCCCAAAGGTAGTAGCCGACGAGCTAATTGCGTTTAAGAAAATACTATTGTAATAAACACTTACTGCAGTTCCTCCTTGAATTTCAATACCTGAAATTGCATTTGCATCAATAGCTGAAGCGTTCTTAATATCTGAAATGAAATTATTATAAATCTTTACGGCAGAGCCGGTTTCAATATACATTCCCTGCACTTTACTGCTATCACCTGTGGCTTTAAAATTATAGAATCCATTATTATTTATGTTAATAGTCCCCCCGGGTCCATTATACACACCCGATAGCAAACCTCCACGTGCGGTATTCAAACTCAAATTATAGAGTTGATTTGAATATATATTTTTAGTAGTTGACGCTGCTGTCCCACGGGTAAAAATGGCATAAAGCTGAGATGCAGAGGTGCTTGTTCCCCCTAAATATAAATCATGAATGTTATTATTGTAAATAGTTTCGCTGGTGGTCGCACTACTGTTTGAATAGCCATGAAGAGTATCCGCAACAGCTCCGGAAGTGGATAGAATGGAGTCGTTATAAATATTGTTATCGTGAACAGAGAGAGTGCCTCCATTCATTTTAATGCCATAAAAGACACCTGAGGAACCTGTTTTTCTATTTCCGTTAATTGTATTAGAATACACATTTGCATTAGTTGCAGTGGCCGAGAATATAGCGTAAAATCCTCCTGTTCCATTTACTGTATTATTGAAAATGATATTATTATAAATATTCAGGGTTGTAATATTTGCGGTTGTATTTTGAATAGCTCTAAAAGTTCCGGAAGTGGAATTGATGGTATTGCCAGTGAAGGCATTCCCACTGATGGATAAATTTGGGACTAAAGCATTGTTGAAAATTCCATAAATGAGACCGGTAGTTGAAGTAAGGATATTATTTGAAAAAGTATTGCCACTGATATTTAAAGTGGAAACAGCCCCTGAATTCATCAATAAATAAACATTTCCAGATGTTAAAGTAGGACAGGCAAAATCGTGAATGCTGTTGCCTGTAATATTAACGGTTCCTGTACCGGCGATGGCACTTTCAATAGCAGAAAACTGAGTAGTAGTTGCACTTGAGTTTAATTGAATGTTATTATTGCTAATATCGCCACTTGCAATAGAAGTAGATGCCAGATAAATTCCCTTCAAAGTTGTAGTGGTGCCTGTATTTGTAATGATGTTATTTGATATTTTAAAAAGATTATTATATTGAATATAAATACCATAAGAAGAAATGGCTCCCCCAAAGTTTGACAGAGTATTGCCTGCAGTCACCCCAATTTCATTACTTTGATCAAAAAAAGTAGCGTTGTTATAGCCCATCATCTGAATAGGATAAAAAACATTTGAAATTGTATTCCCGTATATTTTATTATTTGAATTTCCACCACTTAATGCACTAACTGTTAAAGAACTCGTTGAAGTGGCTATGTGATTCCCAGAGTAAATTCCTACCGATGCTGCATTGGCTTTATCTAAGGTGATACTACAATTTTTAATGGTGCAATTTTGAGCACCGTCGATACCGGAGATTTTAACAAAAGCATAACCCCATTCCATTTTTGTGGTTGAAGTTAAATTCGAAGCATTTTCTTTTAAATCAATACCATCAATGGTTATATAGTCGGCACCTGCTAATTTCCAAATACCATCTGTCGTTGTGGAAGTGCCGGGGGTGAAAGCAGTAATCATCGGATTTACTCCATTCCCTCCTTTTTGAAAGGTAATAGTTTTGGTGGCTGAAGTTAATGCATTGAGGTTTGAAGTACCTAATACGTATCCACCAGCAGGGGCTGTTTCGGTACCCCCAACAGCAAGGTTGAAAATCACAGGACCTGATAATCCTGTAATTGCATTTATAGCGGTAATGGCTGAGGCAAGGGAAGGATAAGTAGTAGAAAGAGGTGGTGTTGTGTTTGATGGGTTTGTAACGGTTACAGCAATTTGTGCATTTGTATTTTGCACTGGAATAGTGATGCTTAATGCAATCCAAAACAAAAATAATAGAACTCTTTTCATGTGTTTAGGTTTATATATGATTTTTGCTTCAAAGTTATTTATTTTTATAATATATGAAAGTAATTTCTAAACAAAAAAATATTGACTTGTTTCAGTGACGAAATATATTATTGAGAACAAACTTTTAAGTAATTGATTTTATTCACAAAACCACTAAAATTAACCCTAAACTTTTTGTATTATATTGACCAATATCATATCCCACTTCAGACTTTATAGCTAAAATAAATTTGATTTTTTAGTTATTGAAAGTTTTTTCCCGGAAAATAAACTATCAATTATCAATTTTCAAAGAAAAATATTAAATGATAAAATTGACAAGTAAATATTTTCAATTGAATTGCAATTAAATAATAAAACTAAGGCATACCGGGGTATTGTGCAAAATCACCTTCATTGAGTCTGGGTTCGAAAATATTATAATCGTCGAAATCAACCAAAGCATTACCATTAAAATCAGCTATTGTAAAACCATAAGTGCCTTCATTTAAAAATGGTTCAAACAAATTATAATCATCAAAATCAACTCCCAGATTTTGGTCCAAATCACCTAAATAGAAAGCATACGTTCCATTAGAAAGCATGGCCTGAGGGTCGTTTCCTCCCGGAGCCTGAAAAGCATTATATGCGTTGCTTGTAAAATCATAATCAATAAAGCCTGAACCGAAAGGAACAGCTATTGCCGACCACGCTTCGAGATGATTTCGGCTGCGCACTCTGATAAAATAATTACCCGAAAGATTTGTTGACATTTGAAATGAAGCCTCTCCGTTAGTCAACAAATCGACTCCGCTGATGCTCAGCCCGGCAGGACTAAAGGGTGAAACCTCTTCAAAAAAATCAACACTAATTCTATCTGCAATACCTTGGCCATATTTGGGAGAAGCTAAGCCTGTCCCCAAATCAACATCCTGAGCTTCTATCATATTATTTGAAGAATTGTCGAATAATCCCTCAAGGAAGAGGTGAAGCTTGACTGTTTTAAAATAAGTTAGTTCCACTCTAACCGCTAAACGTTTATTACTCTCACAACTTCCAAGCGTTTGGCTTGCATAATAAGTGATTCCATTATGGATTGTGTCTGAATTTAATAACAAATTCCCTCCATTGGCTGCATCGTACCAATGTATTGAATTGCCAATTGCAACCAAATTGCTGATAGTGGCAATATAAGCAAAAGCTTGCAAACTATCCCCTGTGGGTGCTTCAGGAGAAGTATTTACGGTAATTTGCACCAAATTAGACAAGGTAGAATTAGACCAATCATCTTTGCATGCCACACGCACCAATCTTCGAAACCAAGTGGTAGCAAACAACGTATCGGGGTTGTAATCTGCATTGTTTGAGTTGGGAATATCGGTAAACCCCTGACTGCTACCTGTGGTTGATTGCTGCCAGCAATATTCAACTGTCCCGGCATAGCCTGTAGGAGCAACAATTCCGATAAGACTGGGAGGTTTATAAGGAGAGCAGCCACTATGATTCGACCCAATGATGCCACCATTAGATGGGTTAAGGCATCCATTTAATATGTCTCCCCGTCCAATTCCGCCACTATATTGTGCAAATAGAGAAATAGAGAAATGAAACAGCATTAGCAAAGTAAATAAGTTTTTTTTCATGATTGTTTTATTTTTTCTTAACACCCAAATTTATAGGATTCACAAGTTAAAACCTACTATTTTGGTAATACTATATGCTGAAAAATAATAATGTAAATTATCATTCAGACTAAACAAAATTAAACATTTTAAGTTTCACAAATGCAATAAATCAAATTATCATATAAAAAATATGGCTAAAGCTTTAAGTATTTGAGCTATTTTGTAGGCAAAAAAAATCGCAATTCATTTGATTTAACAACATGGAAAGCTGATTTTTAATCTTATAGAAAGGAATCCCTTTAACCACAGTAGAGCTTTTAATTGTTAAGATATTTAGTCCTTTAGACTTTTAGCTTTTTAGACCTTTAGTCTTTTAGAAAAAAGCCCCAAGCCCCAAGATACTAAACCAAACCTACCAGGTTTTCAAAACCTGTTAGGTTTTTTCAAAAGGCTGAAGGCGGTTAGACTGAAGCTTGAAGGAGGCTAATAGGCCTTTAGCTGTTTAGACCAGTAGTCTTTCAGTAAGAAGCCCCTAACCTACCAGGTTTTCAAAACCTGTTAGGTTTCAACATAAAACCCCAAGCTCCAAATTCCAGAAAGTGTACATCTTAGGATTTAGGACTGGGATTTTAGACAACAGCACAATTAACTCAATAACCAATTAACCATTAACATCCTCTTACAATCGGTGGGTTCACACCAAAATTAATCTCAGTTTCCAACATCTCTCGTAAATCTGTTAATTTTACTCCCTTAATTCACACTTTCGACCATGTTGTATTAATTAAATATTTAATCAATATACTGTTTGTAATTACATTATATACAGATAATCAATAAGTAATCCTATTAGCAGTTAGGTTGATCTTAGAATTCGTGTCTATAGCACAATTCCCATTATCTATAGCATAATTCCGATTGTCTATAGTACAAGGAGCCCGGTCAATAGCATAATCCCGATTGTCTATAGCGCAATGAGTCCGGTAATCGTTACAAGGGACATAGTCTATAGCTCACGGAGTCCGGTCATCGTTACAAGAAGCACTGTCTATAGCGCACGGAGTCCGGTCATCGTTGCAAGGAGCATAGTCTATAGTGCATGGAGTCTAGTCATCGTTGCAAGGAGCATTGTCTATAGAACAATTCATAATGTCGATGCCACAAATCTTTCAGTCAATGTCATGATTTCGATTGTCGATACCTCAAATCTTTCGGTCGATGTCATGATTTCGATTGTCGATGCCACAAATCTCTCGGTCGATATCATGATTTCATTTGTCTATACTACAAATCTCTTGGTCAATGTCATGATTTCGATTGTCGATGCCATAAATCTCTCGGTCAATGTCGCAAATAGCCCGATCATTGACATTTGCCTCCAAATCATACTTACCTCTTTCTAAAAGATGATAATTAGCATCACGGTCACAATCAAGGTCACTGAGTCTATCTATACGGTCACTGAGTTTGTCGAAGCGCCAACCCCGATTATAGTTCCGGTCGCTACGCCTGTCCAAATGGTCACTGAGCCTTTAGAAGTGTCCGAAACATCCATCGTCCCTCATGTTCCCAAAGTCCCATTCTCTTCACCACCAAAAAAACAATCCGATTGAGGGGTGATTTGTTGAGCTATTCCAAAATATTAATTCACCTAATACTGTAAATTTTCACTCTCATTTTCTTTACTTCAAAATTATTTTCGAATCAAGTGCCAGAAATCAAAAAAAAAATCGTCTTATATAAAACAATAGAAGTGTTGATATAGTAAATCATATTATGTAAAACATTCAATATTTAGTGAATTGAATAATGCAATTGCTTAGAGAAATTATTTAAATTTAGATAAATCCTAATTTTGCAGCTATTCTTTTCTTTTGATTGAAACATCGTATTCTATTGATTTTGAAATATTAATAATAACTAAATAAAACAAGTATGAAAAAAACATTATTCGCTTTCATTGCAATCGTTTTCAGTATGAATAGCTGGGGACAAACGTTTTTAATTTCACCGACTGGAGATGGTGGATTTGAATCGGGTACTACTTTTGCTGCAAACGGTTGGACAGAAGTTCAAGCCGCAGCAGACACAAAAAAATGGTGGGTTGGAACAGCAGCAGGAGCACAAGGGGGAACTCAAACAGCTTTTGTTGGAAGTTCAACAACCAACACTGGGATTGGAGCTGCAAAAATTGACCATTTTTATAGAGATGTCACCATTCCCGCAGGGGCAATCAATGTGTATTTGAATTTCTATTTAAAAGAAGCTACTGTAGATTCGGCGAACGATTTCTTTTATGTTTTCACAACAACCACAACCAACACTCCTGTTACAGGAACTGTTCCTTCAACAGGTTATGTGCAGCGTTTTGTGAATTCAGCCACTGCCTATCCGAATTTTACGGCTATGCCACAAATAGATTTAACTTCATTGGCAGGCACTACCGTTAGAATAGTATTTACTTACAGCAGCAATGGGGTGCATCCAAACGCCACTCCCGCAGTTGATAATATTTCATTGGTTTATACCTCCGGAATTCAATGTTCGGGGACACCTACTGCCGGAACAGCAAGTCCTGCATTGCAAACTGCTTGTTCGGGTAACGTTGTCTCCTTGTCGTTGGCTGGATATTCTACTGATGCCGGCATTAATTTTCAATGGCAACAATCGGCAAATGGAACTTCCGGTTGGGCTAATGTAACAGGAGGTGTCGGTGCTACAAGCAGCAGTTATACTTCTTTGCCCATATATGCCACTACCTATTTCAGATGTGTATTAACCTGCACCAACAGCACTTTAACTTCAAATTCCAATTCAGTTCAGGTGAATGTGGGCAGTCCAATTAGTTTCCCGTGGTCAGAAAATTTCGATACCCTCAGCAATATTGGCGCCTCAATTGTCCCTTCATGTTGGAAAGTAGAATCGGGCGGTGGTACCCCCTGGGCTACTATGAAAGCAGCAAGTTCAACCTATAACGACCCCTATTCTGCACCAAACTATATTGGCTGCAACAGTACCCCCATCAACCCCAGTAATTATTTAATAACCCCTCCATTTTATTTAACCACAGGAAACTATTATGAATTAAAGTTTAAATATGCAGGAGATGGTTATCAGGGATGGACTGGGGAAGTTCGTTCCAATACCGTTCAAACCGGATTAGGTTCCACCTTGATGGGTACCGAATTTTTAAGCAGTACCACTACAACGGTAACCACTTACGATTCAGTTTCAAGAACCTTTTTCCCTTCCACCTCAGGAACCTATTATTTTATCATACACGTTACAAATGTCACAGGTCCTTTGGGTTATTTAGGCTTGGATAATTTTAGTTTGACCGAAAACGTTTTAGCTGTTCCTACTATCACCAGTTTAGGTTCTTCAAGCGGATGCATTGGTTCATCGCTTACCATAAACGGAACCAATTTATCAGGCGCAACTGCAGTGACCATTGGTGGAGTAGCCGCCACAATAACAGCCAATACCGGAACTTCAATTACGGTAACAATTGGCAGCGGAACCACTGGTACAGTATCCGTTACAACCCCTGGAGGCACAGCAAATAGCACCTCCACTTTCACAGTTAATCCTGCCCTTTCAGCCCCTGGTGCTATCACTAACGATGGACCTAAATGTGCAGGCACCGCCATCACTTTCACTAAAGGAAGTTGCACTGCAGGAAGCTGTTACTGGGTAAGTTCTGCTGCAGGCACCGAAACAACTAATTCTGCAACAACCTATACTTCACCAACTGCTGCAGGCACTTATGTTGTGTGGGTTAGAGCTTTTGATGGTAGTTGTTGGAGTAGCGCTGTTACTTCTACAGCAACCATAGCACCTCTCCCTGTTGCTCCCACCGTTGGAACCATCACCCAACCTACTTGCACTTTAACTACGGGAAGTGTTGTTTTGAGTGGTTTACCTAATAATGGAAGCTGGACTATTACCAGAACTCCTGGCGCTGTTACTTCTACAGGTTCAGGAACCACTTCTACTATCTCAGGTATACCAACAGGCACCTATACTTTCACAGTTACAAATTCATCGGGTTGTGTTTCGCTCGCTTCTGCTAACGTGGTAATTAATGCCGCTCCGACCCCTCCTACTGCCCCCGTAGTTACCCGTGTTGGCAATGTCTTACAATCGAATATAGCGGCTGGTAATCAATGGTACAACTTAAGTGGATTGATAAGCGGTGCAACCCTTCAAAATTATACCGTAACAGCAGATGGTACCTATTTCGATATCGTTACGGTGAGTGGATGCAAGTCCGATTCCTCTAATTTCATTGTGGTTACCAATATGGGAATTGATGGTTTTACGAATAGTAATGCTCTTAAAATTTATCCAAATCCTGTTACAAATGAACTTACTATTGAGATGAATGGGAACACAAAAACCCTTGACTTTGAGATTTTAAATTCGTTAGGTGAAGTTGTGTTGAAAGATAGATTGTTGAATAAAGTAGTAATTCCGGTATCAAATCTAAGTAGAGGAATTTATTTAATTAAGCTTGAAAACGGAGAAACATTTGAGTTCAGAAAAGTGATTAAAGAATAAATTGCTTCTCAATAAACTTATATTTAGGATTAAATTATTTTGAATAGGAATTACACAAAATTCCTATTCAAAAAATCCTGAAAGTTGTCTTTATATTGATCCGTAACCGGAATGTAAACCTTACCGAAAACTATACGTGAACGTTCCACTGTATTCACACAATCGAGGTTAACAATGAAGGAACGGTGTACTCGCATAAACTTTGTTTCGGGTAGTTTTGTTTCCAGCGTTTTCAGCGAAATGATGGACGAAATTGGGTTTGGCTCGTTTTTGATGAAGATTTTCACATATTCTTTCTGTCCTTCAATGTAAATTATATCGTTGAAATTGATACGCCGGATTTTATAATCTGATTTGATAAACAGAAATTCGTTGTTGGTATAAAGCTCTGCGTTTGATTTGTTTTCAAGTTCCACTTGCTTCTTTGCTTTTTGCGCAGCATTAAGAAATTCGTTGTAACTGAAGGGTTTTAATAAATAGTCGACCGCATCGAGCTTATAACCTTCGATGGCATACTTGGCATGAGCGGTAGTGAAAATGATTTTTGGTCCGGCTTTCATCATACGTGCAAAGTCGGTGCCGCTGAGGTCGGGCATTTGAATGTCGAGGAAAATCAAATCAATATGCGTATGTTCTAAAAACTCGATAGTGGAAGTGGGACTATCAAAACTATCCACAAGTTCCAGAAAAGGAGTTTGTTTGATATAACTTGTGATTAACTGAAGAGCCAAAGGCTCATCATCTATTGCAATTACTTTCAACATTTGGTGTTTATGTTAAGTGAATATTATACGGTATGTATGATCAGTTTCACTGAAAACAGATTATCCGTTTTATCAATGACAAGGCTATGCTTATCAGGATATAATAAAGCAAGACGTTTTTTAATATTTTCCAGACCTATGCCCATGCTTGCTTCCTTTTCTTCTTCTTTCTTGAATACTGAATTGACGCAAATAAAATGTATGGTGTTTTGCTCCACTTTCAACGAAATGTTTATTGACGAAGGCTCTTTATAGCTAACTCCATGTTTAAAAGCATTTTCGATGAAAGGGATAAAGAGCAGGGGCGGAATGCTCATATAGGCATAGGAGTCGGGGAAATGAATGTTAACGATGACTTTATTACTCAATCTAAGCTTCATCAAATCGAAATAGTTTTTCATAAACTCAATTTCTTGCCCCAACAGCGTATTCCCCTTTTGAGTTTCATACAACATATAGCGCATGAGCTTCGAAAGTTTGAGAACGGCGATGGGTGCATCGTCAGATTTGGAACTTACCAAAGCATAAATGTTATTGAGCGTGTTGAAAAAGAAATGTGGATTCATTTGGCTCTTCAGAAAGACCAACTCTGAATTTATTTTTTCATTTTCGGTTTCCTTACGAAGTTTCTCATTTTTTGAAAGTTTGTAGGAAAAACGCAATCCAAGACTAAAGCCGGTAACCAGGAAAGAAGTAAGGAAGAAATTGTAAATCGGAATGTTCTTTGATGAATGTGAATCTCTTGATTCAAGATGATGAGGTGTTCGCTCTTCCGAAAAATGATGTTCTCTGAAACGCTCCCCTTGCGTATGACTACCAATATCCGTAACAAAACCCAGCAACATAATCAAAGCAAGGCTAACAACAAAATACCATATCTTCCGGTTGTTGAAAAATAGTTTGGGGATGAGCAGAAAAAAATGCAGGTAGAATATAATGGCATAAGATACAACCTGAAAATATGTAATCACCAATATATGATCATCTATTTCGGAATTGTATCCAAATATGAAGAGCGGTATAATCAGTAGCAACACCCATATAATGATATGGAGAAAAATAGTAATTCGTTTGTTATTGATGAAAGATAGTTTCAAAGGCCTATTATTAGACAGCAAACATAAACACAATATTTTAATTGGGAAAATTTAATATACAGAAAACAACAATTTTTATATGAAAACCCTGATTTTAAATATAAATGCTGATTTCAAATTGTAAAATTATTGTTAGATACATGGATAATTTGGGAGTATATAGAGTTGTTTATATCGAGCCTGGGATAGAAATAAATTTCAAACAATTCCCATTTCAAAAAGCACAAATAGAAGTATGTATATTTATTAAAAAATG
Organism: Bacteroidota bacterium; assembly: GCA_037144095.1. Lineage (GTDB taxonomy): Bacteria > Bacteroidota > Bacteroidia > Bacteroidales > CAIXTV01 > CAIXTV01. The sequence continues at coordinate 15,583 of JBAWXL010000022.1, forward strand.
CATCGTCACATTTCCATCAATCTAAAAACAAAATCAAAATCCCGAAAATAAAAATTGAAATTCCGGAATAAAAAATTGAAATCCTAGGATTTCAATTTTTTATTCTAGGATTTAAAATTCTAATTCTAGGATTACAATTTTAAATTTAAGGATTACAATTTCTAATTCCAAGATTTCAATTTTAAATTTGAGGATTTCAATTTCTTATTCCAGCATAACAATTTTAAATTCCGGAATTTCTACCAGAAATCCCCTGATTTCCACCAGAAATTCAAGGATTATTTCTTGAGAATATAGCTGTATTTCTCCTATAAATAGCTATTTACATCATTTAAACCACAAAAAACACCATCACACCCGCCACGGCTATCACCGCACCTATCACTTCACGCCAGGTTATTTTTTCTTTAAAGAACCATACTGAAAACGGAATAATGAGAATGGGGTTGATGGAAACGATGGTTTGCACTATGCCCGGATTGGCATAACTCACCGCAATCAGCGAAAAGGAAATGCCCAGAAACGGACCAAAAAACGAACCGATTGAAAGACTTGCGGCGGCTCTTGCGTTTTTTATGGATAGAATTACAGGTTTCCATCGTTTAAGGAAGGTGATAAGTATTATAAAACCAATCATTCCGGCAACCACCCGTATTTGTGTTGCCGAAAAAGCATTCGGTGCTTTCAGAACCCCAAGTTTGCTCATCACCAAACCCGAGGCTTGTCCTATGGCTCCTAATAAAGCAAAAAAGACTCCTTTTGGCGAATGCCGAAGGCTGAAAAACATGTTTCTACCTTCTGCTTTTGTTCCTTTTAGAATCACCATGATGATGCCCGTCATGGTTAATGTCATTCCCACTAAATCCCAATAGGTGAGTTTTTCTCCCATTGAAAACCAACTGATAAAAGCAGCCAAAGGCGGCGACAACGACATGATGAGCAGCGATACCCGTGGACCGATGATGGTGAAAGCTTTAAAAAGAAATAAATCGCCAAGGAAAATCCCCACGAAACCTGAAAGTGCCAGCCAAATCAATGCATCGGTGGGAATGCCAACTGGGATTGGCATATCATAATAAATCCACGCAAAGGCGGTAAGGAGTGTAATGCCAATTACCAAACGCCAGAAATTAACCGCCAGCGAACCAATTCGATGACCGGCATCGGTGAATGCCAATGCCGTAAAGGTCCAAAAAACTGCAGTTAGTAATGCGGCAAATTCGCCAAGGTGGTTTGTAATCATTATGAGCGGCAAAAATAGAAAAAAAAGACCGACCCTTTTGAGTCGGTCTTAAAATATTTTAAATCAATTTATTTTGAGATGATGAGTTTGCGGTAAATATTATTTTTTTGATTATTTTCGATACAAACCGTATACACTCCAATTGGAAGCTGTTGCGAATTTAATGTTATTCTTTTCGAACCATTTATTGAATATTCATTTGATGAAAGCAATAAACCACTTGCATTATAAATATTGATTTTCACATTATCGTTTCCAACCATATTAATATAAGCATCACCCGTGCTTGGATTTGGGAATATTTCGCTAATCGAATTGGCTTGAATTGAACTCTCAATTCCATTAATCACTGCATTCGTTGTGTTTACGGTGACAATTACATTGCTTGCCGTAGTATTGGTTGAACTTAACACTATGGTATAAGGAGCACAGGTCAAACCTGCAATTTCTGCAATTATCCGATAAGTTCCATAAGCTAAATTGCTGAAACTATAGCTGCCGTTTGAAGCTGAAGTAGTATATTTAACAGCACTTCCGGCTTCGTTCAGCAATACAATTTCTACATTAGCAATGGCATCACCGGGTCCCTTCGAACCACCCTGAACCACATTACCTGTTATACTTCCGTTGCCGTTCGAATTATTTCCTAAAATCATGTGGATATTAGCTGTGACATTGTTTCCGTTTACAGTAATTAAATCGGCAGTGTTCCATTCGAGTGAACTTTCATGATAGGTAGGAAGTGTGGTCAAATAATATTGTGAATTGGGCGTCAGCATTGCTTTTGCAAGATAAGAACCATTTGGCAAATTAGAGAAAGTATAATAAGCATATCCTGAACTATCCTGAACTATAGAAGTGGTTTGAGTCACAACAAAAGGTGTGCTTGAGGTGTTGATTTCATATAAAATAACATTACCAATATCGGCAGGAGTGGTGGGTCCAACGGTCACCATGCCACTAACCTGATAGGTGTTTTGAGGATTTCCCAACACAAAACAGAGGCAATATGAATCCTGACAGTTTCCATTATATATTGTTAAACATGCAGTAGCTGTAGAAGTGGTACTACTATATACATGTGTTGGATTTTCAAGTGTGGAACCTGTTCCATCACCAAAGCTCCACGAATATTGATTGTTTGCACTGGCACTTCCTGTGTAAGTAAAATGAGCTTCTTGACCTGTAACGGTAACCGTAAATCCGGCATGACAAGCCCCCGTATTGTTAGTGTCTATTACAACGGTATCACAAACCGAACCCGTGCAGCCAGTGTTTACATTGTTATATGACATGCAAACTAAATAATTTCCCACCATAGGAAATGTGAACGATGGATTATATAAGGAACTTGTAGTTCCATTTGGGAAAGTCCACACCACAGCGGCGGAAGAAGAAGGGCTATTGACTGAGGGATAAAATTGATAAGTATATCCACTGGAACTTGATGAATCAATTAACCATGAAAAACTAATATTACAAGGAGGATTACCAATAGCAATCTGGTCGCAATAGGTATCAGTGCAATTAGTTTCAGTGATAGTAACACATACAGTATAGGTACTATAGGGCGCAGGATAGGTGTGAGTTGGATTTTGTAAAGTTGAGCTTGTTCCATCACCAAAACTCCAGGCATATTGAGTGTTAGCGGTTGAAGTGCCCGTATATGAGAAATGGAGTTCATTTACTAAAATTGCTCCGGGAACAAAGTTAAACCCAGCATGACAATTATAGGCGGCACCCACCAAAAGGGAATCACAATAAGTAGCTGTGCAAGCCAAAACTGAATCAGCAACAGTTAAACAAACATTATATGCCCCGGCATTTTGATAATGATGTGAAGGGTCAAAATTTGTTGAAGTAGTTCCATCCCCAAATGTCCAAAGTAATGAGCAATGATTAGCACTTGAATTTAAAACAGGATTGAAATAGTAAGTATTCACTGCATTTGAATCCTGATAAGATAGGAACTGAACACTACAAGGGTTCACAGGATTATAACAAATCTGGAAATTTGCAACTAATGGTGTGTTAGTTGAAATAAGACTAACTACATGAGAGTAATTTTGGCAATCTTCTGTTCTTACATATAATGTAACTGCTGTTCCTGATGGAGGTAAGGTATAAGCAAAAGAATAATAACCTGATGCATTAGTTTGTGTTGACATTAATGCTGTTCCAGCAGTACTGTCACCGTAAATTGTTACGGTATGATTTGGAACTGGCAGATTAGTGGAGATTTGAGTAACTGTTCCACTTACGCTTAAAAATTGCTGCGAATAAGCCGAAAATAATGAGCCTAAAACGCAAATCGAAATAAGGATGATTTTTTTCATAGTAAAATGATTTTGGTTGTGAATTTCTATAAAGACACCAAAAGTACAAAAAAGGTTGTATGGAGAATGAAAAAAAATGAAAAATATTTTCTATTTGAATGATTTTACTATATTTGCACCCTAATTATTAATCTAAAAAAAATATGACTGCATTTACAATCATTGCTTATGTTATGGGCTTAGTTGTATCATTAAGCCTTTTGTTTGGTTTAATTTCCCTTATTGATGGATTTGTCAATAAACTACCCTCTAAAGTGAAAATGGGAACTATTCTATTAACTGTAGCCGTAGCTCTTTCAACAATTGGTGGCATTCATGCCGCTAAAAAAGTTTTTCAACAACGCAAATTATCATTGTATTATGAATGGGTTCAGGCTGATTGCGCCCATAGAGAGTTTACAATGCATAAATGTATGATGACTTGCAAAGGTGACCAAAAAGACAGCACTTGTTGTGCAAAAGGGGATACCACCAAGATGAAATGTTGTGATGCTTCAAAAACTTGCAAACCTGGCACGTGTGAACATCACAAATAAATGAATTTGATGAAAAAACATAAAACGCCGGTTGATTCCGGCGTTTTTGTTTTATTCAATTTGGTTTATTAATGCCGATATTTAATGGAGCCGACACTATTTGGGAGTAATACTTCCTTTTATAACCAAAATAATAAAAGATCTGCTTGGATCGTTTGTAGTCATTAAAATAGTTCTTTTTACATCAGGCCCACTCTTTCCATTGGTGTCAAAGTCTATTTCAATACTGCTGCTTTCGCCGCTTGCAACGGCTGATTTTCCTGTCAATATGATTTTACAATCATCTTTAAAAGGGGTAGTTTTGCGGATAAACAAAGTGTCTTTTCCTTCGTTTTTAAATTCAAAGGTTTTCTTAATCATATCCCCATCGGTTACAGTTCCATAATTAATTACTTCCGATGTAAACACAATTTTAGGAGCGTTAAGTTTCTGTTTCGGACTTAGTTTAGTGAAATCATCCGTTATGGTTGCATTAACACTCATAAGCTTATTTGGAGCAATTGAATCGTCTGTTGCGATGGTAATAAAATCACTTACCACACCATAATCATTCTTTTTTTCAGGATTATAAGAAATAAATATTTTTCCTCTTTTTTGTGGTTGCACTGTAGTTGGAACTGCCTTACAAGTAATAAAAGCAGGAACATCCGAGAACGAAATGTTCATGGGTTTGGAGGATGAATTGAATACTTCCATCGAATCCTTCTTGATACCTTTGTTGCTTATGGTTCTTAAATAAAAACCTTTTGAGCCAAAATAAAGATTGCCGCTTTGTGCCGGAAATGAATCGACGAATGTTTTAATTCTCGGAATTACCACCCCTTTTATGTCAAGAGTAACCTGTGGTTCTGTTGCATTTGAATTTACCCACACAGCTTTATGAAATTCTCCGGGACGATTATATGGATCATAATCAGCGATAACAAATCCTTTTTCGCCGGGGGCAACAGGGGTTTTTGTCCAGTCGGCAACCGTGCAACTGCATGAGGGTTTTGCCTCAGATATTATTAAGGTATCGGTCCCAACGTTGGTAAAATTGAAAGTAACAGCCACTTTTCCGCCTTCTTCTTTGAGTTGTCCGAAATCATGTAGTTTTTTATCGAATTTGATAATGGCTGCTTTTTGTGCATCGACTTTGAATGCTGATAGAATTATAATAAGTAAAATCAATTTTGTTTTCATACGTATTAATTTAGTGTTGCAAAAATAATTTGATTTCCTTTTGCTGAGAAAAAAATAAACAGAGATAATTCTTAAAAATTGTTATCTGAAGTAATTTCACCATTTCGGTGAAAAAGGAATAAAGCTGATGAGGTGTTAGTTAAGCTAATTAATAGCATAAAGTTTTAGCCAAATTGATTTCATTAACTTAAGCCGGCAACATATAATAGCTGGCTAAAGCCTTGTCGAAAACCAACAAAATAATAGCTTAATCTTGTTTTTTAGTAGGAACAATAAACAGAGGAATACTGGTTTGGTGTAATACGCTTTCAGAAACGCTGCCCATTACTAAATTTCCTAACCATTTACGACTATGTGAACCAATAACAATAATATCTGCATGAATGTGTTTAGCAGTATCTAAAATAGTTTCAGCAAAATCGCCTTCCTTAACCAGAGTTTTAATATCAGCATTGCCTAAATGGTCTCTTGTTTTATCAAGAAACAGCAATGATGCTGATTTAAGAGCATCAGCACTGTTGAGTTGAACAGGGCCAATGTCGATGAAACCTGTAAACCCCATAATTGGAGAATATTCAGGGGAAGAATAATAAATAGGATCGGCAATAACATGCAGTAATGTTATTTCGGCTCCCAATGAGGAACCTAATGAAAAGCCAACTTCTGCTACTTTTTGTGCCGTTGGATCGTAATCCAATGCAATCAGTATTTTTTTCATCTTAATGTTTTTCATGATGTTGAATGTTTAAATGAAGTTATGAAATATTTGAATTTAATACTACTTAAAAGCGACACCAAAATTAGTTATAATATCTGAGATAATCAAATAATTATTTTTATCGTTCAATTTATTTTCAAGTTTTATCTATGGCTGAATTTCCTCTTTTTTCCCTCTAATAATCCCGATTAATCCTGAGCCTTTGACGATGCTTTCATATTTGGGTTTTACCACTTCTGTTCCATCCATGGAAATGAAGCCTAATAAACCATCTTTTTCTACCAAGGCCCAGTCTTTCCGATAAGCTCCAAATCTGGAAATTGCATTGTATTTGGGTTTTACAACTTCAACCCCATCCAAATTGATGAAGCCCAACAAATCGTCTTTCTCCACTAAAGCCCATTCTTTTTTGTAGGCTCCAAACTTAGAAATGTTGTGATATTTTGGTTTAACAACTTCCACTCCATCCGTGGAAATGAATCCGAGTAAATCATCTTTCTCCACTAAAGCCCAATCTTTTCGGTAGATTCCAAATTTGGAGATGCTATGATATTTTGTTTTGATGATTTCATAACCCTGAAGCGTGATAAACCCCAGTTTTTCGTCTTTCTCTACTAATGCCCAATCTTTCACATAAGTCCCGAATTTTGAAATGTGATGATAGATAGGCTTAACTACTTCTGTTCCACCGCTCGAAATGAATCCTAACAGACCATCTTTTTCAACCAATGCCCAATCAGTTTTATATATTCCGAAAGCTCCGGTTTTGTCGTAGGTCTTTTGAGCAAAGCCGAAGCTAACAAACATTAGGGTTGCAGCGGTAAGTAGTAATTTCTTCATAATCTTTAAACTTTTTTCATGAATTGAAGTGCTTATATTTCATGTTTTCTATTGCAAAATTAAAACTATTTTCGATGCTTAATGATGCAAAACCATTGTTTTTATGTTGAATGTTTTGTTTTCGAATTGAAGTGAAAAAAAATAAACTCCCTGATCAAGTGTATTGGTATTCCAATCAATTTGATGAAATCCTGCACTTAAAAAGTTGCCCGTATATTTTTGTATGATTTGTCCGTATAGGTTATAAAGATTTAGGACAACACTTCCCTGATGGGGTAGCGAAAACTTAATGGTTGTTGCATCAGAGGCAGGATTAGGATAATTCTGAAACAATTGTGCATCAATTAAACTATAACCGCCATCAAGATTAGGAGTGTGGAGCAGTTTATAAATCGTATAGCTTTCGATGAGCGAATCGAATGAAGTGCGAAACTCGAAAACCAGGCTGTCGGCATTGGCATTTGCCAGCAAAGCCCCATGGTAGCTGCAATTGTGAAACAAGCTTCCCGGGAGAGAATCATACACATTGTACAAAGGACCGCCTCCAAGTCCGCACACAATGTAAGGAAAACTGTCGACCAGCAAGCGCTCATAGTCGTGGTCGTGACCCGAAAACACCATAGAAGCGCCCCATTGTTTGAAAGGCCATTGCATAAAAGGAGTGCTCCCATGGTGACTGGAAGAATAGGGCGGGAAATGAAAATAAACCACGTTGAAATGGGAGGTGGAAGCAGCAAGTCGCGACCTTAGCCAATCGGCTTGAAGAGAGGTTGCGGTGTTGCCATCGGGTTCAGCGTAATTGCAGTTAACGGCAAAGAAATGCACATTGCCCCTGACGAAATCGTAATAACGTTCGTTGCCGGGCAGTTGAAAATATTGAAGATAATAGAAAAAGCCGGTGCTATCATAATCGTGATTGCCAAGCGAAGGGAAAAATCGGTTCACGGTGTCGCCTGTTCCAAACGCACCCGTATAAGGGTAAATGAAATCGCTATAGAATTGTCCCACCTGATTGTCGATAGTGGAATAGGTCCCGTAGTGGTTATCGCCGGCAGTGATGATGAATTCGGGTTCCCAACTCTTAACCAGGAGCGATACCTCGTAGGTGTCGGTGGTGGCTCCATGAATATCACTTATGATGGCAAACTTTTGAGCTTGAACAACTGAAATAAAACATAAAGTAAGCAATAAGCATGAAATGTGCTTCATAAGGCTGTAGCCTGGAAAACATATAGGTATTCGCAATTTCATTGTTTTTTACTTTGATACAAAGGTACGAAACTTATTCTGAAATTCACCAATTCACCAAATCGTCAAATAAAAAAAGACCTACTCTTTCGGGTAAGTCTTAAATTATTCAACTTAAACCAAATAGTTATGATGACTATTGGCTTCAAATACTATCTGATCGATTTTACTAATAAAGGGGTATAACTACAATTCATCATTGTTCAGGAGGTAATAAAACTCTGTTCACCCTAAACTTTTGCCACATTATTGGATACTTTTCTTATTCCGACCAAATTTTTCCCCTCCAATACAAAATAATTCTCATCCATTCCCCCTGAAATTCAACCCTATCCAAAATATTTTTCAAAAATCAAAAAAAAACCAAAAAAAAATCAAAAAAAATGAAACCTTTTCAAATTTCTACGTATAAATAGATATCGAACAATAAAAAAATAATTGAAATGGCAAAAACAATCACAACCCTTCCAACCACACCTGCCCCAATTATTCATGGTGGCAACAATCCCCGTTCCTTTAGCAGCTTCATTTTTAATGGAGTTGAGCTAAAATCAGCTATCAACATTTTGGGAACAGACTATGATCCGTCAAACCCAAAAATTCTACCGGCCGAAATCACTATCATTCAGTCAAACATCGAAACCAAGCAAACAGCTGTTATCGAAACCGAAAATGCCGAAAAAGGATTTCTCTTGGCTCGTCACTCCGACTATATCCTCATTCACCCTCTTTGCACCGGCTTAATGCATGCATTCAAAGCATGCGAAAATGTCACTCCCGAACAAATTCGCATTGCCGAAGGCAAATATAAAATAGTAAAAGGAATTCGTATCAAAAAAATCACCCCTCCTAATCCATCCCTTTCCCAAACACCCGAACAACAATCTGCTAAACTCGACACCATCCGTCGCAATTCCGTTTCCTTCCAGGAAATGGGCGTATTGCTCGAAAATTTCTACGATTTCTTCAATTACGTTACCATTCAACCATGCTACACCACCAATGTCGATAAATACAAAGCTGTAAATCTGATAGCTTTTCATGCTAATATCAAAACCTTGAACACCAATGCCGAAAATGCGCGCAAAGCCACAAATATAGCTCGCAACGACCGCAATCTTGCTTTCTTTCACAACCAAACCGGAGCACGTTTCCTCTACACACAAGTTAAAAGTTATTTCAAATCCACCTTTGGCACCAAAAGCCTAAAATATAAAATGGTCAGCGCTTTAGCTTTCCCCAATCTCATCCCCAAGAAAAAACGCACCCCCGATACCAATTTCTAATCACCCCTCGTTTCTGCGTTTTTTCCACATAATTCCTTCACCGGAATATTTCATTTTCCCACTTTATTGAAATATTCCGGGCTAAATATTATTTTGATGTGATGGCATAGTAATTATCGAGTCTAAAGAAGAAGAAATCTTTATCTCTTGTACCTCTATTAGAGGAGACAAACTTTTGGATTTTGCTATTAACGGATTCAGCTAAAGCATTTGTTTCGCCTTCAAAAAAATATTTCGGATCATATCTTCATTTGTTTCAACCATTGCCATAAAATTAAGCAGTTCTTCAATCTCTGCACTTTCAATATCTTCGTACCATTGGTGTAGTTCCTTGTCAACTTGCAAAAATGTCTTTTCAATATTTTTTTCACTTAACCAATCTCTGAACTGACAACAAAGTTTATAAGAAACCTCTATTTCTGGATAATGATGGAATAAAGCAATGGCTCTTTTACGCTGCCAGGGTTTCCATTGCTGTGGATATTTATATAATAGATATCGGCTTCTGGCAAGTATTTCAAGAGGAGTTTCCCCGTTTCTAAGTCGTTCCTCTTTGTAATGAAACTTACCTGGTTTAAATTTCCGATCTATTCTTTCACATTCTTCGGATCTTTGTCTTTCTGAGAGCTTGAACTGCTGGAATGCCTTTCTTCTTTTTTCAAGTTCTTTCTGCCTATATCGTATTCTTACAGCTTGATGAGCATCCATTAGGTTAGAAACCACATGAAACTTATCCCCAATCTGTACTGCATTTGGGATTAGCTCGGTACATATCTTTTTGTATAGTGAAGAAAAGTCAAGAGTGATACGTCTTATTCGGGCAAATAAATTTTCATACCTCTGGACGACTTCTTTTATTTCAGAAAACAAAACACTCTTACATAATAATGCAATCTTTCCGCTTTCCCTATTTGTTATGATAGTATAAAAATCTTCTCCTATATGCTTTTCATCAATTGACATCTTATCACCAAAGTTTTCTGCTCTCAGTATAGGTATTTCTATAATCTTTTCCTTACCTGATACATTAATTCTAATGTCATGACAGTGTACACTTGCTCCTTGATCAATGGCATATTGGCTCAACACATCCCGATACCATCGATAAATAGTACTGCCATTAATTCGTAAGGCTTCGCCAAAGCTTGTTATATTCAGCGGGTTGCAATCCAAGCTCCTCTTTTAAAAAAATACCAAATTCCTTGGTAGTTTTCATCCCTTTGTAATGTAAGTCATAGGTGTTACTAAAGCTCTTTGTGGTTATGCTTTTTTCTTTCCATCGTCTGCGTCTTAATGCAATATACACTGTCTTATCCTTTAATGGAAAGGTTTGAAGTTCTAATGTATTAACAAACCCATCCATTACAACCTCTTTCCTTTCCAATTCTTCAGGAATCCTCTCTGGTTTCTCTTCAAATAAAATAATAATCGAATCCTTTTTCTCAGTGATCTCTTTTAAATCAAAATTCTCCGTTACTTCTTTGGGGGCAATTAAGTTTAACAGATCCTGATGTAAATCTTTTGGTGGCATTTTCTTTTTGCCTCCAAAGATAATATTACTATGCCATCACATCAAAATAATATTTAGCCATAATATCACTATTGATATATCTAATATTAATCCGATTGACTATTTTTGCAGTGTACAAACAC
>JBAWXL010000023.1:0-25939 GCA_037144095.1 Bacteroidota bacterium
TAAATGGTTTTTTCGCGATTTGAATTAATATCATACTTACTTGTAACATCAGTAGAAAATGAACGACTCAGGTATTCGATAGAAATGCCCGGATTAAGAACCTTATATTTCCTTAACTTCAAATCAATTCCCGCAGGAATAAAATAATGATTATCCGATTTGGTGGTCACCTCCTTTATCAGCCCAAAGGATGAAATAAAATTATTGAAGCCCACACCCCCTTTGGCAGTGAGCATAAACTGAGCTTCAGTTTTTGAAAAGAATCCTATTAATAGGATTGAAATGATTAAAATTTTTGTTTTCATGATATAAGAAATTAAAATGATTGTTTTTCTAATGTATTAGTTTGAATGTGCTTTTGAAAAATCCTTAAGCACTCTCAGAGTAGTTTTTTTATTTTCTATATAGCCCATGTGTCCGACTTTATCCAGCAAAAGAATTTCGGCATGATGAGCCGATTGAGCTTGTTCAATTACTTGTTTAAACGAAGAACGGCTATCTTGTTTTCCGATAATAAAAAGGAAAGGAATACGTGCATGATGAATGAGTTTAGAATGATCTTTACGCTGCATCATCCCCCGGATAGAAGCAATTAATGATTCAGGACTGATTTGCAAAGCTCTTTCTTTTAAGATTTCAATTTCATTTGAAAAGGGTTCAATGTTTTCCGGGGCAAACAAATCAGGAATAAAAGCACTCAGGAAAGGATGTTTATTTTGTTTAATGAGTTCGATGGTGCGCATTCTGTTTTGTCCAGCCTCCTTGCTGTCGGCGTTGGCATTTGAATGAAACAAACAAACAGCATTGAGCATTTGTGGAAACAAATCGAGAAAAGAAAGCGCAACATATCCGCCCATCGAATGTCCACAAAGGATGCAATGTTGAATTTTTTCAGTTTGTAAAACTATCCTCACCACCTCAGCCATTTCTTCCATACGATGAACCTCACCAATGCAATCGCTTTGCCCATGACCAGGAAGATCAATCGTAATGATGCAGAAATCTTTTTTCAGTTCAGCAACAAATGAATCCCAAATATCAAGTGATTCGATAAAGCCATGCAGCAACACAAGGCAATGCCCCTTGCCTGTTATGCGATAATGAATCGACTTCTCCTTATATAATATAGTTTTATCCACAATACACTTAGTTAAGACCCAAGTTCCAAATCTCAAGCTCCAAATTCCAAGGGAAGAAATCCACTACAGAGGCTCTTGGGACTTTGAATTTGGAATTTGAGACTTGGGTCTTCATACTAGAGGTTCATCATTTCTTCAACATCTGCAACAGTCTTTGGGATGGGTTTTCCAAAGACTTTATATCCATCAGGAGTTACCAACACATCATCTTCAATTCTTACACCGCCAAAGCCAATATATTCAATTGCTTTTTGATAATTGATATAATCGTTGAATCTATCTTCACTTTTCCATTGTTGGATAAGTTCAGGAATAAAATAAATCCCCGGCTCAACGGTGAGTACAAAACCGGGTTGCAGTTTTCTTGCCAGACGTAAATAGGCAGTACCAAATTGATTGCTGCGGCTCACTTCTTCATCATAACCCACATAATCTTCGCCCAGGTCTTCCATGTCGTGAACATCCAGTCCCATCATGTGACCCAATCCATGAGGGAAGAACATGGCATGAGCACCATTTGCAACCGCATCTTCGGTATTTCCCTTCATGATGCCTAGATCTTTTAAGCCTTCAGCAATTACTTTTGCAGCCAAAAGATGAATTTCTTTATAAGGAACTCCGGGCTGAATGGCTTTAATGGCATCCATATTGGCTTTCAACACAATTTCGTAAATATCTTTTTGTTTTTCGCTGAATTTTCCACCCACAGGAGCCACCCGCGTATGGTCGGTAGCATAATGCAAGGGCGATTCGGCACCGGCATCAATCAACAAAAGATCTCCTTTTTTCAAAAGGTTGTTATGACTATGATTGTGCAAAGTTTCTCCCCTTTTCGAAAGAATTACCGGGAAAGAAACCACTCCCCCACATGAAAGTGCAATGCCTTCGATGGCACCGGCAATTTCTTGCTCAACCACTCCCGGTTTTGCCATCTTCATGGCGGTAGTATGCATAAGGTAACCCACTTCCATGAAGCGTTCAATTTCGGCAATTTCGAAATCGTCTTTAATCGAGCGTTGTTTTACAACAGTTTTTATCAATTCGACAGAAGCATATTTGAGATTGTCGAAACTGATGTGGGTTAGTTGATGCAGTTTGATTTTATTATCGGCACGATAAGGGGGTAGAAAATGCAAGATGCGTTTTTGTTTATGCGTTTTTGCAATAAAATCGTCCAAAGCTACCCCTGGTTTTGTTTTTGCGACACCCACTTTGGCAGCCTGATGCTGAATGCTCTCCTGTGGCCCCATCCAAATAATATCATCAATATCGAAATCGTTTCCATAAATGATTTCCTCTCCACTTTCGAGGTCAATGGTGGCAGCTAAACCCGGAAAATCGAGCCCGAAGTAATAGAGGAAGGTGCTGTCTTGCCTGAAATGGTAAGTGTTACCCGGATAGTTCATTGGGGTGTCATTGTTTCCAAGGAAAAGGACCACTCCATTTTTCATGTGCATTCTAAGTTCTTTTCTGCGCTGTATGTATACTTCTTTTATAAACATAATTATTATTTTTAAATGTGATTTTATTATTGAGCCATAATGTCTTCAATATGGTCTGTTTCTATTGGAATATCTTTCATTAAATCAATGGGAATTATATCGACAAGAATGTCGTTTTCAATTCTGACACCAATACTTTCTTCCGGTATATAGATGCCAGGTTCGCAACTTAACACCATGCCTTTTTGTAATACCATATCTTTAGTTCCCACATCATGCACATCAAGACCAATATAATGTGACGTTCCATGCATGAAATACTTTTTCCAAAGAGGTTTTTCGGGGTCTTGTTTTCTAACATCTTCAAGTGTAAAAAGTCTTAAGTCGATGAGTTCTTTTTCCATCATCTTGCAAACTTCATCATGATACTGATTAATGGTGGTTCCCGGAATCATCATTTTAACAGCCCCATAGAAAACATTTAAACAAGCATTATAAACCTCCCGCTGACGTTTTGTAAACCTTCCATTCACGGGAATGGTGCGGCTGAGGTCGCCGGCATAATTAGCATACTCAGCCCCAAAATCAAGCAAAAGTAAATCTCCATCCTTACACTCACGATTGTTTTCAATATAATGTAATGTACAAGCACTTTTGCCTGAAGCAACAATTGGGTAATATGCATGACCATTGGCACGATTGCGAATAAACTCATGAGTGATTTCTGCCTCAATTTCATATTCCATCACGCCGGGTTTTACGTAATGGAGCAAACGCTCGAATGCCTTGTGGGTAATGTTACACGCGGTCTGCAACAGTGCAATCTCTTCTTGTTCTTTTTCCATCCGACACTCAGTAAGAATAGGAGCCAAACGTTTATATTTATGCAAAGGAAAGTCTGATTGAATTTTATTAATCATTCTCTTATCCTGACATTCAACTTGAATAGAAAAACGAGGATTTTCGTTTTGGAGCAAGTAAATATTTCGGGCATAATAAGCTAAATCTGGCAAAGTAGCATCAAATTCACTGCTCCACATTACGGTTTTAATGCCCGAAATTTGCGAAGCTTCTTCTTTAGTAAATTTATGACCATACCATATCGAAATGAGTTCGCTACTTTCTTTTATAAATAATATTTCGCGAAATTTTTCATTGGGATGATTAGGACAAATGGCTAAAACAGTATCTTCCTGATCAATACCTGTGAGGTAAAATAAATCAGAATTCTGACGAAATGGAAATGTTTGATCGCCATTACGTGGCATTTCGTCGTTTGAGAAAACCAGAAGCATGGAGTTATCTTTGCATTTATTTAATGCTTTGGTGCGATTTTTCTTGAAAAGAGCGGGAGATATGGGTAAATATTTCATCTTGTAATTTTTTTCAAATGTAAAACTTTATTTCATGACAAAAGTACAATTAAAAAAGAAAATATCGATAATGGAAATAATTTTTATTTATTCCTCATTTGTGAGAATGATTATTGAATCATTTTGCTTACAAGATTTATAGCAGTAGTAGAAGTAAAAGTTCAATTTCCATAAAAAGATAAGTACTAAACAAAACATTTTTTTTTCTTGATTCCAATAGTATGGTTTTAAAATAAAGTGATTTTAAAGTAGGAAAATAAAAATTGAGAATCCCCGAAGACTAAAGAAAAACTAAATTAGGTAAACCCCGAATTTCTAATTTCATCCTTAAATTCATTTTAAACTTAATTCAATGTTATATAAATATCATTTTGTTTTACGAATTGAATTACAGCTAATTAACTCTATTATTCCACTTCCAAATTTTCAATTTACAGTGACGCGCATCACACTTACAGTGATGCGGATGCCACTTACAGTGACGCGCATCACACTTACAGTGACGCGCATCACACTTGCAGTGACGCGGATGCCACTTACAGTGACGCGCATCACACTTGCAGTGACGCGGATGCCACTTGCAGTGACGCGGATGTCACTTACAGTGACGCGCATCACACTTACAGTGACGCGCAAGCTACTTACAGTGACGCGCATCCCACTTGCAGTGACGCGCATCCCACTTGTAGTGATGCGGATGCCACTTACAGTGACGCGCATCCCGCTTACAGTAACGCACAAACCCCTATGAGCGGCACTTATAAAAAATGAAATGTGTCTAAACCGAATTTGCAATTCAGCTTTGAACAAAGAAAAATTTGCAATTTTCTTTATTGAGCTAAAACCACAGTATTTTATTATTTAACCCCTTTTAACTAAAGCAAAACGGCAACAAAATCTTTTGTAATTTGGGCAAACCCTCTTGGGTCTTGAAATTTGAATTTTGGGCCTTGGGTCTTCTTCCCAAAGCCTATCCCTCAAACACCCTCTTCCAATCTCTTTCGCAAAGTTTACCCAACATTCCCGCCGCATCCTTAAATTTATTATTAAAAATCATGGCAGCGATGATGTAAGGTTTAAATCCGGCTTCTTTATAGGTTTCAATGCGATAGCGCTCGAATACTGAGTTTTGCACTTCCCCTTCTTTACACGAAACACCAGAGATATCTGCTGGCAGGCAATGCATATAGAGCGCTTTTCCATCTTTGGTAAGTTTCATTTTATCTTCGGTGCATTCCCAGCTTTTAAAGCGGGCATTATTGCTGAGGCATTCCTGTTCGAGAGATTTCAGACCGTCTTTATCACTGTTCTTCAGTAGCTCGGTGCGGCGTTGCATAACAGCAAAAGGCGCCCAGCTTTTAGGATAAACAATATCGGCATTGGCAAAAGCATCTTCCATGCTGTTCAGCACCCTGAACTTTCCGCCCGAAGCTGCAGCGTTCTTTCCGGAAAGTTCCACCACCTCAGGAATGAGGGTATAGCCTTCGGGATAAGCCAAATCCACTTCCATTCCAAAGCGGGTCATCAGACCGATAATACCCTGAGGAACCGACAAAGGCTTTCCATAACTGGGAGAATATGCCCAGGTCATGGCAATCTTTTTGCCTTTCAGGTTTTCCAAACCCCCATAATAATCGGCTAAGTGCATCAGGTCTGCCATCGATTGGGTAGGATGATCGATGTCGCACTGCAGGTTCACAATTCCGGGGCGTTGAGGAAGTACGCCATTCTTAAAACCATCGTCCAAAGCATCGCCCACTTCTTTCATATAAGTGTGACCTTCGCCAAGGAACATATCGTCGCGTATGCCAATGATATCGGTGAGAAAGCTAATCATGTTTGCCGTTTCGCGCACCGTTTCGCCATGAGCAATCTGCGATTTGCTTTCGTCCATATCCTGCACTTCCAAGCCCAGCAAATTGCAAGCCGAAGCGAAAGAAAAACGGGTACGGGTGGAATTGTCCCTAAAGTTAGACACCGCCAGCCCCGAATCGAAACAACGGGTAGCGATATTATGGTCGCGCATATACTTCAAAGCCTTTGCCACCAGAAGGGTTTGACGGAGTTCGTCTTCAGTTTTGTCCCAGGTCAGGAGGAAGTCATTTGCATAGAGATTGCTGTGTAGTCCTTTTATTTTATCAGTGATTTGATGAATGTTTTTCATGTGTAATTAGATTAAGAAGTTAATTATAATCAAAACCTAACAGGTTTTTAAAACCTGTTAGGTTTAATGAATGAAATCGTTTTAGTCCAAAGGAATTAAATAAGCATAAGCCGCATAAAAAGCCGAGGCGGTAACCAGATGGTCAATAGGCACTTTTTCGTCGGGAGCATGCGCAAACACTTCGTTCCCTGGTCCGAAGCCAATGATGGGAATGTGGTAATAACCGTTGATGGTCACTCCGTTGGTAGAGAAAGTCCACTTGTCAACGATGGGGTCTTTATCGAAAAGCTGTTTAAAAGCATCAACACCGGTAGTAACAGCTTTATGATCTGAAGGGATTTTCCAGGAAGGATAATACTTTTCCATGCCATATTTCAAGCCTGTATAAGCGGTTTCTTCGTAATAAAGCACTTCAACCGTTGCGTCCATATCTTTGATGATGTCCTGAATTTCTGCCACTGCCGACTCTTTGGTTTCTCCCCAGGTGAGCCGACGGTCGAGGTGAAACTGTGCATAATCAGCAACTGCACACAAAGAAGGACTGCCCGATTTGATTTCGGAAATGGTGACACTGCCCTTCCCCAGAAACTCATCGAAGGGCAAACGTTCGTTAAGCTTTTCTATTTCCAGGGCGGCTTTGGCAGCCATATAAATTGCATTTACGCCTCTTTCGGGTGCACTACCATGACAAGAAAGGCCTTTGAATTTCACAACAATCTCCATCCTGCCTCTGTGCCCACGATAAATGTTGAGATTGGTAGGTTCGGTACTAATGGCGAAATCGGGAACAACTTTTTCTTCTTCTACCAGATATTTCCAGCAAAGTCCGTCGCAATCTTCTTCCATCACACTGCCCACCACCAATACGGTAAGGTCGCGATCGAAGCCCAATTCTTTTAATATTCTACCGGAAGTTACCGCAGCAGCAGGACCGCCTTTTTGGTCAACGGTGCCACGACCGTAAACATATCCATCTTTGATTTCTCCGCTAAAAGGGTCGAAGGTCCAGTTCGCCAGATTGCCCACATCCACTGTGTCCATGTGACCATCAATGGCGAGAATGCGTTTGCCATTGCCGATTCTACCAATTACATTGCCCAATCCGTCGATGCGCACCTCATCAAAACCTGCTTCTTCCATTTGTCGTTTGAGCTCGAGTTGCACCTCTTTTTCATACATGCTGGTCGATTTAATCTGAATGAGTTTTGAGAGGTTCTGAGCAGTGTAATCCCTATACTTGTTGGATAGTTCGTTTATCTTATTTATAATTTCGTTCATGTATTATTACTTTATTTTATGTTTAATTTCTTCAATGCTCATGAGCACAACCTCAGCAGTAGCAGGCAATGAAAAGCTGGGTTCATACTGATGATTGCCCACTGCGGAAATGGCATCTTTAATAGCCAGCCAAACTGAAAATGCAAGCATTAGGGGAGGTTCGCCCACTGCTTTGCTTTTGCGAATGGTTCCTTCGTTGGGATATCCACTCAAAAGATTTACCTTAAAAACATCAGGGATATCATTTACTGTTGGAATCTTATAAGTATCTGGCGAATGTGTCAACAGTCTTCCTTTTCCATCCCATTTGATTTCTTCGGTTGTAACCCACCCCAAACCTTGGATAAATCCTCCTTCAATCTGTCCGATGTCGATGTTAGGATTTAAGGAATCCCCAACATCATGCAGAATATCTGTTTGAAGCAACTTAACTTCACCTGTCAGCACATCCACCTTGACCTCTGAAACAGCCATTCCATAAGAATAATAATAGAAAGGATTGCCTTTTCCACTCTCGCGATCGAAGTATATACCGGGGGTTTTATAAAAACCCGTTGCACTTAAACTCACTTGCTTTAAATAGGCTTTCTTTATAAGGTCTTTAAATGAAATGCTAAAGTCTGGATGATTGCAATCGTACACTTTATCATTCACAAAACAAATGTTTTCTTTCTTTAATGATGCTGTAGACAATAATGTTAACTCCTCAAAAGCCACTTCAGCTAGTCTGGAAATGAGTTGGTCGATGGCATTTTGCACTGCCATTCCATTTAGGTCGCTGCCTGATGAAGCCGCTGTAGCAGATGAATTCGGAACCTTTGAAGTGTTGGTGTTTGATATTTTAATGTTGTCGCTTGAAATGCCAAGTGCTGCAGATGCAATGCCCAATATTTTAGTGTGTAAACCTTGACCCATTTCGGTGCCTCCATGATTTACTGCTACGGTTCCATCGTTATAAATATGCACCAATGCCCCAGCCTGATTTAGGAAAGCAGTGGTAAACGAGATGCCGAATTTAACAGGCGTCATGGCTATTCCCTTTTTATAGAATTCATTTTCATGATTGAACCTATCAATGGTTTTTCTTCTTTCAGTATATAAAGAAGAAGCCATTAACTGCTCTAATATCACATGAAGATGATTATTTTTGATGTTTTCACCATAAGGTGTAATATTATTTTTGTTAATACCATAGAAGTTGATTTTCCTGATTTCAACAGGATCTTTATGAAGGAAACGGGCAATGCGGTCGATGGCATTTTCAATTACGGCTATGCCTTGCGGACCACCAAAGCCTCTGAAAGCGGTATTTGATGGAAGATTTGTTTTATATGCCTTGCCAATAATACATGCATTGGGAAGATAATATGCGTTTTCGGCATGCAACATCGAGCGTTCGAGTATGGCACGACTTAAATCTGTGGATGAGCCTGCATCACTATTGAGTTCAACAGAATAGGCAGTGATTTTTCCATCATCATCAAAGCCGACACAATATTTTGACAGGTAACGATGACGTTTACCTGTAATCTTTTGGTCATCATCACGGAAAAGGTGAATACAAACAGGGAATTTGGTGGCATTTGCCAACAAAGCAGCCCAGGCAGCCACATGATTGCCCTGGGTTTCTTTTCCACCAAAACCACCACCCATCCTTCTGACTTCCACTTCTACTTCATTCTTATTAATGCTTAAGACTTCGGCAACTATCGCCTGTGTTTCAGCAGGGTTTTGGCTGGAAGCATAGACGGTCATTTCATTTTCTTCCCTGGGAACAGCCAAAGCCGATTGTGTTTCGAGATACCAATGTTCCTGCGCCCCTGTCATTAGCACATCCTGAATAATATGCGGAGCAGTTTTGAAAGCTTCATCCACATCTCCACATTCTATTTTGCGTGGAGGACATAATAAATTATTTTTCTCTAGGGCTTCTTGCAGGGAAGTAATGGCTTCGAGTTCTTCATATTCAATGCGGATAAGTTTCTCTGCTTCATAAGCCACTTCTTCATTTTCGGCAGCAATTAAACATACTGCCTGACCAATGAAAGTAACTTCATCGGTTGCCAGACAGGGTTCGTCGTTCACAACTGGTCCCATTTGGTTTTCGCCAGGGATATCATGATAAGTCAATATCGCTTTTACCCCTTTTAGTTGTTTGGCAGCTTCGATGTCAATGGAAAGTATTCGGGCATGAGTAAAAGGGCTATAGACCACCTTGCCAAAGAGTTGATAGGGGCTTGCCATAATATCATTAACATAAACGGATTGACCGCTTACGTGTTTTATGGCGCTGTCGTGATATAGGTTTGCAGTTTTCATAGGCTAGTTTCTGCAAAGAATTTAAATAAGAGATTGCTGGCAACGGTGCTTCGATAATTCGCTTCGGCACGGGCATCGCTTAGGGGGGTGAACTCTTCTTGCAACACCTTCATAGCTTGCTCAACGAGTGTTCTGTTCCATTCTTTTCCAAATAGAAATTGCTCGGTTTTGCTTGCTCTTTTGGTTTGAGCGGCCATTCCCCCATAAGCCAGGATGATTTCTTTCACCTTATTCTTTTCCAACAAAAGAGAAAAACCTCCGCTTACAGTGGAGATATCAAGGTCTTTACGGCGAGAAACTTTATAGGATTTAATAATAGCATCAGCAGATGGCTTGGGAATTATTACTTCTGTAATCAATTCATCCTTTTGAAAGTCGGTGGTACGATATCCTTTTATAAAGTCTTCAATATTACAAATTCGTTCGTTGGTTGTAGATTGGAGTTTAACTTTTGCCTTATAAGCAAACAAAAGCGGAAGGGAATCGCCAATGGGTGAGGCTGAACCTATATTCCCTCCAATGGTAGCCACATTGCGTATCTGTAAAGAGCCAAATATCTGTAACATCTGATGCAGGGCAGACAAGTTTTGTTCAGCATAATGCTTGAGTTGCTCCATTTGTAAGCCTGCCCCTATCGAATAGGCATCTTCTTTCTCAACAAAATAATTAAGCTCTTTTACATCCGAAATATCAATGATTTCACCCAACAACTCCCGCTTTTTGGTTTGACGTAAGGCAATGTCAGTAGCTCCGTTTACAATAATTGCATTGGGGAACTGACTTCTGAAAATAAGTGCATCCCCCAAAGACAGGGGTTTATAATACTTTTGTTTAGGAGTATCAATAATAATTGGAATGTGAGTATCTATTTCATTCAAGAGTGCTATCGTCTTATCTGAATTCAATGAAAACTTATCTTTATCCTCAATTGAACAAGCAATTTCTGCTGCCTTAATGATGGGTTGATAACCTGTACAGCGGCACAAATTTCCCGTAAGGGCATCTTCAATAATGGTTCTGTTGGGCTTATGATGATTTTTAAATAATCCAAACAAAGACATCACAATGCCGGGAGTGCAATATCCACACTGACTCCCGCTTTGCTCCACCATCTGTTGTTGTACAGGATGAAGTTCTTTTCCATTAGCTAAGTTTTCTACTGTAATGAGTTGCTTACCATGCAACATGGGCAGGAAGAACAGACAACTATCTATGGTAGTATAATGCAATTTATTGTTTCTGATTTCGGCAAGCACCACCGTGCAGGCACCACAGTCGCCTTCGGCACAACCCTCCTTCACCCCTTTATGAAAAGGGAATGAACGCAAGTAGTTCAACACCGTTGTTGTTGGTTTTAACTCGGTGCTTCCGTCGAAAGCAAGGCTGATTAGCTTGTCGTTAAAAACAAATTGAATATGATTGCTGAGTTCATTCATGTTTCATTGTTGAGTTCTTTACATCGATGAGTTTAGCAAGTATGCTGATGGCAATTTCAGCAGGAGTTTCAGCAGCCATGGGAACACCCATCGGCATATCAATTTTATCAATTATTTCTTGGGTTAACAACCCTTGTTCCAAGGCGTTTTTTGTGATGACAGCCACCTTACGCTTGCTTCCAATCATGCCGCAATAGGCATAATCGAGAGGAGCACAGACAAATAGTATCTTCTCATCGAATTCATGTTGGGGAGTGACAATTACAATGTAGCTATTTTTATCAAACTTAATATTGCTAAGGGCTTTCATGTACTCGTCGTTGATGGTTTCCACCCCTACCATGTTCCACGAATCGAATATTCCCTGACGCTGATCTATGACAATGGGACGAAAACCGAGGGGTGCTGCAAAGCCTGCAAGTACTTTCCCAATATGTCCTCCTCCAAATATATACAACTTAGGCAAACAGCCAATGGGTTCGAAGTAGACTTCCATTGTGCCGCCACATTGCATGTTTAAATCATCTTTCAAATGATATTGTCTTTTACAAGGCGCAGCACCCGACATCATTTCCACAGCATCTTGAATGGCTTGATATTCGATGCTTCCACCTCCTATTGTTCCTTTTATAGTGCCATCCTGAAATACCAGCATCTTGCTGCCGGCCTTTCGGGGCGTGGAGCCTGTAGTGTCGGTAACCAGACAGAAAACACTGGGTGTGCCTTGTTCTATTACGCTTTTTATATCATTAAATAGTGCTTGCATAGAAATAGATAAAATTAGGCAAAATTACTAAAAAGAAATATTATGAACAGATTGAATTATTAGATAGAAGTTTCATTTTTCAAATATCTGTTTTTATTATATTTTCTTGTTTGTAAATCAAATAAAATAAAGCGGAAGCAATTAGTGTGGAAATTAGGATTACTAACCACTCACTCGACGAACTACCCATATCGCCTGTTTCCTGTGGAATGGAGTGTATAGTACCTAAATATGCCAAAGTAACCGCAAAAGCATTGTTGGAAAAATGTGCTAACATGGATAGTAGCAATGAATCAGACCAAAGAAAAAGATAACCCAACACCAAGCCTAATACCATACGAGGTAAAAACCCAAAGAATTGCATGTGGATAGCACTGAAAATGATAGCTGATAACCAAACGGCAAGATGTTTATTTTTCATATTTTTTACTAAAATTGATTGTATTACTCCCCTGAAAAGCATTTCTTCGCCAATGGCAGGAATTAGGGCAATCACAAATATATTTACAAAATAGCCCTGAATATCGGTTACTTGTAAGAAGGATTGTGTGAGAACGGCAGCACTATCTTCAGTTGTGCGCATCCAGTTTTCGATGCTGCTCATGAAAGCTGGGAGTTGTAAATAACTATTCAGTGTGAGAAGAAAATTGATGAAAGGGACTACTGCAATGATTAGTAAAATAGCCAATATAGCTGATATTGCTCGTTTTGGCAATTTTATTTTCATGGGTTTTATGATATTCCCTTCTGTGAAAATCAGAAAAAGTATTACTGGAAGTATGAAAGTTCCTATTTGACTAAAGGCTTGTAAAAATTTAAGTAAAGAAACATTTGACAAATTAGAAATACTTTCAGTATGATTGAGCATCGCACTGACTTCTTCATGCCAAAACAAGGAAGCTATTGCAATACCTAAAAAACTCAACAATACCATCGACCCTATAATCAACAATCCTAAGGCAATTAGCTTTTTATACAAAGGGGCATTTTTCAGAAAAGCATACATAATGAAAATAATATTTTTTCAAAAGTAGCACAAAAAATGGAATGTCTATCTTCTTTTTCCTTTAGCAAATTGATATTACCCTGTTTCAAATCTAATTAGCATATCTAATTGATTTAAAATCAAAGAAGATTTTTGTAATATTGATACATCATAAACCTAAATTTCTTCGGCATAACAAAATCTTTTCGGTTATTCTTTTACTTATTCAAATTTCAATTGATGAAACAGTTTATCAACGAATATGAGTTTCGACAATCTTTTCTGAAATTAAACTTTTTTCATTCAACAACAAAAAGAATTTGGCAACTTCTATCAAAACCTCTGAAATTAAAATAAATTATTACTTTTGCTTGCTTAAAAAGCGGTAGTAGCTCAGTCGGTAGAGCGTCAGCTTCCCAAGCTGAAGGTCGTGGGTTCGAGACCCATCTACCGCTCTTAAAAAAAGATTCAAATTCAAAGCTCCAAATTTCAAATTCTAAGAATCATGGAGCTTTTTTTCTTGGAGCTTGGGACTTGAAATTTGGATCTTGGAATTTATTATTGAAGCATGAATTATCTGTTAGCTGAAAACCTCAGCAAATCGTTTGGCGACAAGCAGCTGTTTAGCAATCTCACTTTTGGAATCGAAAAAGGGAATAAAATAGCCCTTATCTCTAAAAACGGTGCCGGCAAAACCAGTTTGCTTGAAATATTGGCAGGTGATGATGAAGCCGATGAAGGAAAGGTGATTTTGAGGAATGGTATTCACATTGCCTATTTGCGCCAAGAACCTTCTTTCGCTGAAAACGCAACGGTTTTCGATGCCCTGTTTCAATCGTCGGATGCCATGGTAAGTGCCGTGAGGGATTATGAAAAAGCCATGCTTCATAAGGATTTGGCCGATTCGCCTCTGCAACAACGAATGTTGGACGAAGCCACTCAGCAAATGGACAGATTGCAAGCCTGGGACTATGAAAGTCGTATGAAAGAAATCCTCGGCAAACTTCAGATTAGTAATATCGAACAAAATGTTTCAGAATTGTCGGGCGGGCAACGCAAAAAACTGGCTATGGCAAGTGTGTTGATTCAGCAAGCTGACATTTTATTGCTGGATGAACCTACCAACCATTTGGATATTGTGATGATTGAGTGGTTGGAAGATTTTCTTTCATCGAGCAACCTTTCGTTGCTGGTGGTAACACATGACAGGTATTTTCTTGACAATGTCTGCGACACGGTGTTGGAGTTGGACAATGGCGAAATATATCGCTATCAGGGCAACTACAGCTATTTTGTCGAGAAGAAAGCCGAACGCTTAGAGCTTCAGGATGTGGAACAACAAAAGATGAAAAGCCTTTACGAAAAAGAGCTCGACTGGATTAGACGTATGCCCAAAGCCCGCACTACCAAGTCGAAAGCCCGAATTTCTTCATTTGATCACATAAAAGAAGCTGCTTCTAAAAGAGTTGAAAAGGATATGCCTTCGTTGAAAGTGGAATACAATCGCATTGGTGGTAAGATAATGGAGATACATAATCTGCATAAAAAATTCGATAAGCTGAATATTGTGGATGATTTCTCCTACACTTTTAAAAGAGGGGAACGCATTGGTATTGTGGGGAGAAACGGAACCGGAAAGTCTACTTTATTGCATTTGCTTGAAGGAAAGCTGAAGCCCGATGCCGGCAGAATTGTCATTGGTCAAACGGTGGTGATGGGACATTATTCGCAGGGAGGTTTGCAGGCGTCGCCCGACAAAAGAGTAATCGACATTGTGAAAGATGTTGCCGAAGTCATTCGCATGGAAAACAAATCTGAAATCAGCGCTTCACAATTTCTTAGGCAATTTGGATTTAACTATCAAATGCAGATGAATTATTTCGGGAATCTTTCGGGTGGCGAAAAGAGAAGGCTTTTTCTTTTGCTAACACTTATGAAGAACCCTAACTTTCTGATGCTCGACGAGCCTGCAAATGACCTGGATATTTATACTTTAAACATTTTAGAAGAATTCTTATTAGACTTCAAAGGCTGTTTGGTAATCGTGTCGCACGACCGCTTCTTTATGGACAAACTGGTAGACCATTTGTTTATTTTTGAGGGCGATGGGAAGATAAAAGATTTTTACGGCAATTATACCCAATACAGGGCACATTCGGATAAGTTGCTGGCAGAAGCGAGAAAAAAAGCCAAACTAATAGCCGACGATAAACCCAAACAAAAATCGGATAGCCCCAAGAAGTTTAAACCTACTTTTAAGCAGATAAAGGAATTCGAAAATCTTGAAAAAGAAATCAATCATCTGGAAACTGAAAAAGATGAAATTGGCGAGAAAATGTCATCAGGGGCTTATAACAATCAGGAATTAATTGATGCCTCCAAACGTCTGACAGAAATCATTGGTTTGATAGAGGAGAAATCAATGCTTTGGCTCGAATTGGGCGAACTCATGGACTAATCTTAGGGGAAGTCCAAAGACCCAAATTTAAAATTCCAAGCCAAAAACTATTTCAATTAATATGTTTTTGAAAATAATCGATAATCCTTTCTTTGTTCTTTGAAACAAAATCGAGGAATTGGTCATAAAAATCGATATGAAAACAATTGATGAAAACATAGCAATCTAAAAAACCCTCTTTCATCATTTGTCGTGCTTGTTCGAGTGAAGGGTCGGTACTGTTGGCAAGCATTTGTTCCCAGCTAAACACTTCAAGATATTTTGATTGTGTAAGCGTATTCGATTTGACGATGATCCCTTTATCGTTGCAAAATTCTTTTATTTTTTCCTGTGCATTTTTATAGTGTATCCATTCACCTAAATCTTTCTCTTTTTTCTCGTCTTTTGTTTTATTTTTATCAATGTTTTCCTGTTTAATTTGGTTGGGGAAACATTTTCTCGCTGTTCATTTTATATTTAATTTCTTGTCATTTAAGTACAAAGCATCTACCAGTTTTTCATATAAGGAAAAATCGGGATACACCATCAGGGCATTGATGGCTTCATCTGCAGCTTTCTTAAATTGCTTGAGTTTGGCATAAGTGTCGATGAGGTATTTGCGGGGTTCAAGCATTTTGGGAAATTTGTTGACTGCCTCATTGAAATATTTATAAGCATCATCATAATAGCCTAAAAAATAATAAGCATCCCCCAAATAGAGGCTTGCTTTATAGAAATCGGGCTGTTGCTCCACCGCCCTTTTATATTGACGGGCTGCCTTTTCATAGTTTTTATTCTCAAATTCATCTTCTCCATCGTTGAAATATTTGAGGGCTTTTTTGCTCACGTTGGTATCAATTTCGGGGTCGACAAAGGTAATTCGTAATAACATCGAAGCATAATAAGCTTCGTTGCAAATCAGTGTAGCACGTCGGGCTTCGTCGATATATTTTTTCTTTGCCGTTTTCGATGGGCTTATCTCGCTCATCATTTTCATCAGCGATTGCGCCAGGGTATCGTCTTCGGCTTTAACTTCCTTCCCATCCTTATCCTTGGTGGTGATGGTGAAATTGCCTTGCATAAACACATCGGTCTTTTGGGCTTTGTCATATTGTTTCACTCTCACTTTAATCAGCAAATCCCAGCCTTCGCCATAGTCTGGGTTGTCTTTTAACAGGTCGTCAAGATAATCGGCTGCATCGTCGAGCTTATCTTTTTTAATGTAGGAGTATGCTTTTTCTAATTTTTTATCCAGTTTATTCGATTGCGAATACACCGAATAGCTCAATAGGATTGAGAGGGCTAATAAAATGAATCTGTTTTTCATATAAATAGTTTTAATGATGAATTCTTATTTTTACCTGCAAATTTAACTGATTTCAATATCATATTTATCTAACAATCCGCTGATGCCTGCAATTGAAAAGCGTGCTCCCTTTATGCGGTTTGCTTCGGGGTCTAACGAATAATTGTAGGAAGTGCGAAAATCGGCTTTCAACAATATGGTTTGTTTAAAAGTGGCTCGTTGTAGGTCGCAATTATCGAAAACCGCCTGACTTAGGTCGGCTTCCGTAAAATCAACTTCGTGAAGACTGCAGTTCTTAAACCGTGTTTTTTTCATTTTCATTTTATAAAAAGAAGAAAGATTGAGGCTGCAATTTTCGAAACCTACGGCGAACAAAAACGGATTGCAATGCTCAAAATATAAACCTAAAAGCTTGCAGTCTTTAAATTTCACATCTCTTAAAGCAGTATTGTTGAGCTTTGCCATACTCAGATTGCAGCCATCGAAATTTGTTTCGGCGAAAACGATGTTCATCAAATTGCTGTTTGAAAAATTGCAATTCACGAAACAGCAGTTTTCATATTCGCCCTGTGGAAGCGTTTCTAAGGTGAAATCAACGTTTTCGAAAGTCTTATCTTCAAAATATGCTCTTATAATTGCCATCCTTATTGAGTTTGAGTTTCTTCTTTATTTATGAATAACAGTTTCAAAATCCATACATTCACTTGTCAGATCAAATGAAGTCTTCTGCCCTTTTATTGCCCTGCTGATTCTGACTTCAAAATTAGAAAAATTATCTTTCAATGAGATGAAATCTTGAAAAATAGATAGGCTGGAAGACTTTTAGCTGTCAAAACAATTAGCTTTTTAAGGAAAAAACAAACCTCAAGCTCCACGCTGCTTAAGATATGAAATTTGAGACTTAGAATCTTGACCATGGTTTCCAAAACCTCTTAGTTTTTATTTCCTGGCTTCGACACTTTTAAAAATGTAGTTATATAATTATTTGATTTTATATTTAGTATAAATTTTGTGTCACCTAAATGGGAGGCGCAAGCCGTTTGAAGTTGAATTTTTGACCATATTTATCGAAAAAAGAAAAATAGGTCAGGAACAACAAGCAAAGTAGTTGTTGATAAAAGCAAAGGTTTTTATAGAGAAATAAAAACTATTGGCACAGGCAAAGAGCTGGCAGATATAGATCTCATGTGTCGACAAGCTGAAAAATGGATTGCAATTCATAGTGGTCAACAAGACATTTTCGAGACACATGACAAAGAAATTGAGGAAAAGCAGGTTACAAGAGTAATCTTTTCCCAAAATATCAGACCTTTCTGCCATAAAGATTTTGCAACATGATAAAATGTTAAGCATAGAGGAAAATAAAGCGCAACAACCTCCTAAGTTTTTAGAATGAGGGGAAAAAAGAGTGCAACAGCATCCTAAGTTTTTAGGATAAGGGGAAACAAGAGCGCAACGGCATCCTAAGTTTTTAGGATAGTCTTGCGGTGTAGCGCAACGGCATCCTAAGTTTTTAGGATGGTCTTGCGGTGTAGCGCAACGGTATCCTAAGTTTTTAGGATGGTCTTGCGGTGTAGCGCAACGGTATCCTAAGTTTTTAGGATGGTGTTGCGCTCTTCCTGAGGGCATCCTAAGTTTTTAGGATGGTGTTGCGCTCTTCCGCAACAGCATCCTAACTTTCTTTATTATATATAAATCAAGCAATTATGATGAGCATGGATTTTTTTGAAACCAAGCAGATTTTTGAAATCTGTTAGGTTTAATTTTAAAATATTTGATTGAAAAATCAGTCCTAATTAAATTAAAAAACCGGAAAAACAACAAATTCACCACTATTTGAAGTATTCCGGCTTTTTAAAGATTTTTATAGACTGAATCAGCTTATTTTCTGGCTGCAATCAGTATTTCAAGCATTTTTACGGCTGCATTGGTAATGATGGTGCCCGGTCCGAAAATGGCTGCCACACCGAATTTATACAAATAATCATAGTCTTGCGAAGGAATCACCCCTCCTACTATCACCATAATATCATCTCTTCCCAACTTTTTCAGTTCGTCGATTACCTGAGGAACCAAGGTTTTATGTCCGGCTGCCAAACTCGAAATACCCAACACATGCACATCGTTTTCTACGGCTTGCTTGGCGGCTTCGGCAGGAGTTTGGAAAAGAGGCCCAATGTCGACATCGAAACCAATATCGGCATATCCGGTCGAAACTACTTTTGCTCCACGGTCGTGCCCATCCTGCCCCATTTTGGCAATCATGATGCGCGGACGACGGCCATCGAGGGCTGCAAAATCGTCGGCAAGCCGGCAAGCTTTAATAAATTCTTCATCATCCTTGGCTTCGGATGAATACACACCTGAAATTGATCGTATCATAGCTTTATATCTTCCATATATTTTTTCGCATGCATCTGATATTTCGCCTAAAGTGGCGCGTTTGCGAGCAGCATCAACAGCCAGTTCTAACAGATTTCCCTTACCAGTTTTGCAGGCAAGTGTGATGGCTTCAAGAGCTTCGTCCACCTCTTGTTGGTTGCGGTTTGCTTTTAATTGTGCCAAACGAGCGAGCTGTGCTTCGCGAACGGCTGTATTGTCGACTTCAAGAATATCGATAGGGTCTTCTTTCTCAAGTCGGTGATTATTCACTCCAACAATAATATCTTTAGAAGCATCAATGCGTGCTTGTTTGCGGGCAGAAGCCTCTTCGATGCGCATTTTGGGAACTCCGGTTTCGATGGCTTTTGCCATTCCACCCAACTCTTCCACTTCGCTGATAAGTTCCCAAGCCTTATGTGCCAGTTCGTGTGTCAGCGTTTCAACATAATAAGAACCAGCCCAGGGGTCGACCACTTTGCAGATATTGGTTTCTTCCTGCAAATAGATTTGGGTGTTGCGGGCAATGCGGGCAGAGAAATCGGTGGGCAGTGCAATGGCTTCGTCGAGGGCGTTGGTATGCAACGATTGGGTGTGTCCCAATGCTGCTGCCAATGCTTCCACGCAAGTGCGTGCCACATTGTTAAAAGGATCTTGTTCGGTTAGGCTCCAGCCCGAAGTTTGACAGTGTGTGCGCAATGCCAGCGATTTGGGATTTTTTGGATTGAATTGTTTAACAATCTTTGCCCATAGCATACGAGCAGCTCTAAGTTTGGCAATTTCCATAAAATGATTCATCCCAATTGCCCAAAAGAAAGAAAGGCGAGGGGCAAAAGAGTCGATATCGATTCCGGCATTGATACCGGTGCGTAAATATTCCAAGCCATCGGCAAGGGTGTAGGCAAGCTCTAAATCAGCAGTAGCACCCGCTTCCTGCATGTGATAACCACTTATACTAATGGAGTTGAACTTTGGCATTTTCTGAGAAGTAAACTCAAAAATATCGGCAATAATCTTCATCGACGATTCGGGCGGATAGATGTAGGTGTTTCGCACCATAAACTCCTTTAATATATCGTTCTGAATGGTTCCGCTTAGTTGCTCCAACGAAACGCCTTGTTCTTCGGCAGCCACAATATAGAAAGCCAACACCGGCAATACGGCGCCATTCATGGTCATAGAAACCGAAATTTTATCCAACGGAATTTGGTTGAAAAGTATCTTCATGTCGAGGATAGAATCGACTGCCACACCTGCTTTCCCAACATCTCCAACCACTCTTTCGTGGTCGGAATCATAGCCGCGATGCGTTGCCAAATCGAATGCAACTGACAAACCTTTCTGACCAGCTGCCAAATTGCGACGATAAAAAGCATTGGATTCTTCGGCAGTGGAGAAGCCGGCATATTGACGCACCGTCCAGGGTTGCATCACATACATGGTGCTGTAGGGGCCTCTTAAAAAAGGAGGAATTCCGGCAGCATATTCCAAATGCTCCATTCCCATCAGGTCTTTTTTCCCATACACTCGCTTAACAGCTATTTGCTCTGGAGTAAGCCAGTCCTTTTTAACACCTTGTTCGAGTTCCCACTCTGAAAAATCTTTTGCGGGAGCAGTATCGTGGTAGTTTACATTTTTAAAATCGGGTCGCATTGTAGTATTTTAGTTTAGTATTTACTTAGCAAAAACTTTTTTTAAGATATCGCTTACCCTTGCCATAGGGTCTTTTCTGATTTTTGTTTCTTCTTCAGCCACCAATTTAAACAAGCCTTCGATGGCTTTATCCGTGACATAAGCATCAAGGTCAGGATTCACCTTCTTTGCACCAAAAACTTTTGAAACCGAATTGTATTTATCCATAATGGGCTTCCAATATTTTAACAATTCCACCTTTTGAGTGGCGGATTGCACCACGGGTTTAAATTTCGATTTCAGTTCAACAGAAGTGTTTTTTTTCAGATATTGGGTAGCTTCGTCATCTTTTCCTTTCAGGATGGTCATCCCATCATTAATGTTCATTTTAGTAATGGCATTCGTGAAAATGGGAGTGGCTTGCTTTGATGCTTCCTCTGCAGCATTATTCAAAACCTTTTCAAATTTATCAACAGTCGATTTCATTCCTAAATTGGTTACTGTTGTTTTAATATTGTTGTATTCGGCAGGAAAAGGGATTTTGATTTTCGGATTATTATAAAAACCATTGGGGACAGAGGTTCTTTTCACTGAGTTGGTCGATCCCACTGTAAGTGCTTCTTTTAAACCTTTCACCACATCGTCGTTGGTGAGAGATTTATTCCCAACCGCAGCATTCACCGCACTATTCGCATTTTTGCTAATGTTTTTCAGATTTACTTGTCCTGACAAATTTGTATTGCAGAGGATTGCAATAAGGCTTAAAACAACAATAATTTTTAAAGTTTTCATTTTATTTTGAGGTTAATGTAATAATATAGCATTGTATTTCTGTAGGGTTTCAAGCAAATTAGAGCGAACATGAATAAAATCATCCACGCCGGCAGCTTTGAAACTTTCAATTTGTTCTTTAGGATAACCGGCAACTATTAATTTTACTGAAGGCTTTTGTGTTTTTAACATTGAACCAATTTGAGGCACCAATTCGGTATATTCATCATCGGAACTACAAATAATCACCACATCAGCTTTTGCATCTAAAGCTGCTTTCACTCCTTCTTCGGCAGATTCAAAACCTAAATTATCAATAATTTTATAAGCAGCACAACCAAAAAAGTTTACACTGAATGAAGCTCTTGCCTTACGCATGGCTAAATTTCCAATGGTCAGAAGGAACACTATCGGACGTTTGCCTGTTTCTTTTTCAAATGCCTCGGTTTGAAGGCGAATTTTCTCAAAAGCTTCGGGTCCACGATATAGCTTCAGTCCGGCTTTAACTTCCTTTTCTGCCACATGAATCTTATCCAACATATTCTCATTAAGATTAGCATATTGATTGGTGCCTAAAAAAACGGTCTTCCGGTTGGCAATATCTAAATCGCGTTGATGACAACTTTTCTCAATTTCCGATTTAATTTCTCCTGCAAGAGCCAGCTTCATAAAGCCACCTTGTGCTTCAATGCCTTTAAATAAATCCCAGGCATGTTCGGCAATGGAATGCGTCAGACTTTCGATATAATAAGAACCTGCTGCGGGATCAATCACCTTGCTCAAATACGATTCTTCTTTCAGAATAATTTGAGTGTTTCCGGCAATACGCTGCACTAAAACACAAGGGTCGGAATAAGCCACATCGAAGGGCTGCAAGGTAATAGAATTGGCTCCCCCAATAGAAGCAGACATGCCTTCGGTGGTAATTCTGAGTAAATTCACATAAGGATCATAAAGGGTTTTGTTCCACAAAGAAGAAACCGCATGGATATAGGCTTTTGCAGTTTTATCAGTTGAAGGAGAATATTCTTTAACCACTGCCGACCATAACATACGAAACGCCCTCAGCTTGGCTATTTCCAGAAAATAGTTCGACCCAATGCCAAATGTAAATTGCATCCTTTCCGTAATTTCATCAATTTTAATTCCTTGAGAAGTCAATCTGAATAAATATTCATTTCCTGCTGCCAGGCTGTAAGCTATTTCCTGAATAATCGTAGCCCCTGCATTGTTGAAAACATGACCATTCACCGTCAATGCTTTCATCGAGGGCAAATTAGTCATCATTTTATTCATCAACTGAGCCATCTCAATATCGTTTTCTTCAACCGTATGATAGGGCTTTCCATGCAACAACAAATAAGCAATGGGGTCAAAGTTCAACGAACCTTTTACTTCTGCAGGATTGATAGCATTTGATTGTACATATTGAATAAAATAAGACATCAACTCAGGATAAGACTTGCACGAGGTAAAATGAATTTCAGTTTTCGTAATATCTATCCCCTTCAACAAGGCGCTCACATCATCTAAACTTGCAACATTTTTAGCCTTCAGCCCAATTGCCTGAGCGCCCCTTTTTATAGCATCCAGCCCCAAAAGGTTGGCTTTGGCAAGGTCGCTTTCCTGAATATCTTCCCTGATGATCCAATTATTATGTTGGCTGCAATTGCCTCTCACGTATGGATAACGACCCGGGATGGCATCCGTAAACTCCATCTCTGCAATGTCTTCACTACGGTAGTAGGGCTTCACAGCGATGCCCTCATCCGTTTTCCATATCAATTTCTTTTCATAATCGGCTCCTTTTAAATCTTTTCTTATCGTTTCTTCCCAGGCAGAAGTGCTCACAGCTGGGAATTCCGTAAATAGGGGTTTGGGGGTAGTTTCGTTCGAAGTCATACTGTTGTGTTTTTCTTTATGAGCTATTTAGCTTTTGATTTAGTATAGAAATATGGAGGCAAAGGTAAAAATTATTAATAGGATAGGAAGTAATTTGAAAAAATTGTTTTTGAAGAAAATCCGGCTAATGATTGAAATTTGTTTTTGCCTATTGCCGATTGTCCACTTCCGGCTTATTTTGCTTTATCGACAAACCCTTAATGACACCATTTCGCCGAATCATATTATCTTTGAAGCATTCATTTAATAATTAAAAAAGCATTGAATATGACACTAATGGAAGCCCAACAAACCGTCGACAATTGGATAAAAACCAATGGCGTACGATATTTCAACGAGTTGACCAATATGGCACTCCTGACAGAAGAAGTGGGCGAAGTTGCCCGCATCATTTCGCGGCAATATGGCGAACAATCTTTCAAACCCGATGCGCCCACGCCCGATTTAGCAGACGAATTGGCTGATGTTTTATTCGTTTTAATATGTATTGCCAATCAAACCGGCATCAATCTAAGCGAAGCCTTTCAAAAAAATCTCACTAAAAAAACCGAACGCGACAGCCTCAGACATAAAAATAACGAAAAGCTTGTAAAGAAAACCTAAGGATAACGAACAGGTCAATTAAATAAACCTAAAAAAAACAATCACCCTAATCCAAGCAAGGACAACTCATAACCCATAATTCATAACTCCTAACTCACTCATCCCCCTCTTTCACCATATCAATATCCAATTCCATTGTAGTCCCCTTAGTAATCTCCACATCTACCACTTTATCCTTATAGCCCGGACATTTAACAATAACCTTTGTAGTTCTCGAAGCTTCCCCACCAATATCAAAAAATCCATCCGCTTTCGTTACCACAATTTTTCCATTACTATCATTACAAACACTTGCACCTGTCAAATTCTCTTCAGTCTCAAAATCATAAACCGTACCGCAAATATGCGAATCTATAACCACCTTTTCCTTTGTCGACTTATGCGTAATCTTACCAATTAATTTCCTAATCGAATAACCTTCCGCTTTTTTAGGATTCGAAAACTTAAACAAACGCTTCCCTGCATCTGCAATTTTCATCATATCAGCATACACCGTATTCAAAAACACAATATTATCAGCCACTACCTGCTTTTTAGCTTCCTCCAGCAAATTTTTACTCGTGTTCAAAGCATCCAAATTAGTTGCTTTACCCTTAAAAATATCAAACATTTCATCCGTCAAACCGGCAGCCTGTAATTTAACTAAATTATTCGTAACAGCCTTTTTAATTTTAGCATTAGCCAAAACCAAACCATCCCAATTGCCATTACTAATACACACTCTTGCTTCATGAAAACCAAAATCCTTCACCCCTATGGTCAAACCCGTACAATCACCCGGATAACCCTCAATCAATCCTAATATTTCACGCTCACTATTACCCAACTTCTTAATATCCGCATTCATCTGTTTCAGCTCTGCAATCTTTATCTTATTATTCACTATATCATCCAAATGTAGCACTTCCCCATGATAATTATCTTGCCAGTCTGTCGTAAACATTGCCTTATAATTACTTAAGGCTATAAAATCAGTTGTTAAATTTCCTTCTTGCACCTTCACCGAAGTTACAAGCTCTTCAATTTTCATATTGAAATCTCTGCTAATTATGGTCATTTCTATTTGGTATTATTTTGTTGTTGCAAAAGTACAATAATATCTTTTTCCAATAACATTTTTTTGTTCTTTTTTTTCTTGCTTCAAAAAATCAATAGTAAACTCTTCAATTTATCGAATCATAATATATTTATTATTGCAATTATTCTCTCTATTTCATCAACTTAATATATCTATTATTTCCATTACTAATTCTTTATCAACTCCACACTCCCCCTCAACCAAACATCCTTCTCCCCATCAGCCCAGGCATGAAAAACATAATAATACACTCCATCTGCCATATTCTTACCCTCCCATTGTTTGCCTTCATATACTTTTACGCCCCACCTATTATATATCTGCATTTGAAATTGCCAACCCTCAGTATTTTGTGCCTCAAACACATCATTTATCCCATCCCCATTAGGAGTAAACACATTAGGCAATTTAGGTGCTTTAAGTGGAGGTTTAGGCTCACATTCAATTACCGAAACATCATCCACCAAATAATAGGCATTTCCATTTGGAATAGTTGAAAATTCAAATTTATGAATATCACTTTCATTTAAAAAATTTCCAATTGTAATAAATTGCTCGCCTCCCTTAGCTAAATAAGTTCCATTTATTTTTGTCCAATTTAGGGTATCAGTGATAATATTACCAGATGGATTTTCAATGTCAGGATTCATAATAATAGGTGTTGCCTCAATGGTTATTAAACTATCTTTTGTGAAAACTAATCCAAATGCATCAATTGCCCATTGTGCACCTGAATTGTTCACCCAAAACTCAACACAATAATGAATACCAGAATCTAAAGGCTGAATTAATTTTACTTCAATATATTCTCTATTATCGCCTATGCTATCCCAAAAATTAAATCCGGCAAAAGCAATCCCTGTCCTTGGATACTGAAAACCAAATTGACCACTTGGAGTCAAACCCCATAAAGGGACTCCAACAAATCC
>JBAWXL010000024.1:0-25783 GCA_037144095.1 Bacteroidota bacterium
AAGTATTCCTAATTTATTGGCTTTTGGTGAAACAAAACACCGCCATAATACGGTGGATGGTTGGGGAAAATTGATATTGCCTCATGACACATTCGATGTAATTAGGATTAAATCGGATTTACTTATCAGTGATACTATTTTTCTTGATACTTTTAATTTTGGATATAGATTGAACCATACTCAAACAGAATACAAATGGCTAACAAAAGGCATTGGTATTCCTGTTCTAAAAGCAACTAAAGTGGCTAATGTTACCACTGTGGAATATTATGATACAACTAATTCTGTGGGAATTACAGAAAATAATATTTTAAATATTACAGTTTTCCCTAATCCTGTTCGCGATGAAATTAATGTTTCTTCTTCAGAACCCATTTATAGTATAGAAATGATGAATCAGACAGGTGAAATTGTTTATTCAAAAAAATATGCTGACTCTGAACTTCAAAAACGAATTTACATACCCGACTTATCAGATGGCATTTACGTCTTTAAATGTTTCGACAAGAATAAGCGTCTGATTTGCATTAAGAAGATTGTGAAAATCAATTAAGCCTACGATAATTTACGTTCTCAATAAAATAAAAAATCTCTTGCCTAAACGACAAGAGATTTTTTTTATCACATAAACTTCAATGTTTCTTATTTTATTTTTTTAATAGTTTTCACACTGTCGATTACAAGGGTTAGAGGCTTTGGTTCGAAATACTCTTTTAATCCGGTGTGAGTCATAATCCATTTTCTTCCATATAGTTCTTTAAAATCTTTATCCTCTTCATTGTCGAAGCTTTTAAAAAGCAATCTGGCATTTGGGTTGATGTTCAGAATTCTTCCTTCAGGAATTTTTACAATGATTTTCACATCTTGTGCTCTCCATTTGTCGGCAATACTGAATTGATAAACCGGGTCTAAAACGAGATTTTCGCCTAATTGCTTTAGGTTATATTTAATGTTTGCAATATGATGTTCTGCTTCAGTCAATGATGCCCCTCTTGCAGTGGTAAAAACGATGACCTGAAAACTATCATTCTCGCTGTTAGCTATTTCAAGTTTAGGAATTCCTAAGAATGAATCTTTTCCTTTCATTGCAATGATGCTGAAAGGTCCGTTTCCACCTTGTTTTCTTTCGAGCAGCAAGTTATTATCGAAATCAGTGTTTTGATTTACTTCAATTGAAAGGACATTTTTCGAAGGTTGACTGATGGCAATTTTCTTCGAAGAAAAGGTTTTGTTTGAATAATTTTTTGTTATCTGAATACTCAAAATAATACAAATGATAAGCCCTGCAAACCAAAAGGTGAAAGCTGAAATTCCGATATATCGCATGTGGCTTTTACTGCCTAACACTATTTTTATTCCATTATAAATTAACATGATTAAGGGAACTCCAATGAAAAGCGATAAACCTATATATGAAAGGGTAATCTGATAGGGAGCATCCATAAATAATGACAGAAAATCGTTAAACGAATAACTGCTAATGATAGGACCTCCTCCAAGGGTAATTGTTTTTGCTCCAAAAAATGCGGCAATAATTCCAACCAATATAAATAGACCTACAATAATGAATATCAAACCAATGAAAATGCCTAAAGCTCTTACGAAATATTTAATCAGGGAGAAAATAAAAGTGAAAAATCTTTCAAATCCGGTAGGTTGCGAAGCGGTTCGTTGTTCATGGAAGGCAGCTTTTGCTTCTTTGCCCATTTCTTTGACTTTATCTTTAATCTGACTAAATTCTTCTTTAATATTCTTTTCAATATTATTCAGATTAATTTTTTCGCCTCTCATTTCTAGTTTTTCAACAGTGGTTTTAGCTTCGGGAATGGCAATCCATAAAATTAGATAGACCAAAACCCCCGATAATCCCAATATGATAGCCACAATAAATAAGATACGTATAATCGTTTTATCCATATTAAAATAGGCACCGATTCCGCTACAAACTCCCCCCACCATTTTATTGTCGGGGTCGCGGAAAAGGCGGCGAGCAGTTTTAGCTTGTTGATGACTTGCCTTTTGTGGCTCTTCAAACTCATCTGGTTGACCCATAATGCTGATAACAGACTCAATGTCGGCAATGGTTACCACTTTCACGTTCGACTCGGTTTTCTCAATCAGCATTTCGGCAATGCGCGATTCGATGTCACTTAAAATTTCGTCTCTGCCTTCTTCATTGATATAATGTTCTTTAAGGCTGAGAAGATATTGATTTAATAGTTCGTAAGCATCTTCATCAATGTTGAAAATGGTTCCGCAAATGTTTACCGTAAAATTCTTTTTCATGATTATATGGTGTTTAAATTAATTTTTGATTTGAATAATTGAATTGACTGAGTTTACGAAATCGAGCCAGTTTTCGCGCAATTCATTTAAAAACTGTATGCCGTTTTCGGTAATTTTAAAATACTTACGAGGAGGTCCGGCTTTCGATTCTTCCCAATAATAAGATAAATAGCCCTGGTTTTTCAGGCGCGTGAGCAAGGGATATAAAGTTCCCTCCACCACTATCAGATGAGCCGATTTCAATCGCTCAATCAGGTCGGAAGTGTAGGCATCTTTTTCGTTTACAATAGATAGTATACAAAATTCGAGCACTCCTTTCCGCATTTGTACATTTGTGTTTTCTTCTTTCATGCCGCAAAAGTATAAATATATTTGGTACTATGTATAACAATGTAGCATGCTAATGAAAAATAAATGATAATTGATTGATTGTGAGGGAGAATAATTTTAAGATGATTTTCAGAAGAACTTTTTGTGTTCAAATAGAATCAATTTCAGAAAAATATTTTTTATTTTAAATCAAATGCCTATTGTTGTTTAAAACTAAATAATCTGTTAATTAATTTTGTTTGTTCAGCTTTTGATTTAATAAAACAGACTCACGACACTGCGAATGATTCATTCGGCATCATTTATTATTCCTTCGGCATCAAAAATCGTACGATTTTTAATGCCAATTGTACGAATTTTGATGCCGATTATACAAACGGCGCCAAAATTCATACGATTAATTTTTTTTTGATTCGAATTATGACAGAAATCGTAACATTTTTAACATAATTCGTACAATCAGCATCAAAATTCGATCGATTTTTGATGCCGATCGTACGAATTATGATGCCGAACGAATGATTTTTGATGCGAATGGTCTATTTTTTTAGTTCAAGCATCCTCATAGTAAGAAATACTAAAATATAAGAGACACAATTAATCAAACACTGTATTTCGCTTGAAACACCGGATAATCTTCAATTATTCATGAATATAAAAGCGAATAATTTCTTCGGAAATCCTTTCATAAAGCGCTACTTCTTTGATTTAGAACTCAGATAAAACAAGAAAACATTAAGGTCCTAAAATCTCACTTAACCAATCTATTTCCTATGTTTATTAATGATAATAGCATTGGTCAAGTTGCGATATATTTCACGCAAGTCTTTATCATAATTAAGCATGTCGAGATGGTTTTCTACCACCGGACGATCTTCTCTAATGGCAGGTCCACGTTGATTTTCGGCAGGAGATGACTTGATGGCATTTTTGGCTGTCTCTTTTATAAGCGGATAAAGCAAACTAAAATCCATTTCCTTCTTTTGCAACACTTCTTCTGCAGCCATATACATGAAATTGCTGAAGTTGCAGGCAAAAACAGCCGCCAAATGATACCACCGCCTTTGTTCTGAATCTATTTCTTTCACATTGTCGCTCAGCAATTCTGCCAATTGCATCAGTCGTTTCGTATCATCAGGAAGCTTAGCTTCAATCATCATGGGGATATTGCCAAAATTCGCCCTGCCTTTTTTCGAAAAAACCTGAAAGGGATAAAACACGCCACAGTGCTGAAAATTATCATTAAACACATCCATCGAAATGCTTCCCGATGTGTGAACAACGAGTTTATGATTAAACGTCAGAGTATTTAACAATGGCTCAATTACGCTATCGCTAACACAAACAATATATAAGTCAGCAAATTTATAAAGCTTACGAATGTTGTTGGTATGAGGGGCTTCGAGCTTTCCGCCCAACACTCTTGCATGATTAATGTTCTGACTATACACCTGAAGAATGTTTTTCCCTTTTTGCTTCAGCGCAATTCCCAATTGGGTTGCCACATTTCCCGAACCTATTAAAATGATGCTATTGATGGCTTTCATTTTTTCTTTCCAAACGTATAACGAATTTCTTTTTTATTGATGAGTTTGATAATGTTGCTTTCGTAGAGAAAAAGTGTAAAAAACAGCACTCCGATGGCAAATAACAGCAAAGAGATAGTTCGCTCATTAAAAATAAATGCCATAATGAGTGGATAGGAGATAGAAGCCATGATAAATGCCAACGACAGATAACGCCAAATAATAAAAATAGTGCAAAAGACTGCCAGATAACACAAACTTATCCATGGAGATAGAATAATCATTAAGCCTAACAGAAGTGCAAGGGGTCTTTCTTTAGGATGATGTCTGAAAATGGGAAAAAGCAAACCAATGAGTGCAACAATTCCCAATAATATTTGAAAAGAAACGAAGTTATCGGTCGAGAAATACATTTTTCCGGCAAGATATGCCAAGAAAGGCATTCCGGCACCCTTCAAAAGACTTACAAACCATCCTAGAATTTCTAATGGATATGAATCTGGGTTTCTTTTTGGCATAAGCCAGTGATAGATTGGCAAACTGCCAACTAAATAGGCTATTGCAAAACAAAGTATAATATATAGTATCAACATAATGTATTAATTTTTGGTGTAAAATCGAAACTTTTCATTTAATTCATTTATTAAAGTTTACCAGCTAAAACAGCCGTTTTCTTATAATGTTTTACATTTCCGTTGAGGTCGAAAACCTCAACATAAATTATATAAATGCCAATTCCGGCTTTCTGTTTATCATTATCCAAACCATCCCATGTAAAAGTTCCTTGTGTTCCCAACAATTGATTCTTTTCCAAATTGCGAATGATTCCGCCTTTCGAATTAAAAATACTGATATTGGCAACATAGTTCGGTTCGGCAAAGGTATAGGAAATATTTAAAACATCATTATACCCATCATTGTCGGGCGAAAACATTTCAGGAGAGAGCGAAATGGGATCGTCAGAAGCAACATTATCAGAAAATTGAGAATTTTTATAAGCAGGAGTTCCATATCCCACATCTGAAGAAGCCGAATGCCAGTTTGAACGTTCCTGAGCTGGACGGTCATAATGAATTCGTTCAAGCGAAACCCCATTCGTGCTGGTTAAAAGCGGATATTGCATATCCACATTATAGTTGAATTGATCAATTACTTTTAACGAACGATCAACCAACACCACAACGCCACTTGAAATATAATATGTTGGCATGGAAACTATCTTAATGAAAGCCTCAGGATTAGGTGTGAAATATTCATGTTTAACCTTTTCCGGATTAGTTGAAATTGCAACATATTTGCCCGGGAAAAGCAAAAAACCATCTGCTGTAATTTCTTTTACAGAGCTCAAACTTCCATTATCCGAATTTGCCAATTCTAATTGTTTCATATCAATCACCTTATTAGAACGATTATATAGCTCAATAAATTGTTCGCCTGAAGTAGTTGGATCAATTAAAATTTCATTTATCACCACATCAAAAACATTAGCAGCTTGTGGAATGGCAAACTCCTTTATGATGCTCACATCAATTTTGTTCCCAACACAATCTTCCAAAGTATCGCTAACTCTAAGAGTATACACAACACTAACTGAAAGCGGATGATTCAATTGAAGCAAAACGGAAGCATAATCAGGATATACTAATTTGATTTGATCAGGATTTCCTATTCCATTATCAATTAAATAACTATTGGTTTGCAACAAAGAAGCACTATCCATAGGTTCACTGAAAAAAACCTGAAGATGTAAAGAATCAATAACCGAAACACGACTGATAGAAGGTTCTTTAATATCAGGATTAAGAAACAAGCTACTGTTTTTTCTGCCGGGTGTTCCACCTGAAGGATCAAGTGATGCTTCCCAATTTGATTCGCCTTCACAAGGAGTAAGTGTACTAATAAGTTCCAACGACCAACCTCCATCTTTTTTATTGGGGTCTTTATACCAATCCTCACCATAACTCACAAACGAAATCACCTCCTTATTGGCATTCAACAACACAACATCTGATCCAGTATTGGTCAACGAAAGACTGGAAAGAGCTACTGTAGGTCCATAAGATTGCAATAAAGTTTGGTTCGCCGTGGAAGTAATAATGAGAAAACTATCGGGCAAAATATTTATATCAGGTAAAACCTTAAGGCTGCTTCCCACCACCAAACTCCATCCATTTAATGAAATGGGGAAATGGGTGCGGTTATAAAGCTCAATCCATTCCGCATCAGGTAATCCTACAATGGGAGTTGGGTCAATCATCAATTCGTTAATCAAAACATCGAAAGCTTTAGGCACATAATATCCAAACGGGAAACTTTGAGTTAACATTACATTGCCCGAAAAATCCTTCAAATTGCAAATATTAATATGATTTATTAATCCCTGAGAAAAAGAAGTGCCAAAACTAAGATGTACAAGTGAAGGATCTGAAGCATCTTTAGTGGCTGAAGTTGGAAAACCTATCAAATTATCAACCGTATAGTTAGAAACTGTTTGAGCACTTATAGTTTCCACAGATTCAGAGAATTTTACATCCAATTGGTTTTGTGAAACAACTTTTACATTACTCACAACAGGTTTTGTTGTATCTGCAATAATTGGACCCACATAAAAATCATCAAAATAAAACTGATTAAATCTGGAAACAGTTGAATATTGACAATAAACACCAAAAAAAGCACTAGAAACAACACTATTATCATAAAAAGAAGCTCCTTCAGGAACAAGGATATTTCCACCCGTGGCATCGGCAAATATATTCCAATTAGCTAAATTATCTCTGCTGATTTTAAGCCTGACTTTTACATTATTGGCAAACGAAGAAGTTCCGGTGAAAAGCAAACTAGATGCTCCAAGAACTTTCTTATAAAATTTAATATTATCAGCATTTGTTTGACCAATTTCGACATAATAAGCGTTTTGTGCATTATTCACATTCGCCGCATCCGACACCAAATATACCCTAACGAAATTAGAAATAGTTGGGTTG
Organism: Bacteroidota bacterium; assembly: GCA_037144095.1. Lineage (GTDB taxonomy): Bacteria > Bacteroidota > Bacteroidia > Bacteroidales > CAIXTV01 > CAIXTV01. The sequence goes on from JBAWXL010000024.1 coordinate 7,130, forward strand.
AATTTTAAATCAATCAAAAAGTCCCACTCGGTATTCATCAAAAGGGTACTCGGGGTACTTAAATACAAAGTAGCGGCTGACTGAGGTCCGTTACTTCGCAACTCATAGTTTTCAACCACAAAACTGGTGTCATTACCCGTCCAGACCGGATTATTAGTGAAGTCCCCGTCAGAAAAATCATCATTAATCTGTGCATTACAAAGCACAGGAAAGAATAATAGAAATAATATCTTTTTCATTTTTCAACTAAATTATTGTGTAAATGTAGTAATTTTGTCTTTGGAAAAACGACTTACAAAAGTAAATACAAATATACAAAATAAATATCATTTAGAATGAAAATTGCTATCGTTGGTGCCACAGGACTTGTTGGTGGAGTTATGATGCAGGTTTTGGAAGAAAGAGGCTTTGCGAAGGCTGAAATCCTGTTGGTTGCATCTGAAAAATCTGTTGGTAAAGAATTACAGTTTAATAATAAAACCTATCAGGTAATTTCTATCAAGGACGCAATAAATGCAGCACCCGACATCGCTATATTTTCTGCCGGAAGTGCTGCCTCTAAACAATTTGCTCCAGCTTTTGCCGAAAAGGGGACTTATGTCATAGACAACTCTTCCTGCTGGCGAATGTATGAACATATTCCTTTGATCGTACCTGAAGTAAATGCCGAATGCCTTACTAAAACAGATAGAATCATTGCCAATCCGAATTGTTCCACCATTCAATTGGTGCTGGCACTTTCGCCTTTGCATAAGCGATTTGGCATAAAGCGTATTGTGATTTCCACCTATCAATCGGTAACAGGTACCGGAGTAAAAGCCGTGTCACAACTTACCAACGAAAGAAAAGATATCATCACTGAAAGAGCCTATCCTCATCAAATAGATTTTAATGTTATCCCTCATGGGGGCACTTTTTTAGCTGACGGATATACAACAGAAGAAGAAAAGCTCATTTCGGAAACCCGCAAAATATTGAGCGATCAAAGCATTATGGTTTCGCCAACAGTGGTTCGTGTGCCTGTTCTTGGAGGTCATTCTGAGTCAGTAAATATTGAATTTCATTCTGAATTTGATTTGGTGGAAGTGCGCGAATTATTGAAAAACACTCCCGGCATCGTCTTACAAGATCAACCTGACGAAAACTTCTATCCCATGCCATTATTTGCTCAAGGTAAAGACGAGGTGTTTGTTGGCAGGCTGCGTGTCGACCCCTCATGTACTAATGCCATGAATATGTGGATAGTTTCTGACAACCTCCGCAAAGGAGCCGCCACCAATGCCATCCAAATAGCTGAATATATAATTAGTAAGGGATGGGTCGCATCTTGATGAGTAAAAGCAAATATAAATTCACTCTTATATAATTACCGTTTTGCTTTGCTGATGACTTTTTTATTTTTTACTAGCCAGCTTTAAACTAATAATTATTATCTTTGCCCTATTATTAAATTAATCATCATGAAAAAAATTATTCTTTTAACAATCGCATTCTATGCATTTATTAATGTGAGGGTATTTGCCCAATGTCAGGCAGGATATACCTATCTTAATGATACGGTTCATGGCCTTACAACTTTTACCGGAAACGCCATTGTTTCTGATTCATTAGCTTACCCTATCCCCTATACCTGGGATTTTGGGGATGGTTCAACAGCCACAGGTCAGGTTGCCACTCATGGATTTATGTTTTCTATGCCCTATTCAGTTTGTTTGACAATAAATACAAGCAACGGTTGTGCCAACACATATTGTGATACAATTACAGCACCGGTTGGCTATAACAACTGTTCGGCAATTTTCACGATGTCTTTTGATTCGGTTGCAGGAACCAATCATATTTTTAACTTTTTTAATTATTCTACTCCCGACAATGGAGCAACCATTGTGAGTTATCATTGGAGTTTCGGCGACAGTACTACTTCTAATATTCCCAATCCTATTCACGTTTATACAGATACCGGTGAATATCATATTTGCCTTACCATTGTTACGAGTAGTGGATGTACACATTCTGCATGTGTCTTTTTAATTGTCGACAACCCTTGTATGATCAATGCCAACCTCAATGTACAAAATCCAAGTGTTTTCGGAGGCAACGACGGAGCAATACAAACAACTGTTACGGGGGGCGTACCGCCCTTTACATTTGTTTGGAATACAGGACAAACTACTGCAAATATCAGCAATCTGACAAGCGGAATCTACAGCCTGACAATAACTGATTCAACCGCATGCTACCAATCCTTTGTAGCTTATGTTTTCCAACCGATTGATACCACCGGAGGCCCTATCATTGATTCATTGGTGGCAACGGTTGATACTTGTCTTACCTTCATTCCTGATACTTTCTATGTTGAAAATGTAAACGTAATTGCAGGAAACCTGGCGGAAGTTACCTGGGCATTTCTGGGCAATGGAATGATTCAATACGTTACAGGAACTTACCAATATTCCTTAACTGGTAATTATGTGGTTACAATTTACATTAATTGCAATGCCAAATCTCTTCATTCTTATACATCATTTATAAATATCAAAGAATCTTCTGGAATTCCGAATAATTCTGACGCTGGATATCTGAAAATATTCCCTAATCCTGCCTCTGATTTGATAAGCGTGCAGTATAATAAGAGTTTCAGAATTATGTTGAAGGATTTTTCGGGGCAAATTCTGATGGATCAAAACAGCGGAAATTTAACTCAATGGAAAGGAAACATAAGCCAATTAGCTTCAGGTATTTATTTTATTCAGATTTTTGATAATAAGAAGATTTTAAACAGAAAACTCATCATAGCGAAATAAAAAAAAGCCCCGTAATTCAGGGGCTTTTTTTATAATGTCATAATCAGAAGGTATATTTGAAATGTGTTTTCAATGTTTTCTGTTTTATTATTTCCTTGTTCAAATTTGAGAATTGCAAATACGTCTTAGCTGTTTCGCATTTTTATATTTACCGCTCAGAGGGGGGTGCATGTTACAGTTGTTTCTTTAATATTCAACATAATTATACTGTTATCTATATGATAATATTGATATTAACTAATTAATTAATCAGTCTTACAAGCCGTGTTAGCAGCTTATAAAACTCTTTTAACAGCTTTTAAAATCATTTTAGCAGCTTATTGAACTCTTTTAGCAGCTTATAAGATCTGCTTAGCAACTTATAAAACTCTTTTAGCAGCTTATAAAATCGGCTTAGCAACTTGTAAAACTCTTTTAACAGCTTAAAAAACTCCTTTAGCAACCAAAAAAATCATTTTTTAGGTTGCTCCTTTTGCCGCATTGTTTGCCTTGGGAGCTCGATAAATCAAACAAAATATCTGCTCTGCTTATTAGATTGTACTGTATTATTAATAAGTTTTGCTTTAAAAACTGTTAGATTTAATATTGATAAGTTGTTGCTTTGGGGAGCTTAGCGGTATTTCATTTTTTTATTTATGGCACTCTGAGGGGAGTCAAAGACCACAGTAAAAGCTGCCAAGTGGACTATAAGATGGATGTCCCATAAACATCTAATTTGGCGAATCATCAGAACTAAACGCGATAACAGTTTGATTTTCCTTACTTTGAATTTTAAACTTGGGTCTTGGAGCTTTTTTCAACAAATATTTTGCCATGAATGCTAAATTATTTAGTTTTACAGTCTGAAATTTAATATTCATTTTCTCCAAAATTCAAACGATATGAAAAAGATTATTTGCCTTCTGTTATTAATGCAGCAAATGCATGCCCATGCCACCAATTTCACGGTTACCAATACAGCCGACACCGGAAATGGTTCGCTTAGGGCTGCTGTGCAATCTGCCAATGCCAGCATGGGCGTCGACAACATTTTTTTCAACATCCCCCCTACCGATCCAAACTATAATGCCACCTCCGGCACCTGGAAGATTACCTTGCTGTCGCCCTTGCCCTATTTACTGTCGCCCTATAAAACCATCGACGGCTCGTCGCAAACCAACAATCAGGGCAACACCAACCCCTCGGGTCCCGAAATTGTAATTGACGGTGGAGGAACTGTAGATCATGCCTTTCTGCTCGTTTCAACAGCCAATACCATAAAAGGACTCTGCATCACGGGTTTCACCTATGGGATACTGCTCAACAGCACCTCGGTCAGCAGCACCACCATAACCCAATGTTTCATCGGCATCGACCCCACAGGCAGCACTGCCGCTCCTAACACCTATGGAATTGCCATTACCACCGGAGTTACGGGCACCAACATCAGCAATTGCATCATTTCGGGCAACACCGAAAGCGGAGTTTTGATAACTGATGCCGGAAACACCACCATAACCGCCTGTGCCATCGGAACCAACAATTTCATCAACCTCGCGGTGCCCAACAAAAACGGTATTTCGCTAAACAATTCCTATGGCAATACCATTGGAGGTAGCAGTCCCGCAAGCCGCAATTTCATTTCGGGCAACACCCAATCGGGCATTTTAATCAATGCCGCAGCTTCGGTCAACAATACTATTCTGGGCAATTTCATTGGAACCGATTTCTCTGGAACACTTCGTTTGAGCAATGGAAGCGGCATCATATTGATGAATGCCCCAAACAATACCATCGGCGGTAACACTGCCGCTAGACGTAATATCATTTCGGGCAATACCGATGAAGGCATAGTGCTCAACGGAACCGGCACAAGGAACAATACCATTATTGGGAATTATATAGGAACCGACACTTCCGGTGCCATTCCATTGTATAATCATGGAGGAATCACGCTAATAAGTCATAGCAACAGCAACCTCATTGGAGGTTCGGCTTCTGGCGAACGCAATATCATTTCGGGCAATACCGAAATTGGCGTATACATCGAAGCCAGCGACAGCAACCACATTTTGGGAAACTATATCGGTCCGGATAAGAGCGGAATGCTCCCCCTGATGCATGGCGACACCATGTTTCAATCGAATGGCATTGAGTTTAATACGGTTTCGATGAATAATATTTGTGGAGGAACCAATGCGGGTGAGCGAAATGTGATTTCGGGCAATCGAGTGTATGGAGTGATTTATTACGGTCAGGTTTCCAACAATTCAACTATTGGGAATTACATCGGAACAGATGCAAGCGGAAACCATCCCATGCCCAATGCCACCGGCATTTGTGTGGATGGCGCTTCAAATCATAATAATATTGAAAAGAATCTCCTGTCGGGAAATATAAGTTATGGAATATTTATCGTCACCACGGGAACTTTTTATAATTCCTTTAAAGGAAACCTTGTGGGAACCAATGCTGCGGGAACAGATACCCTTCCGAACGATTGTGGTTTATTGCTTGGAGGAGGTGCGAAGTATAATCAAATCGGAGGGGTCGCCACTTCTGACCGCAATGTTTTCTCAGGCAATCATTACGAAGGAATTTTAATTGCTGATAATGGAACCAATTATAATACGATTGAAAATAACTTTATTGGAACAAATGTGGGTGGTCTCACTGCTTTGCCCAACCTGCGCGGCATAGGCTTATCGTCCAATCCACATGCCAATACATTTAAAAGCAATGTGATTTCGGGCAATAAAAGTTTCGGAGTGTTGCTGTATGAACATGCCGATAGCAATGTGTTTTATTTGAACAAGATTGGTTTGGGAAGCGACAGCATCACCCCGCTCGGAAATCATTCTGCGGGTATTGCCCTCAGCAATGCAGTTCAACATACCGTGATAGGTGCTCCCACCTTGGGCAATGCCATTGCCAATAACGATTCTTCAGGAATTGTGATTGAAGCAGTGGATAGTAAATACAACACTATTTCAGGCAATGCCATTTATAATAATCAATTTTTAGGTATAGAAATCTTTCCTCCCGGGCCCAATCCTAATGATGTTGGCGATTCGGATGATGGGGCAAATAATTTGATGAATTATCCTGAAATATCAACAGCCGGGTATTTCCAACCCACGGGTTTAACCACCATCATGGGGCATCTTGATTCCCCTGCCGCTTTGCCTGCGGCTATTGAAGTTTTCAAAGCCATGCCCGATTCTTTTAACTGTGGCGAAGGAGCCATCTTTCTGGGACAAACCTATACGAATTTATCAGGCGATTTTTGTATCCTTGTTGGTGGCTTGCAAATAGGCGACACCATCACAGCAACTGCCACCGACACTATGGGAAACACTTCGGAGTTTTCTACTAATTTCGTGGTTTCAGTTGGGAATTCCATTGCTGATATAAATAGTTCAAACAATTTCAAGGTCTTTCCAAATCCTGCCACTAAACAATGCAACATCTATGCTGACCTTCCTGCAACAGGAGAAGTAAGGCTTGAATGTTCTAATCTTTTCGGTTTGAGAGTGAACACTTATACTGAATATGTCGACAAAACCAAGCCATTTCAACATGTAATTTCTTTAGAGAATAATCTTTTCATGAAGGGAATATATATAGTTCAGCTATTTCAGAATGATAAATTAATAGGTGTCCTTAAATTATCAGTGGTTCAATAATGAAATATGAAAAAGAAAATCATACTCTATATTATATTCCTTTCCCTTGCAACATCATTTGTTTCTTTTAGCAATACCTTTGTTGTAACCACCACTTCCGACAGTGGCAGCGGCTCATTGCGCGATGCCATCACCAATGCCAATGGAATCCCCGGAAATCACACCATCAGTTTTAATATTCCAACTACTGATGCAGGATACAATGCCACTACCGGAGTTTGGACTATCACCCCTCTTACAACCTACCTTCCCATTACCCGCAATAATCTGACAATTGATGGCACCACCCAAACCAGTAATGTTGGAAACACCAACCCCTTAGGTCCCGAAATCATGCTTAATGGCAATCAGAATAGCATTGACTATTGTTTTTGGGTTACCAATGCTGCTAACGTCACCATAAAAGGCTTTATCATTTGCGATTTCATATATGGCATACAAATATATGGCAGCAGCTCATTGAATAATGTTATTACAGGAAACTATATTGGTTTAAAACAAAACGGAACCGATACGTTGGGCAATTATATAGGCATAGAAATCTTTGGAGGGGCAAGTCAAACGCTGATTGGTGGAAGCACCCCTGCCGACCGTAACATAGTTTCAGGAAATGAACACATCGGTATTCGCCTGCTCAATTCAGGAAACAATACCCTAATTGGAAATTATGTTGGAACTGATAGAACGGGTATGATTGCCAAAGGTAATTACGATGGCATCAGCATTGAAGGCACATCTAACCACAATATTGTTGGAGGAACCAATGCAGGAGAAGGAAATCTCGTCTCAGGCAATGTGGCTTACGGCATACCTATCTTTGGTGCGGGGGCTGATTCCACATTGGTTATAGGAAATCTGATAGGAACCAACATCAACGGAAACGCTGCCGTTCCAAATACCTACGGAGTGCTATTCGATGATGGTGCAAGGGGAAACATCGTTGGAGGCATTTCCGAACAAGAGCGAAATATCATATCAGGCAATTCAGCTTATGGAGTTTTTATTTATAATTTGGGAACCACACAAAATAAAGTGTTGTACAACTACATCGGAACCGATATTAGCGGGACTCTTGCGCTGCCAAATGCCAATGGGATTGTAATAGACGGAGCTGCCGACACCCATTACATTATGGGCAATGTCATTTCAGGTAATCTCCAGCAAGGAATCGACATTCATATCACAGGCTCTAATCATCACATCATAGCCGGCAACCTCATCGGAACTGATAAAACTGCTTTGCTTCCACTTGCTAATGGTTCTGATGGCATTCGCATTGGCGAAGGCGGCAAATACAATATTATTGGAGGAGATTATGGTGCAAATGTCATTGCATATAATCAGGGAAATGGGGTAAGCGTTATAACCAGTGGTGACATCAATAATCGCATTTCAAAGAATACTATTTATCAAAACTCAGGACTTGGAATTGATTTATTTCCTCAGGGAATAACGCCCAATGATTCAGGAGATATTGACACAGGCCCAAATCAATTGATGAACTATCCTATAATAAATCCAGTTCAGGCATTAAGTGGTGGGCAATTTAAAGTAAGTGGAACATTAGATACGCAACTTCCTCAATTTTGCACCATCGAACTTTTTTTGGCAGACATCAATAATGCAGGCTATCCTCAAGGGAAAGTCTTCCTTTCCTCTTGTACTCCCGATATTTACGGAAACTGGAGCGATACGCTGAACAATCTCATTTGGCAAAACAAACTCACAGCCACTGCGACTGATTCAGCTGGCAATACTTCAGAGTTTTCTGTTGCCATCCCCGCCGGAATTGGTGAAACTGTTCAATCATTCAACAATATTGTTCTTTATCCCAATCCTGCCACAAACAATATCAGCCTTTCGGGCAATCACATCCTGGAAGTAACAATTTATAATGAGCTTGGAGAAGAAATAAAAAGCCTTCAAAAAGTTCCGTCCGAAATAGACGTTTCCGGTTTCAGTTTGGGATTATATTTAATGAAAATAAACACTTCAGAAGGAATGGTCATTAAAAAGTTTATCAAACAATAGCATGTGTCTTATTAAAAAAAGTACTTGAGTGGAAAAAGTCCACGTTCCAAACTTTAGTTCACTTTTAGTACTTTTTCAGCTTTTGGCACGATATTTGAAAATTGTCGCAACAATTATTTATTTTTGCAAATCATTAATCATTAAAAAAACCATGAAAAAAGTATTGGCAGTATTAAGTTTAGTTTTATTTGTTTTGATTAGCTTCAACGGCTATGCCCAAGCAACTAAAGCAAAAGAGGTGAAAATTAAAACCTTTTTCGATTGCGCAATGGGAAAAGCAACAATTGAAAAAGAATTGAGCAAGCAGCCGGGTGTTAGCAAAGTAATTGCCGACCTCGAAACAAAAATCGTAACCGTATCATTCGATTCCGACAAAATGAGCAAGGAACGTATCAATGCTATAATTGAAAAAGCAGGCTACAAGACCGAATTCACCAAAGAAGGGACCGTTATTAAATCGGCTTGCGAAAAGAAAGACACTAAATGCGATCATAAAGACGCAAAAAAGTAAACAATTCACATTCCTTAATCAAAAAAGCTTGCCTGTTTAGGCAAGCTTTTTATGTTGAATTCATCCCCCTACTCCCCAATCAAATCCGAAACAGGGGTTTCCACCATCAGCGAATAGCCTATTTCTTGAATGCGAATCAGTATTCTTTTTTTACCTAAATAGTTAATTATTTCGCCTTCGTAGCCAGCCAGTGTACCCTCTTTTATCTGAACTATTTCGCCTTTCTTAAATTGTTTGTTGGTGACGATAATATTATGATCATGATTTAAAAGCTTTTTCATTGTCAATATCTGACTTTCAGGAATAACAGAGGCTTTTCCGGAAAATGAAACATATTTTACTGCGCCATTGGTATTGATAACATCATAATATTCTTTTTCGCTTACTTTGACAAAAATATAAGAACGGAAATAAGGTTCTTCAACCCATTTCTTCCTGTCTTTCCATTTACGTAACGTTTTTTGGAGGGGCAGATATACTTCAATTCCTTTGTCAAGAAGAATTTTATGTAGTTTTTTCTCAAACCTGGGGAAAGTATATATGGCATGCCAATAATATTCCTTGCTTATCTGAGTACTCATAATGATTGTTATTATTTACTAAGTGCAAAAATATGCAATAGAAAAGGTTTAATTGAATAAAAATTCGTCAAATCTATATTTAGTAAATAATCTGTAGAAATAATAAGTTCCCATTGGGTTTTTTATCATTTAGGTTTAACCACAATGGAAATACGTATCCACCAGCTTCAACATTCCTTCTTTGTCGCAATGAAGTTTTTCTCTTAGTGCTTCGTCTTGATAGCTTTTAAGTTTCTTCACCACTCCATCAATCATGCTTTGAGTGAACACATCATATTTCAAATAGTGGGCAGTTTGCTCTTCGAGTTGCAATGCCGAATCGAAACAAGAAACCGGCAGTTTAGAAAGAGAATCCACTTTATCTTTATATTTTTCTTCAAAAATATTAATGTCGACATAGCGTGCCTCGGCATATTCGATAGCATCGGGCATTTCAAGTCCATGACGGGCAGCAACGGTAAGTCCGGCTAATAATAAATATATGTCAGCTGATCCATCGGGACAACGGAACTCAACTGTTTGTTTTTCGGAAAAATCAGCGTCCGAACAAACTTCCAACGGATTAGCCTTGCAAATCATGTTTTTGGTGCTTGTCCAACCCAACGGAACCCTAACCAAAACAGAACGATTACGGTCGCCCCAACATATATTGGTAGGTGCTTCCTGATGCGGAACCAGACGGAAGTATGAGGTGGGGTTGCTGTTTCCAAAAGCAGTTAATGAGGGAGCAAGGGTTAAATATCCAGCGATGATTTTTTTGGCCGAATTGCTCAGTTTACCGTTTTCGAGCATTACACTTTTCCCGTTTTGGGTAAGCTTAGTATGAATATGTAAACCGCTTCCGGCTTTACCGGCAGTTATTTTCGGTGCAAAGGTGATGTTGACATTATGTTTTAAGGCAAGTTTGCGAAGCACCCACTTAGCTATATACAATTGATCGGCAGCATTTTCTAATTTGCTAGGCGTAAATTCAATTTCGTTTTGTTCATAATTCAAACCATTCATGCTGAAGTTGCCTACTTCTGAATGTCCGTATTTAATTTGTCCTCCGGTCTGAGTGATGGCAAGCATGGCTTCAGCACGAAATTCTTCCCATTTTACAAAGGGACCCGATTCGTGATATCCTTTTTGGTCAGTGGCATTAAACAAAGTTTCAGAAGGACTGATAACGTAATATTCAAGCTCTCCCATCACTTCAAACTCATATCCGGTTTGTTGTTTCAATACCTCATGGGCTTTTATCAGAATGTTTTCGGGGGACGAAGCCAGAGGTTCTCCATCCTTATTGAAATAAGAACACAAAATATCAACAGCCGGAATTTCCGAAAAAGGATTTAAAAAGGCAGTGCGATATTTGGGAATGACATATAAATCGCTCGATCCGGTTTCGATATGCGAAAACAAACTCGAACCATCTACTCTTTCGCCAAAAGTTAATATCTGATTTAAATGATGTTGGTTTTGAATTGCAAAATTCAGTGTTTTAAGTCTGTAATCACCACCTACATAGCGCAGGTTGATCATTTTTATATTGTTTTCAGTGACATATCTGATGATGTCATTTTTAGTGAATTCTTCTGCGGGTTTTTGAAGAAATTGAACTATAGAATTTGGATTGAGTAGTACTTGATTTTTTTCCATGAGATTGTTTAATCTTGATGATTTTCATAAATTCAGCAAAACTAATATTATTTTTCATCTGTTAAACTTTTTTTTGAAGGATTATTTCATCCAGGGTTTAGGTTTCTTTTCGTACTTTTGTACTAATTTATTTTTATGGTACATATTAACGAAATACTTTTCTTCAGCGGTTTTATTATTCTGATCACTTTGTTCTTAATTCTCGATTTGGGAGTATTTAATAAGAATAATCACATTGTTTCGTTCAAAGAATCTATCATTTGGACAACAATTTGGGTATTATTGTCCATCGGTTTTTATTTTATTATTAAAACCCATGGTGATTTAATACATGGAATTACCAATAACGATTGGAATAAACTCCTCGAATTAAAAGAGAAGTTTCAGCATCCGATTAACTACAGTTTGTGCACAAATTTCTCAGATGCTCTTGCCATGTATAAAAACAATTTAGCCCTTGAATACGTCACAGGTTACTTGGTTGAATACTCACTATCAATCGATAATGTTTTTGTAATGGTATTAATATTCAGTGCTTTTGCTGTTGAGAAAAAATATTATAAACGAGTGTTGTTTTGGGGTATTATTGGTGCATTAATTCTTCGTTTTATGTTTATTTTTCTGAGCGCAGCACTAATCTATCAATTTTCGTGGATATTATACATCTTTGGAGGATTCCTTATTTTCACTGGAATTAAAATGTTTCTGAGTCGAAATAAAGATGATAAAATTGATTCCGAACATCATCCTGTGGTGAAGTTTGCTTCGCGTTTTTTCAGAGTATATCCCACTTTCGTGAAAGAACATTTCTGGATAAAAAAGAATGGAAAATACTTCGTTACTCCCTTATTAATTGTTCTGTTAGTAGTTGAATTTTCTGATTTGATATTTGCCGTAGACTCCGTTCCGGCTATCTTTTCCATCTCAAAAGACCCTTATATCGTATTCTTTTCGAATATATTTGCTATTATTGGCTTGCGTTCCCTTTTCTTCCTTGTTGTAAATATCATCAATCTCTTCCATTATCTTAAAACTGGACTTTCTGTTTTACTGATATTTATTGGAACAAAAATGCTGATTCATTCATGGTTAGAATCAATTGGGTTCACTACAGCACATTCCTTATATATTATTTTAGGAATACTTATTACCAGCATACTTGCTTCTTTGGCTTTCCCAAAAAAGATGAAACTGCAGTTGAAGTAGGCTTAATTCAACAGTAGTTTTTCTACTTCTTTTGCATCAAATATCTTTCCAACAGGATACACATTTAATTTTTCATCCCACCAGGGCGAATGGGCGTAAAACCAATTCAGTATTTCTTCCGAATTCTTTGCAAAAGTCGTATCACTTTGTTTTTTATTTTCGAATTCTATTTTTAAAGCTGGGTTTTGTTGCAGCATTTCTCGTGCTAATTTCTCCATTACATACGATTCAGCATATTCTTTTTGCTGAAAAATAGTGTTAAAGAAACCCCATTTAAGTTAAGAATCGGGCGCATCAGGTTCAAGTATGTGGGCAGCAACCAATGCCGTGACTTGATTCATACTAACCACAACAGAGCCTGCCGGAAAGCTATGCAAAGTTTCTTTGTCATCATATTTGAAACTATTAATTCGCTCCCTGCCCTCATAAGGACTCTTTGCCCATTTAATCTCTTTTAACAGACTCATCTTAACTTTTATCTTAACCTCCTTTGCCAGTGTGTGGGTTTGTATTCCATGGAGTTTAATTTTATTGATTACCTCAATCCACTCAGCTGGAATAATATAGGCTTCGGGGAGTAAAACAGTTTCATCGGGTAATTGCTGATTGAAATAGGGGATTTTAAAAGTAGCAGGTTTATTACTATAAGTAAACCACAATCCTCCCGAAAGCTCGCTTCGTTTACTTTCATATTCGAAACCCAGAAAGTCAATCATCACACTATCTTTTCCGGGCATATAACTAAGAGGATATTTTGTTTTACGAAAAACTGGACTCATCACAATTGAATCGGATGCAGCTATTGCCGCTTTCAATTGCTTGATGTGGTCGTTAATAATCAGCAACGATTGACTAAGCATTTGATAGGTTGCATTCACACGGGTTTTATATTCCTTCAGCATGTGAGTTTCAATGAGCAGGCAGGGACGATTATGAAGTGCCACATAACCATTACAAAGCATAGGAGGTGAAACCCAACTCTCTAATCCACTCCGGGGGTCGTGCCATTCGCGGAAAGATATATAGGGGATGAGAGGCAATGCCAATTGATTCATGTTTTTCTCCAATAAAGGCAAATAGGTTTTGTTTATCCAATCGGTTACAGGTGCAGGAATATTCCCCTGATTTTCGAGTCCATAGGTTAAAGTGTATTGATAATCGGCACCATCCGTAACATGACAATCAATCACCATACACGGCTTATAGGTGTTGAACATCTTCAGCCAGCTTTGCATTTCGGGTGCATCCGCTTTCATGAAATCACGATTCAAATTGTAATTCTGTGCGGTAGTTCGCCAGCCTTCTTCATCAGGACCGTTTTGGTTGATGCGATTATAGGGACCAAAGCGTTCATGTCCATCTACATTAAAAATGGGAATAAATAAGATGTTAACCTTATCAATAAGCGATTGAAGTTTTTTATTGATAACGATATCCCTAATCAACATCAGCCCGGCTTCTTTTCCATCGGGTTCACCTGCATGAATGCATGCCTGAATGAGAACATAAGGTTTTGGGGTCTTGTCTGCTACTTTCTTAATTGTCAATAATGGCAAACCTCTTCCTTGTGGGCTTTTGCCAAAATAGCTAAACTGAACCGAAGGAGATGCTTTCGAGAGTTTTTTGCAATAGGAAATCACTTCTTCGTAAGATGCGGTCTTCTTACAATCAGATTTCTCGTAATAAGTTGTGAAATCCTGTGCCTTTAGGCTTACATTACTAATGAAAAACAATAAAGCGATTAGCCCAAAAACTCCTTTCTTCATAAGTTTCTTTATTTTTTACCCTGGTTGGCAACAGCATCCATCAGTTTCTTTATTACCTCAGGATCGCCAAGGAAATAATCGGCTTGCAATTGCATGTTTTCATCAAATTCAAAAACATAGGGTACACCAGTGGGGAGATTTAAACTGATGATATCCGTATCGTTGATGTTTTTGATATGTTTGATGATACCCCTAAGGCTATTCCCATGTGCTGCCACCAACACCTGTTTGTTTTTCTTTAGGTTGGGCACCATTTCCTCTTCCCAATAAGGTACAATCCGATTCACCGTATCTTTCAGCGATTCGGTTGCGGGTTGTGCGCCTGCTTCGGTGATGTTACTATACTTTACATCGTTTTTAGGATTCGTTGGATCGTCGGCAGCCAATGGTGGAGGTGGAACATCATAGCTGCGTCTCCAAAGCAATACTTGTTGTTCGCCATGCTTTTCCACCATTTCGGTTTTATTCAAACCTTGCAGAATTCCATAATGCTTTTCGTTCAGTCGCCAGGTTTTCAAAACGGGTATCCACATCAAATCCATTTCTTCCAAAATAAAATTTAAGGTATGAATGGCTCTTTTTAAGTAAGACGTATAGGCAACTTTAAAGAAGAAGCCTTCTTTTTTGAGAAGTATGCCGGCTTCTTTTGCTTCTTGCCGACCTTTATCGGATAAATCCACATCCGTCCAACCCGTAAAGCGGTTTTCTTTGTTCCATTGGCTTTCGCCGTGTCTTATCAATACTATTTTATACATGTGTTTTAGTTATTTTGTTTTTTAAAATTGCTCTGTTATGCTTCCAAATTAGCTTTAGGTACATTCTTATTTTTCTTAAAGAAATAAACCATCAAACCCACTCCTGTTAGAATGAAAGGAATACTCAACCACTGTCCCATATTGAGAGTCATAGCGTTTTCAAATTCGGTTTGGGGTTCTTTAATAAATTCAACCACAAAGCGAACTGTGAAGAGAAGAATCAGAAATGCTGAGAATAATATGCCCCTGATGGGTTTCCCCTTAGCTTTTAAATAATACCACAGCAAGAGACCGAATATCAGCAGATATGCCAGGGCTTCATAGATTTGTGTTGGATGACGCGGAATGTTATTGTCGCGGATAAACTCAAATGCCCAGGGCAAATTTGTAGGTTTCCCAAATATCTCCGAATTCATCAGGTTTCCGGTTCTGATAAACATTCCGGTGAGGGCTGTTACGATAACAATACGGTCAAGCACCCACATATAATCAATCTTAAATCGTCGCGAAAATAAATAGCAAGCCAGCAACACGCCCAATGCCCCTCCATGACTTGCCAAACCTCCTTCCCAAATATAAAACACTTTAATGGGGTCGTGCCAATAGAGCTGAGGTTCGTAGAACAAAACATGCCCAAGCCGCGCGCCCACAACAGTTCCCACCACCATATACACCGTGAGGCTATCCACCAAACGGACATCCATTTTCTCATATTTCAGAAAGCGGCTCACAATCATAAAGCTAACATAAAAGCCCATGGCAAATAAAACGCCATACCATCTGACGGCAAAACTTCCCCATCTGAAAATTTCGGGATTCACATTCCAAACAATATTTCCTGTCATAATTTTTGAGTTTTTTCTTTGTCTCTTTTATAGGCGAGCCAAAGGAAGGTTAATCCAAGCAAGATAAATGGGATGCTCAGTATTTGTCCCATATTGATAATTAATTCGTGTTCGAAATCCACTTGCACATCTTTTACGAACTCGATGAGAAAACGCGCGCTGAATAGCGAAATAATAAACCATGCCGAAAAGAAACCTTCTTTGATGTTGCCTTTCTTTCGGTAATACGTCAGCAACAATGCGACGAAAATGATGAAATAAGCCAGTGCTTCATATATTTGAGTGGGATGTCGTGCAATGGTTTCGCCGGCTCTCACATAAATAAAACCCCACGGAAGTTCGGTAGGTTTGCCATAAATCTCAGAGTTCATCAGGTTGCCCACCCTTACGAAGCAAGCTACCAGAGCAATTACAATTACGGCGCGATCAAACACCCACCACACCGAACGTTTGAATTGTTTCGAATAGACCACCGAGCCGGCAAGCAAGCCAATTGCGCCACCGTGACTTGCCAATCCGCCCTTCCAAACCTGCAGCAATTCAAGCAGATGTTGGCTATAGTAGTCCCATTCGTAGAAGAGGCAATGGCCGAGGCGTGCGCCTATTACGGTGCCCAAAATAAGATAGAGCGACAAGAGATCTTGTTCTTTTTGCGGAATACCTTCGCGGGATAATATTCTGCCAAGTATCAGATAGCCAAACAGAAATGCAAGGGCAAACAACATGCCGTACCAGCGTATGGCATGGTTTCCGATACTAAATATCTCGGGGCTTGCATTCCAAATTATAGAGAGAAAAGTCATCTGATTTTTTTTTACAAAACTACAAAATACATCTGAATTGAGGCTATGTGGGGAGAAGAATTTGTTTAGGGGTTTAGGAAAACCACAATAGCCACAGTAGTTTGAAAATTAAGATAACCGAGTCACATCTTTCATACATGCAATTAGAAAGAGGTTTTAGTTGTAGTCCAATAAACATCAATCCAAATTATATACCGTCATGCCATTTATTAATCTGTCAAGGTATATTTAACAGGAAAAACCACTTTGCAACAAATTGCTTTATTGTCTTTAATTCCAGGTTTCCACTTTGGCATTAATCTCACAACTCTTAAAGTTTCTTCATCAATATCCTTACTTACACCCTTCAACGCAAATGCCGACACCATTTTCCCTGTCTCATCTATTATAACTTGAATATACACTGTTCCCTGCTGCCCATGTTCTTTTGCAAATTGAGGATATTTAATGCTATTCGTAAGAAATTGAGCACGTCCACCCTCACCTCCTTGATATTCTGGCAAAACATCATAATTTTCACTAATAATTCTATTTTTATGTATGATATTAATTTCAGAAATAGCCATTTGGAAATGCACTTTCGTTGCCTTTCCATCCTTTAATGCCGGAATCCACTTTGGCATCATTTTAAAAGCCCTAACGACATCATTACTATATTTTTCGCTCTTATAATTAAATGCTTCCACTGAATCTATCTTGCCTGTTACATCCACAATAAATTTCAAACTAACCGTTCCTTGATATTCACTTTCCTTGTCTTTTTCAGGATATTTAATATAAAAGTCTAAAAAGTTCATCAAATTATCTTCACCTCCCATATAATGAGGCATTTCGTCAACTTCATCACATACAACAATATTTATTTTAGTTTCTGCTGAATCAGGAAAAATATTAGTATCAAACAGTTTCTGACGATCCTTTTCTGCTAAATAAAAAGAGGTAATTTTCTTATTCTTTTTATCCTTAATACAAAACTGTTGCTTATTTTCATGTTTGCACACATCAGTTATTATTATTGAACTCAATATCGTATCAGTTGAAATCGGATTACTATGTTGAATTTTTTCCGATTTCTTGCAATTTTTCAAATAATATATACCCGATTCATAATCTTTCAGTTCAACTGCATTCTTGAGCATCTCACAATATCCACAAATATCTTTCAAATGATATTTAGTTAAAGCAAGATTAAAATAAGTATCAGGATGAGGCAACATGTCAACTGATAATGTGAAAAGTGAATCAGCTTCTTTATACTGCTGTTTCCCCATGTAACTTAAACCCTGATTATAATATTCAAGAGAATTATTCTTTGATGGACTTCCAATTACAATCGTATTTTGAGCTAAAGCAAAAGTATTTACTATCATCAGGCAGATAAATAAAAAAGAATGTGAATGTTTCATTTTGATTGAAGTTTTATTGATTGAATTAAATTGAAAAAAGGAAAAATGTAGAATGAAGAATTCTCATCAAAATTAAATTTATTTGTTGAAATAAAAACAAAAAAAGCTTAGATATTATTAGTTCTGATAATTCATAGAATAACTATCAATGATTTAGAATGAAATACTTTTACATCAAACCCTTCCAATTGTTCCCTAAGAATAAGAAAATTCACAGCAAAGGCATCTCAAACCACAGCAAGGGCGTTTCGAACCATAGCAAGGGTATCTCATCTGATTTTTTTACAAAACTACAAAATACATCTGAATTGAGGCTATGTGGGGAGAAGAATTTGTTTAGACTACTAAACTATAAGGAAGAAAAAAGTCCCAAGCCCCAAGACTTGCCTGACGGCAGTCAGGTTCCAAATTCAAAATTCAAAGAAGGAAGGCTGTAACACAAAGTTTCACTAAGGTTTTGCACAAAGCTGCACAAAGGAAAAGGCTTACGCAAGTAAGCCTTTTAGTATTTTTAAATCAAAAGAAGTTTGAAGTTTAGCTTCTTATGCTACTATTTCAAGTTTGAACATGCCCGCAGTGAACTCGCTGTTTAAGACATAAATAGAGGTGCCGTTGGTGAAATAATGTTCGAAAGATTCGT
>JBAWXL010000025.1:0-25727 GCA_037144095.1 Bacteroidota bacterium
CATCTTCATTTTTCCATTCACATTTTCCCTTTTACACTTTACATCTTCATTTTTACATCTTCTTCTTTTTTTAATATTTTCGGCACACTCCCTAAATTGTTAATTTTTTTCAGAACAATTTTAAATGCTAATATTTACAAAATATAATATGAATTTGGGAACTTTTCAAGCTATTGAAAAACACTTCAATTTTCAAATATTTTCCAATATCCAATAAATCAATACAGAATGATGTTATAAAATAAATTAAAGACACAAAAAGAATAAGAAAACAATGTAAATTCAATGTTAACAAAAAGTACCGCGAAAGCTTTTTGTCCAATCGCGAAGTTAATTTTTTCTTTCGCGAAAGCTTTTTTTTCTTTCGCGAAAGCATTTTGTCCGACCGCGAAAACTTTTTTTCCTATCGCGAAAGCATTTTCGTCGACCGCGAAAGCTTTTTTTTCGACCGCGAAAGCATTTTCGTCGATCGCGGAAGCCAGTTCGCCGACCGCGAAAGCTTTTTTTCCTATCGCGAAAACCAATTCACCGACCGCGAAAGCCCGTTGTCGGACCGCGAAAGCCCGTTGTCGGACCGCGAAAGCTCGTTTTCCAATCGCGAAAGCTCTTTAACTTATCGCGAAAACACGTTTTTTTATCGCGAAAAGAAAATTTTGTCTTTCTTACGTAAAATACGATTCAAAAAAGACTAAATTCCCAAATTAAAATTTGCACTTTTCCAAAATCGCCAAATCGCCAAATCACCAAATCGCCAACTAACACAATAACCAATCAACCAAAAATAAAAAAAAACCTGTCCGAGTAAACGAACAGGTTTTTTTTTGTTTGAGAAACGAGCTCTTATACGAGTCCTTGAGCTAACATAGCTTCAGCAACTTTTACAAATCCACCAATGTTTGCACCCTTAACATAGTTAATAGTACCATCAGCTTCTTTTCCGTATTTAACGCAAGTTTTGTGAATGTTCACCATAATACTATGGAGTTCTTCATCAACTTTTTCTCTTGTCCAGCTCAAACGCATTGAGTTCTGTGACATTTCCAATCCTGAAGTTGCAACACCACCGGCATTAGCAGCTTTACCAGGACCGTATAAAATTTTCTTTTCAACGAAATATTCAGCAGCTTCAGGAGTTGAAGGCATGTTTGCACCTTCAGAAACACAGAAACAACCATTAGCAACCAATGCTTTTGCATCGTCACCATTTAATTCGTTTTGAGTAGCACTTGGTAATGCGATATCGCATTTAACACCCCAAGGAGTTTTACCAGCTACGAATTCGCAGTTGAATTTTTTAGCATACTCTTCGATACGTCCACGACGAACATTCTTAAGATCCATTACCCATGCAAGTTTCGCTGCATCGATACCGGCTGGATCATAAATGTAACCGCTTGAATCGGATAAAGTAACAACTTTACCACCTAATTGAGTAGCTTTTTCAGTTGCATACTGAGCAACATTACCTGAACCGGAAACAACAACAACTTTGCCTTTGAAAGAATCGCCTTTAGTGGCTAACATTTCTTTTGCAAAATAAACTTGTCCGTAACCAGTTGCTTCAGGACGAATAAGGCTACCGCCCCATTCTAAACCTTTACCGGTAAGAACGCCGGTAAATTCGTTGCGAATCCTTTTGTATTGACCAAACATAAAACCAATTTCACGTCCACCAACGCCAATGTCACCAGCTGGAACATCAGTATCAGGTCCGATATGTCTTTGTAGTTCGAGCATGAAACTTTGAGTAAATTTCATAACTTCGTTGTCAGATTTACCTTTAGGGTCGAAATCGGATCCACCTTTTCCACCACCCATAGGTAATGTAGTTAAACTGTTTTTTAGCACTTGTTCGAAGGCTAAAAACTTTAAGATACCAAGATTTACAGTTGGATGAAAACGCAAACCACCTTTGTAAGGTCCGATTGCACTGTTCATTTCGATTCTGAAACCTCTGTTAATTTGAGCAACACCTTTGTCGTCCAACCAAGGAACTCTGAACATGATTACTCTTTCGGGTTCAACCATTCTTTCAAGAATCCCATTGTATTTTGGGTTTTCGTCAACAAAAGGAAGTAGTGATTCAACCACTTCTTTTACAGCTTGGTGGAATTCCACTTCGCTAGGGTTTTTGGCAATAACTTTTGCCATGAATTGATCTAAGCTCTGCATAGAATTTAGTTTTTGGTATTAATAATTATTTTGATTTTAAATAATGGGGCAATATTAAAGAAAAAATTATTGCTAACTCAAAAAAAAAGAAAAAAATTTTTCTGCTGATAATTTGTGATGTTTACAATAAACTAAATGTGTTTGTAATTTACAGATATTGAATGTGTAAGAATTTTAATTTTCAGTCAACATAAAAATAGTCAATTTTATTTCTGATTTTTTATTTGCCAAACAAAGTTGGTATTTGGAAAAAAAATAATACTTTTAACCCCTGAAATTGTGTTAAAATGTCGCACCTCGCTAACTAATCCAACAAACTTAAAGAAGATGACTGACAAAGATGATCTTTTCTTATATAATTCTTCAAATTTAATTGAAGACAAACAGTTTCTGGAGAAATTACTTCATGAAAATAAGGAGCGTCTTAAAGAACTTTCTTGTTTAAATCAGGCAACTGGTATATTAAAGGAGGGGAAATCGATAAATGAAACTTTACAGAAGATTTGTTTGATTTTGCCAAAAGCCTGGCAATATCCTGAAAATACGATTGCAAGAATAACTTATGAGAATCAGATTTTTTCTACCCCTTATTTTATAGAAACTTTCTGGGTGCAAAAACAGGAATTTGAAAGTTTCGATAATCAGAATGGATGTATTGAAGTGTTTTACACAAAAAAATACCCTGAAATTGATGAAGGCCCTTTTTTGAAAGAAGAGAGACATCTTATTAATAATCTTGCAAGTTTAATAACTGGTTTTATTAATAGTGTTAAAGCAAAGGAATTATTGAGTAATTCGTCAATCTCCGAAAAGACGTTCAATGTAAAAGATCAAAAAGAGATACTTCCTAACAGACAGTTACTTCAACGATTTTTAAATAAACAAAATTATAATCGCGATATTTACCACGACTTACAACCCTTTAAGGTTAAAGAGATTTTGTTGATTGCTAATCTCTATGATGCTTATAGTATCGAAAAAGAAGGTCGCTTTGCTGAACACCTGTTAGGAGAATATGCTCAACTCAATTTGACTTCCTTGCCAAGGATTACCGGTG
Source organism: Bacteroidota bacterium (assembly GCA_037144095.1). GTDB lineage: Bacteria > Bacteroidota > Bacteroidia > Bacteroidales > CAIXTV01 > CAIXTV01. Next base: position 3,230 of record JBAWXL010000025.1, read on the forward strand.
TTTCCTCTTTCGAAGAAGCTAACGAAGAACTTCATAGCAAGCATTTCGATTTAGTTATTTTGATGATGGGTGTAGATAAAGTTACTCCTATCAGAATTAGTAGAGTTATAAAACAAGAATATCCTTATATTCCACTGTTTTTATTGGTTAACAACAATGCGGAGCTTAACCACCTAGAAACTACAGAAAATAATTTATCCTCCATTGACAAAGTGTTTGTTTGGAATGGTGAATCTAAAATATTTTTTGCGATGATTAAGTTGATAGAAGATAAGGTGAACCTTGATAATGATACCCAGGTTGGCTTAGTCAGAATTATTTTGTTAGTTGAGGATTCTCCAATCTATTATTCGAGATATTTACCGATATTATATAATATAGTAATGGAACAAACCAAGCGAATAATAGATGATGTAAGCACCGACGATTTATTTAAAGTACTTCGTATGAAAGCTCGTCCAAAAATTGTATTGGCTTCAACCTATGAAGATGCTATTGAGATTTTTGAAAAGTATAAAGATAATTTCCTATGCCTTATATCCGATGTTGAATTTAATCGTAATGGAAAGGAAGATACTCAGGCAGGTTTGGCATTGGTTAGTAAGATTAAAGAACAAATCAAAGACCTACCAATCATTATTCAATCATCCGAAGCAAAGAATTCTGAATTGGCTTATCAATTAAAAGCAACATTTATCAATAAGAACTCTGAAAGTTTACTTTTAGATTTTAAAAGCTTTATTACGCATTATCTAGGGTTCGGAAACTTCATCTATCGAGATTCTAATGGAAGAGAAATTGCAGTTGCACGATCATTAAAAGAGTTTGAAACTCTTTTACGTTCAATTCCTGACGAATCGCTTCTGTTTCATGGTAAGCGAAATCATTTTTCATTATGGCTAATGGCAAGAGGAGAAATTAAAATCGCTAGAATGATTAACCCGATAAAGATTACCGATTTTGATACTGCTGATAAACTCAGGGGATATTTAATAGATATTATTTATCAAAATCGAAATGAGCAGAATAAAGGGATGGTTGTTGACTATGAAGAGTCTGAAATATTCGAAGAAACAAATATTGTTTCACTGACTTCAGGATCATTTGGAGGTAAAGGTAGGGGCTTAGCATTTATAAATACCTTAATATATAATTTTGATTTCACACAATTGGTTCCCAATATTAATATTCGTGCTCCGAAAACGATGATTATTGGAACCGATGAGTTTGAATATTTTATTGAAAGGAATAAATTATCCTCATTAGCTTATACTGATACCGATTACGAAGAAATTAAAGCAACGTTTTTAAAGGGGAAACTTACAGAAAGTCTTATTAAAAAACTTAAACGTTTGGTAAGAGTTATCGAAAAACCTATAGCTGTTCGTTCATCAGGTTTATTTGAGGATTCACTAACACAGCCGTTTGCTGGTATATTTGAAACCTATTTATTACCTAATTCTAATCCAGAACCTATTGAACGTTTAGATCAACTTATGGATGCTATAAAGCTTGTTTATGCTTCTGTTTTTTCTAAGATAGCTCGTGGATATATTGAAGCTATTCATTATAAAATTGAAGAAGAAAAAATGGCAGTAATTCTTCAGGAAGTTGTTGGGAACAGATATGAGGATGTTTACTACCCTCATATAAGTGGTGTGGCACAATCATACAATTATTATCCTTATTCGCATATGAAACCCGAAGAGGGTTTTGCTGTCTCTGCTCTTGGTTTAGGAAAGTATGTTGTGGATGGTGAAAAAGCTCATCGATTTTCTCCTGTTTATCCAAATGTTGAAATTAATACTGCAAAAGATCAGTATAAGAACTCTCAAGTTGAATTTTATGCAGTTGACTTAGCTAAAAATAAAATTAATTTACTTGAAGGGGAAACTGCTGGTTTAAGAAAATTGGAAATTTCAGAAGCTGAAAAACACGGAACCCTTAAACATTTAGCTTCTGTTTATGATATTGAAAATGCGAGAATCGTGCCAGGGATTACTCATTCTGGTCCGCGCATAGTGAATTTTTCAAACATTCTGAAATATAATTATATTCCTTTAGCTCAAACAATTTCGACGGTTTTGGATATTGTTAAAGAATCAATGGGATCTCCCGTGGAAATTGAATTTGCTGTTGACTTGAATAAAGATAATAATTATAAATCATCATTTTATTTATTACAAATAAAACCTTTGATTGGTAATGCTCAGGATTATGAAATTAATCTTGAAGAGATCGATAATAGTAAGGTCTTATTATTCTCAGAGAAATGTATGGGAAATGGACCAATAAACGATATTTTTGATGTTATTTTAGTAGACAAAGAAACTTTTGATAAATCAAAAACAGAAGAAATTGCATTAGAAATTGAACAATTCAATAAAGAAATGGCTGCCCTTGACCGAAAATATTTACTTATTGGACCAGGTAGATGGGGAACTCGCGACCGCTGGATTGGCATTCCTGTTAATTGGCCTCAGATTTCTTATGCAAAAGTTATAGTTGAGACTAGTCTTGAAGATTTTCCACTTGATGCATCATCAGGTTCTCACTTCTTTCATAATGTGACATCTATGAATGTGGGATATCTTTCTGTGCAGAGTGAAATATCAAACAGTTATATACAATGGAAGGTTTTTGAAAGCCAACCTTTGATAAAAAAATCTAAATTTGTAAAGCATTACCAGTTCGAAAAACCATTGAGCATTAAAATGGATGGAAAAAAAAGAATTGCAGTAATATTATTTTAATAATTTTACCGAAAAATTTTATACACATTATGAGGATTCAAAGAATTCAAACAAAATCAAACGAAAACATTGAAGAACAGGTGGATTTAAGTTTATTAACTCCCTTAATTCAACAATACAAGAACAAAAAAGGAAACACAATACCAATACTTCAAGGCATACAACAAGCCTATGGATACATACCTGTTGCAGCAATGAAAAGTATTTCAGAACAAACTGGGCTTAAATTAAGCGATATGTATGGTGTTGCGAGCTTTTATGCTCAATTTCGATTAAAACCTGTTGGAAAAATCATTGTGAAGGTTTGTCATGGAACTGCTTGCCATGTTCAAAATGCAACAGAAATTACTGAAGCATTGGAAGAAGAACTTGGCATTAAAGATGGGGAAACCACTATCGATAGACTTTTTACACTTGAATCAGTTGCTTGTTTGGGCTGTTGTTCTCTAGCACCAGTTATGATGATTGGAGATAATACTTACGGGAAATTAACAGGAAAGCAAGCAAAAGACATACTTCGCGACCTTCGTGAAAAGGAAACAGGAAATCGTTGCGAAAACTAATAAATTGAAAAAAGTTTACAAAATGGCAAAAAAACAAGTTATTGTCGGGCTTGGGAGTTGCGGATTAGCAGCCGGAGCCGGAAAAGTATTCGATGCAATCGAAACTATTAAAAATGAAAAAAATCTTGATTTCAAACTAAAGAAAACGAGTTGCATAGGTATGTGTTATCGGGAACCTCTGGTTGAAGTTATTGATAATTCAGGCTCATATATTTATGGAGAAGTAAATGAAGCAAAAGCACTGGAAATTATTGACAAGCATGTTCTGAAGGGGCAACCCATTAAAGAATATGTTGTTAAAACTGATAATTTCGAAACACCTGATGATGGTTATTTTGAAGGGCAAGTAAAAATAGTTTTAAGAAACTGTGGTTTTATTGACCCTGAAATTATTGAAGAATATGAAGCTAGAAATGGTTATAAAGCAATTAAGAAGATTGCAAGACAAAAAACTACTCGTCCTGATTTAATTCAATCAATTATTGACTCTGGTATAAGAGGAAGAGGGGGAGGAGGATTTCCAACAGGACTAAAATGGAGGTTTGCCTACAATAACAAAGCTGAAACAAAATATATTATTTGTAATGCCGATGAAGGTGACCCGGGAGCTTTTATGGACAGGTCTGTTCTTGAAGGAGACCCACATTCAGTTCTTGAAGGGATGATGATTGGAGCCTATGCTATTGAAGCTTCAGAAGGATGGATATATTGCCGTGCTGAATATCCGCTTGCAATAAAACGATTAAATATTGCAATTGGTCAAGCAAAAGAAAAAGGTTACCTTGGAAAAGATATTCTCGGAATAGAAGGTTTTAATTTTGATATACATATTAAAGAAGGTGCAGGTGCATTTGTATGTGGCGAAGAAACAGCTTTGATTGCTTCCATTGAAGGTCAAAGAGGAATGCCTCGTAAAAGACCACCTTTCCCTGCTGAATCAGGTTTATGGGGTTGTCCTACCAATATTAATAATGTGGAGACTTTTGCAAATATTCCATGGATAGTTATAAATGGGCCTGAGGAGTTTGCAAAATATGGGACAATGCGAAGTAAAGGGACCAAAGTTTTTGCATTGACCGGAAAAATTAAACATGGTGGACTTGTTGAAGTACCTATGGGAATTACTATAAGAGACATTGTATTTAAGCTTGGTGGAGGAATAATTGCGGATAAAAAATTTAAAGCTGTTCAATTAGGAGGACCTTCAGGAGGTTGTATCCCGGAACAACTTATTGATACCATTGTTGACTATGATTCAGTTAATGCAACAGGTGCTATCATGGGGTCAGGAGGTATGGTTGTGATGGATGAGACAACTTGTATGGTTGATATGGCAAAGTTTTTCCTTGACTTTACTAAAAAGGAATCGTGTGGGAAATGTACTTTCTGTAGAATAGGAACTCAAAGAATGCTTGAAATTCTTACAAGAATAACAGATGGTCAGGGAGCAGATGGTGATATTGAAACTTTGCAAGAGCTTTCATATCTTATTAAAGATAGTTCGCTATGTGGCTTAGGTCAAACAGCACCTAATCCAGTTCTTACTACAATAAAGTATTTCAAAGATGAGTATGAAGCTCATATTAAAAACAAAAAATGTCCGGCTAAAAATTGTAAGCCTTTATTGACTTTTGAAATAATAGCTGATAAATGTACAGGATGTATGCTTTGTAAAAAAGTTTGTTCAGTTGATGCTATTGAAGGAAGCCGAAAAACACCTCATTTTATACATCAAGATAAATGTATTAAATGTGGTATGTGTTTCTCAAAATGCAAATTTGAGGCTATAAATGTCGACTAATCTATTTAATCACTAAATCAAGCAAATTATTAAGTTATGATCGAAATTAATATAATATTAAACGGTAAAGTAGTTAAAGGTAATAAAGGTGAAACCATTCTTGCAGTGGCAAAACGAAATGGATTTGAAATTCCTTCTCTTTGTAATGATGACAGACTCGAACCTTTTTCATCATGTTATATATGTGTTGTCGAAGTTGAAGGAATGAGAGGCCTTCAACCGGCATGTTCTACAAAGATTGCCGAAGGGATGAAAGTTGAAACCAATAACAGTGTTATTTTTAGAACCAGAAAAGCTGCTCTTGAGTTGATGTTAAGTAATCATTATGCAGATTGTATAGGTCCTTGTAAAATAACATGTCCTGCAGGTGTTGATGTTCAAGGATACATTTCGTATATCGAAAAAGGAATGCATAACGAAGCTGTCGCATTAATTAAAGAAACTAATCCTCTTCCTGCGATTTGTGGACGAGTATGTGTTCGTCCTTGTGAAGTAGCATGTCGTCGTAATCTTCTTGGTGAAGGTACAGCAGTTGGGATTGATTATATGAAACGCTTTGTTGCTGACTTTGATTTGGATTCTCCAAATAAGTTTTCACCTGATTTAAAACCATCAACAGGGAAGAAAATAGCAATAATTGGAGGTGGGCCTGCCGGTCTTTCCGCTGCATTCTTTTTACAAAAAGAGGGTCATTCATGCGATATTTATGAAGCAAGTCCTAAAGCTGGTGGATGGCTACGTTATGGTATTCCTGAATACAGATTGCCAAATGATCTTTTACAAAGAGAAGTTGATAATATAACTGAGTTAGGTGTTAATATATTTTATAATCGTCAATTGGGCGAAAACTTAAGTTATAAAGCTTTAAAATTCAAATACGATTCGATAATACTTGCTATCGGCTCGCAAAAAGGGACTTCTATTGGATGTGAAGGTGATGATGCACCAAATGTGTTGTCAGGAATTGATTTCCTGAAGAAGATGGAAATAACTGAAAAGAAATATGATTTCAAAGGTAAAAAGGTTGCTGTTATTGGAGGAGGGAATACTGCCATGGATTGTTGCCGAACTTCTTTAAGATGCGGTGCTGAAGCAGTTTCAGTAATCTATAGACGAACAGAAAAAGAGATGCCAGCAAATCCAATAGAAATTCATGAATCGAAACTTGAAGGTGTTGAATATAAGTTCTTGACTGCACCTGTTAAAGTTAATAAAGATGAAAATGGAAATGCCGTTTCAATTACTTGCATAAAAATGGGACTTGGCGAACCTGACGCTTCCGGTAGAAGAAGGCCTGTACCTGTACCGGATTCGGATTTTGAGGTAGAAGTTGATTATGTGTTGGCTGCCATCGGACAGAAAACTATTGTTGAATTTATTAATGATGTAAATAGAAACACCGATAACGGTGAACTTAAAATAAATAAATGGGGAGATCTTGATGCTGATCCATTAACTCTTCAAACAGGAGTGAAAAGAATATTTGCTGCAGGAGATGGAGTTACTGGTCCGGCTACCCTCATTCAAGCAATTGCCCAGGCGAAGGTTGCTGCACGAAGTTGTCATCAATATCTTTTAGGACAAGCTGTCGAACCTGAGAAAAAAGAGTTTTTATCGAAAAAAGATAATTTTAAAATTCAGGCAGTAGAAGAATACATGAGTAAATTTTTCAGCATTCCACGTGAAGAAATGCCGACTATTGAACCTTCTGATAGAAATAATTTTAATGAAGTTGAACTTGGATATTCAAGTGAAGAGATTGCAATGAAAGAAGCACTCCGCTGTCTTGAATGCGGTTGCTCTGCTTATCACACTTGCGACTTAAAAAAATATTCTACCATTTATGAGGTTGACCAGAAAAAGTTTAAGGGTGAATTTGAAAACCATGAAGTTGACTTCAGACATCCTTTTATCGAAATTGATAATAATAAATGTATCCTTTGTGCGAGATGTGTGCGTATCTGCAAAGAAGTAGTTGGCGCCAATGCTCTCGGTTTAGTTGACCGTGGTTTTGGTACTTTCGTAGCTCCGAGTTTGGGTAATTCTTTAATTGATACCCAATGTGAATCTTGTGGTTTATGCCTTTCGACTTGTCCAACCGGTGCACTTTCTGAGAATGTAACTTTTAAACCAGGCCCTATACAACTTGAAACCATTGATACAATTTGTAATTATTGTTCGGTTGGTTGCTCCATTACACGACATCATAAGAATGGTTATGTGATGAAAGTTACAGGGAAAGAAGGGAAAATAAACACGGATGGAAATATCTGTAGACTGGCTAAATTCGGTTATTCTTTCATCAATGATAAACAAAGACTGACCAAACCTTTGCTGAGAGTCGCAGGCAAATTTAAAGAAATAAGCTTTATTGAAGCTCTTGATATTATTGCTTATAAAATCAAAAGCGTTATGCCTGACCAGAATGCTTTTTTCGCTGGTGCACGACTATCAAATGAAGAAATGTATCTTGTTCAGAAATTAGCACGATATGGTGCAAAAACGAATAATGTGAATAGTTTCCATTATTTGGGCAGAGGAAACGGATACATAAACAATACTGTTGGAAATACGATGTTTGATCGTATAAATGGGGCAAGTAAGATTTTCTTAATGGGTTCTGAAATAAATAATGATAATGCTGTTGTGGGATTTATGATTAGTAACCTACAGTTTAAGAACAATGTTCCGCTGGAAGTGATTAATGTGAATGCAAACAACTCCATGAAGCATAAAGCTGATGAATCGCTTATCATTAAAAACTATTATTATTTTATTAAAGCAGTTAATCATTATTTACTTTCAAACGGATTAGAGAATAGATTGTTTATTAATGATAGATGCGATGGTTTTGAAGAATATAAAATTAAGCTTCTTGCTCAGGACTTTAATGAATTGGTAGAAAAAGGAGCTAATTCATCAGATCAAGTAATTAAATTTGCTGTTGATTATAATAATCAGTTGAATGGAATTCTTATTTTCTCTGAAAAAGAAATCTCTTCTAATGCTTGTACAGAGATTTTCAATCTTGCAATGATCACCGGAAAGCTTGGGAAGACTTCAAATGGTATTGTTGTGTTGAAAGAAAAAAACAATTCGCATGGCATATTCGATATGGGCATCAATCCTAACCTTGGTGTTGGGAAAAAAGCTATTCTCGACCATGATTTGCAAGAAAAGATGAAGGATAAATGGAATGTTTCTGAATTGCCGGTGAATGTTAATAATAATATGATTTCATTGCTCGAAAACGGAATGTTTAAGAACCTCTTCATTTTTGGAGAAGACCCCATTGGTTGTGCTATAGATAAAAACACTATTACACAATGGTTGTCGATTGCCGATTTTGTTATGGTTCAGGATTACTTTATGTCGGAAACTGCTCAGAAAGCTCATCTGATTATGCCTGCCTCTTTCCCTGTTGAAACTGGAGGAAGCTTCACTAATTCGCAAAATGTGATTCAAAAATTCGATTCGGTTATGCATTCGCATATCGAAAAAAGAAATCATGAACAAATACTCGAATTGTTGGGCAAATTTGGTGATAAAAACGAAAATACCGACGTTATTGATGTAATGATGGAAATCATTTCGCTATTGCCAATTGAGGATGAAGAAAACTATAAATTCCTTTATACTGATAAAGATGATTACAGTAGAATATTCGATTATGGTTGCGATTCTTTGAATAAAAAATTTGAAGATTACTTTTCAAATAGTCTGAAAAATTAATTTGAACTTGTGTTTCACATAAAATTATTATATTTGCCTTGAATTAAAACCAATAAATTTATCTCTATGGATATCATAAATTTTATTTCTTTACAGGTTAAATGCCCTGTTTGCAACAAATCATTAATGGATGATGATTACAAGATTGATAATGAATCCAGCATTAAATTGTTTGTTGAAAGTGCCGGAAAGACCGGAACTCTTAGAATGAGTTCTATCTACGGAAGTTATAATTATCTTGCCGATGTTGACCTTCCTGCAAATGAGTTAACCAAATTCTTTTGCCCTCATTGCAGAGAGTTGCTATTGTCTAATGATAATTGCAATACTTGTGAAGCTCCTATGGTTTCACTGAACCTTGATATTGGCGGAAAGATTAGTTTTTGTTCACGTAAAGGCTGTACCGACCACAATATTGGTTTTGAAGACCTTTCCGTTGCCCTGAAAAAACTTTATCAGGACTATGAATATTCTCCTAAACATAAAATTAAACAGGAGGATGTTTTTATGCATGACAAAAAAGAAAAAGAAAAATCGGATGCAGAAATCACTAAAGAGATTATCGAAACCGGTTCCTTCTTGCAGATTTATTGTCCTCATTGCAAGAAGACCTTAATTGAAGACGCTATGTTTAAATTAAGGATTATTAACGAAAAAAACGAAATGGGCTATCTTATGCTTAGTCCATATTTAAACGTATTCTCATCCAAATCTACAATATATTTACCCGAAGAAAAAGAACTCAATGACATCAGATGTTTTCAGTGCGATGCCAGCCTAAAAGTTCCTGAACGAAAATGTGATAAATGTGGAACAACCATTGCTAAAGTAATGGTGAGCGCTCATACAAAAATGATCGACTTTTACATTTGTGCTCGTAAAGGATGTATTTGGCATGGTTTAAGCGAAAATGATTTAGAAGACATCAGACTCGAGGATAGTGTTGAATGGTAGTTTATCATTAATTCTATATATATGTTCCAAATCATTCGAAAGCAAGAAATGGCTAAAGGCTCTATTATCAGGTTTGATATTAGTGCCCCCAAGATAGCCGCTAAAATTAAACCCGGGCAATTTGTTATTCTTAGAGTGAACGAAACAGGGGAACGCATCCCTCTGACCGTTGCCGATAAAGATGAATTTGCAGGGGTGATCACTATTATTTTTCAAGTTGTTGGTAAAACTACTGCTCTTATGCGTTCGTTGAACGAGGGCGACACCATCAAAGACATTGTAGGGCCGCTGGGAAAACCGGCTGAAATACATAATGAAGGTACGCTCATTATGGTAGGCGGAGGAACCGGTATTGCCATTTTGCATCACATTGCAAAGGCATACAAGGAAGCCGGAAATTTCATTATTGGCATTGTAGGTGCCCGTGATAAAGAGTTATTGATTCTTGAAAACGAAATGGAAGCTATTTGTGATGAACTTATCATCACCACCGACGATGGTAGTTATGGTCAACGTGGTTTTGTTACCCAACCGCTGCAAAAATATCTTGACGAAAGGTACGACATTAAAAAAGTGTATGCTATTGGTCCCATCATCATGATGAAAAATGTGTGCAATCTGACCCGAAAATACAATGTGCCCACTATGGTGAGCCTTAACCCTGTTATGATTGACGGAACCGGTATGTGTGGTGGTTGCAGGGTTAAAGTTGACGGCAAAACACAGTTCTGTTGCGTTGATGGTCCCGATTTTGATGGTCACACTGTTGACTTTGACGAACTCGAAAAGCGAAATTCGCTTTATCTTAAAGATGAAAAAACATCCTTATTATTCTCAATTAAATAATCAGTTTAAAATTCCATCATTATGCACGAGTTAGATGTTAAGTATTTAAAGTTTAAAACCTATTTAAACACCTACTGTCCGTTTTGCCATCAGAGTTTTAATTTCGAGAGAAAAGACGAAAAACATATAGAGTTTAAAGCCATGTTTAAGGGGCAGGAAATCGACCTTAAGCTGAGTCCTTATCTCGATGTGTTCGATAGCGAAACTTCTGTTCCTATCATGGAAGGCGAAAGCCTCGATGATATCATGTGCCCTTTCTGTAAAGCAAGTCTAATCAGCCCCGAAATTAAATGCGGCGAATGTAATTCTCCGGTTGGGCATGTTATTATTTCGGCTTTATCGAAGCTGATGCCGCTTTTCATTTGTTTGAAGAAAGGTTGCGAGTGGCACGGTTTGACCAAAGCCGACGAACGTAGAATTAAACTGAAAATTCCACGTCAGGAGATGCCTGAGCAAGACCAGACGCTACGTATTCATAATCATCAGGAGGTGCCTTATGGCTACACCACCGAGCTTGCTTCGCTCGAAGCCGGAAGGTGTTTGCAATGCAAGGTGCCCAAATGTGTTGACGGTTGTCCCGTAAATGTCGATATTCCGGGTTTTATCAAACTCATGCGTGAAGACAATTTCGATGGGGCTGCCAAAAAAATTAAAGACCGTAATGTGCTGCCGGCTATCTGCGGTAGAGTATGCCCTCAGGAAAGTCAGTGTGAAGAAAAATGTATTTTAGGTTATAAAGATAAACCTGTTGCCATCGGACGTCTCGAACGTTTTGTTGCCGACTTCGAACGTAAAATGGAGCTGGTGAAAATTCCGGTGATTAAGAATAAAACCAACAAAAGGATTGCCGTGGTAGGCTCAGGTCCCGGTGGACTGACATGTGCTGCCGATATGGCGTTGCGTGGCTATTCTGTTACGGTTTTTGAAGCCTTGCACGAATTGGGCGGCGTGTTGACTTACGGAATTCCCGAATTTCGTTTGCCAAAAGGCATAGTTCAGTTCGAAATTAATTATTTGAAACAAATAGGAGTGAGGTTCGAGGTGAATCACATCATCGGAACTTTGCTCACTGTTGAAGAATTGTTAGAACATTTCGATGCGGTGTATGTTGGCGTGGGCGCCGGTTTGCCGGTTTTCATGAACATCGAAGGCGAAAGCCTCGGAAATGTTTTTTCGGCTAACGAATATCTCACCCGCATGAACCTGATGAAGGCTTATCGTTTCCCCGAATACGACACCCCCATGCCAAAAGGAAATAAAGTGGTGGTGGTTGGAGGCGGAAACGTGGCTATGGACTGCGCCCGCACCGCTATCAGAACAGGTTCGGCCGAAGTGACCATTGTCTATCGTCGTTCGCGCAACGAGCTGCCTGCACGTGGCGAAGAAGTTCACCATGCAGAAGAAGAAGGCATCAAGTTTAAATTGTTGACCAATCCGGTGAAATATATTGGCACCGATTATAATTCGGTTAAAGGAGTTGAGTGCATAAAAATGCAGCTTGGCGAGCCCGATGCTTCGGGCAGAAGACGACCTGAGCCAATTGAGAACTCAAACTTTGTGATTGAATGCGACCTTGCAGTGGTTGCCATCGGAACCGGACCCAATCCGATTATCTTCAGCACAACTCCTAATCTTAAACGAAATAAATGGGGCTACATCGAAGCCAATCCCGAAACCATGGAAACTTCTATCGAAAATGTGTATGCCGGTGGCGACATCGTCACGGGTTCGGCTACCGTAATCGAGGCGATGGGCTCGGGACGAATTGCCGCTAACACTATGCATAAAAAGCTTTCGGCAAAAGATAAAAATGAAACCTTAAAAAAATAAACCTTACTTATGAAAGAATTTAATTCAGTTAAAGAAATATTAGATTTTGCAATCGAAAGCGAACAAGAAGCCGTTGATTTCTACACGAAACTTGCTTCAATGACCAAGACGGATGCCATAAAAGAAGTCTTTATTGACTTTGCCCGCGAAGAAATGGGTCATAAAGCCAAGTTGATGGATATTAAAGAAACCGGAATTCTTATCACTTCTTCAGAAAACATCATCGACCTAAAAATAAGCGATTATCTCGTGTCGGTTCATCCCACGCCTGATATGACCTATCAGGATGCATTGGTGTTGGCTATGAAAAAGGAGAAAGCTGCATTTAAGCTCTACACCGCTTTGGCAGAAAGAGCCCCCAATGCCGACCTGAAAAACTTGTTTCTGATGTTGGCTCAGGAAGAATCGAAACACAAACTTCGCTTCGAAATAGAATACGACGAGTTTGTGCTGACTGAAAACTAGGCTAATTTCAGCAACTTTTTTTTCAGTGACTGGAGAAAGCCTAAGATGTTTTTAGGCTGTTTAGGCTTATTTCTATGCCGGAACAATAATTTATTTTAATCATTATATATTGAAAAACAACATCTTATTGTTCCGAAAAATCAAAATATGATGTAATAATACGAGGGCAGAGACTGAAAACTCTGCCCTTGATTGCATTATACCGCGCCAATATTCCAAAAAACAGCCTCGGTATTTTAGAATACCGCGCCAATATTCCAAAAAACAGCCTCAGTATTTTGGAATACCACGCCAATATTCCAAAAAACAGCCTCGGTATTTTGGAATACCACGCCAATATTCCAAAAAACAGCCTCGGTATTTTGGAATACCGAGCCAGTATTTCAAAAAACAGCTTCGGAATTACTCAATTCAAAAATGAAAATATTAAAATCAAAACTTCTGTTTTATCTAAAAACGGATGAAATAATTAGAAAATAAGCCAAGAAATATTTTTATAAATATTTTGTTGAAGAAATTAATTTTATATGTATCTTTGTTCGCTTTTTCGCTCGTTGGGAAAAGAGACATAAATTAAGCCTAAAAATTTAATTCTTGTGTTTTTAGGTTTGATGAAAATAGAAATTATATAGAATATAAAATTTAAAAATCAATACTATGGCAGAAATTGCAAAAGACCCTAAATGTTACAAAGATTTGAATCAAACAATTGCTGATGAATTAGCTAAACATCAATCATTACCTGTAGGCGATAGGTTTTTAAAAGCTACAACGGTTGCAGCTTTGCAGCAATACCATGTAAGCCTGCCCGCTGCTGTTCAGGCAATGATTACAGCCGAAGGTAATAAAATTCTTGCGATAAGCATATCCGATGATGCATTCGATTTATTGAAAATGCAAAGCACTTTTTACCTTGATACAGTGAACAGAAAGATTAAAATTGGCGCCTATCCGGCTTCTGTGCGCAAATATTTCCTGATGGATGAAAGTTCAGCGGTGTTGCCTCCAATGACCACTCGTACTCAGCTTTTGGCTGTTACAACAGACATTAAATCAGGTGATGTCAAATTAGCAGATATGGGATTAACTCCTCCTCAGGATTTTCCTGCTAGCGACAACGATACTTTAAGGATTGATTACGAGGATAAATATGCTGATGCCCTTACGGCAGTTGAAGCTTTCGAGGGAGCTATGCAAACAGCAATTTCTATGAAATCTATTTGTCAGAAACTTTGCCAATCTGTTCGCCAGCAAGTTGACGTACATTATAATGAATATCCTGCACCTGCCAAACGCGATTTTATGCAATTGTGGGGAATAAAGTTTGCTTCCCAAAAAGAAACTACCTCAGTGGATATTTTATCAATATATGCCGATGGCAGTGGCATCACTCCCGGAGCCGAATTCCGTGTGGGACCAAAAGACACCAAAGCCACCAAAAAAGTTCCCACACCTGCCAAAATCGGCGTAAAAGGGAAAGTAGATTCGCACGGTGCATTGCTGCTCGAAACCACCCAAACCGGCAACCTATTCATCGTGGGCACTTGCCCGGGCTGCAAAGATGTGGCATATCCCATCAAAATTGTAAAAGGAGAAGATGTTTCGGTTACCATTCATTTCGTGAAGCTTCCCCCCAATCCCTAAGCTCTGGTTTGATTGAACAAACTGAAAGAGTAAGTTTTTCTCAAACAAAGCTTTTTTATCACTTATCAATAAAAGCCGTATCTTTGCTTTATAAAAGTAAAAACAGAGCATCATTTGAAAAAATAATCACAGTGTAAATTTGAATAAGGAAAATATGAAAAAAATACTCTTTTTAAGTTTGATTATACTCTCGAAAGTTTTAGCGGCACAGAGCTATATTCCACTTCCCATGGATAGTGTGGTTTGGCGATGTGATTTTAATGGACATGATTTTCAAATGGGATGCTATTGTACTCTGTTTTATCAATACTATCCAAACGGAGATACTTTGATTAATTCTACTAACTATACCAAAATATATAAATCAGGTGGAGAACAATGCCCTGACCCTTGTTATTACTGGATTTATAATGGTTATAAAGGTGCTGTTAGGCAAGATACACTTTTAAAGAAAGTATTTTTAATTGTTCCAAATTCTACATCTGAAAAAACACTTTATGATTTCTCACAAAACCTTGGAGATACAGTAAACAGTATTTTAATTGGCAATTGTGAACCCTCTATAATAACAAATATTGATTCCGTTTTAATTAATTCAAATTATCATAAACGATTTCAAATTGGACAAAATAATTGTAATCCAATGGGTGGATATTTCATTGAAGGGATAGGGAGTACTCAGGGATTTCTTGATACACTCTATAGTTTTGAATTTGGAAGTGTTTTGGTTTGTGTAAAACATTTCAATCAAACTATATTTGAAAATTACTATTCATATTCTGATTGTGTGATTGCAGTTGAAAGTGTTTTAGAAATAACTCGAAATGAAATTACAATTTCTCCAAATCCCACCAATGATAAAATAAATATTGAAAATTTATCAATAGAAAATGATGAAAAGATTTCCATTTATAACCTTCAAGGGCAACTACTCCTTCAACAAAGTACAACAGATGCAAAAACCGAACTTGATATTTCCGCATTTGCAAAAGGAATGTATTTTATAAAAGTGGACACCGATAGGGGAGTGGTGAGTAAAAAGATTATAAAGGAATAGAAATATAAATAATGTGAAAATAATATAAGGAATTGTGGTTTCGACAGGTTCAACCACCCCACGGTAGTTGAGCCTATCGAAACTACATCAGGCTAATATAGAAGCCTCATTGTTATTTGATTTCCTATCCTTTTAATATTAATTTGTATTACCCAATTCCCCACTTATTCTTCCACTATTATCAACGCAAATCGAATAAAATATTTTATTTGTCTATATGAAAAATAATCGCTTATTTTGTACCTTTAAAAAACTAAGCCAAATTTATATAATTAACCAAAACCAATCAACATGAAAAAAGTCCTACTTTCATTGACAATCGCGGCTTTCACGCTGGCTGCCGTTGCTCAGAACAACCAATTTCTGAAACCAGATAAACTCACTGCTCCCACAGGGAATTTAGTGCGTAAAAACATTATCGACATTAAAGCCCCCACACAAACCACACCTGCTTCAGTTGCACCACATCACAATGGAGCAAAATCTGTTAACAAAATCAGGATTTCACAATCTTACAATCCTTATTCTGTTCTTATTTCCGAAAGCACAAATTTAACTGCTAACCAAGATCTTGGTTTAATTCAGTTTACACATCGCACCAATTTGCCTACCATCAATGGTAATCAAATTATTTCCAGTTTCTCAACTGATGGCGGAAACACATGGGATACAACTAATATTGTTTATAACAATTCGGGTTTCCCTGCCCGTTATCCTTCAGGCGTTATCTGGAATCCAGCCGGAAACACCAATCCTTTAAAAGCGTATAGCGTTGTTGCAGGACCTTTCCTTAATGCCAGTGGAGCAGGTTGGATTGGAAGTTATTTCGCAAGCATGAGACTTGATACAGCAAATCGCCACGTGGACAATCTTTCACAAACTGCAGCTTTAGACTCCATTAATATGGCTCGCGACTTTATGATTGCTACAAATAATAACGTTTGGGTTAATGCCAATTGGGATTTAGACAATGGTACCAACTATACTTCTTTTAAAACCATCGTAAATAAAGGAGTTTTTAATTCATCAAACAATAGTTTTACCTGGACACAAAAAGCTATGGTTCCTGATTATGCAGTTACTGCTTCAACCGGATTGCCTGATGGAGTTCGCACTCCTGGTATCACTTTTACAAAAGATGGCAAAACTGGATATTTAGCCTACATTGGTCGTCATAAAACCGGTGTTGATACTCTTTCTTACATTCCAATGGTTTACAAAACAACCGATAGCGGTACCACCTGGACTATGTTGCCTAATACAACTAATTTTGCAACCTTAACTGATATTGCGCCTACATTAACTACAACAAGTGCCGGTACAACCCGTCCAAGTTTTGGATTAATTAAAGATGTATTGGTTGATTGTGCTGGTAATCTTCACATGGCTGTATTTATTAATAGTGCTGCATCAGATCATCCCGATTCATTAGGCTATTCATGGAATTTTACCGCTATTCAAGGATATATGTTTGATGTATTTACAACTACTGCCGGTGGTTGGGATGCAACTTATGTTGGAACTTGCCATGGTAAAACGGTTACTGCTGCCGGTGACACTCAATTAGGTATTGGTTGGGACGAAAGATTTCAAATGTCGAAATCAGATGATGGAACTAAAATATTCTACATTTGGACTGACACTGATACCACTTTCTTAAGTTCACCTGATTATTTCAGTTTATTACCTGACGTTTATATCACCGGAGTTGTTGCTACCGATCCTACTTTACATACTAGTACACTTAATTTAACAAGTGGCACCTATCAGGGAGATAATTTCTGGATGTACGCTTCAGATATTACACTAAAAACAGGAACCACTTACAATGTTCCTATAACAACTACAACAACTGGTTCAGTTGATACCGATCCTGTTACACATTATTTTCTTAAAGGTGTATCTTTCCAGGAAAGTGATTTTGTTACCAATCCTGGCATTAAAGAAAACAGTCTGATTAGTGATGTTCAGAACTATCCTAATCCATGCAGAGATTTCACGAAAATTGAAGTTAATCTAATCAAATCAGCAAACCTTTCTGTTGAAATTTATAATATGGTAGGTCAAAAAATCATGCAAGTCAATAAAGGATTTGCAAATCCAGGAATCAACCATGTAACTATTAACACAAGCAGTTTATGTAGTGGAGTATATTTCTACACTGTAAAAGCTGGAAACAATACCATTACCAAGAAATTAATTGTTGAATAAACATATTTCTTTTTAAATAAAAAAGCCTGTGCAACAAACACAGGCTTTTTTTTATTTTGTAATGATCATATACACGATAAATTTATAATTTTACAGCCGAAAATATTAAACATTAAATATATGTCAGGAAAAACATTTGCAGAAAAAATCTTAGGTGCACCCACTGGTGCCATTGTATTTAAAAAACCCGATATCGTTCTCTCACACGATAACACAGCAAGCATTGAAAAGACCTTTCAGAAAATGAATGGGAGTAAAATTAAGCATCCCGAACAATTACTGATTGTGCTCGATCACAATGCACCTCCCACCAACAACAAATTGGCTAACGACTATCGCCGCATTCGCGAAATGGTAACAGAGCAAGGTGTCACCAAGTTTCATGATGTTGGAAAAGGGATATGTCATCAACTCATGTCCTTGTATGCACGTCCTAAAATGTTAATTGTTGGAAGCGATAGCCATACATCGACAGCAGGGGCATTTAATGCTTTTGCAGCCGGCATCGACCGTACCGAAACTGCCGGATTGTGGAAACAAGGCGAAACCTGGTTTCGTGTTCCCGATTCATTTAAAATAACACTACATAACAAACTAAACAAAGGTGTTTATGCCAAAGATCTTGCATTGTGGATAATTGGGATGATAGGTTCAAGTGGCGCTGATTATATGTCAATCGAGTATCATGGAGAAGGAGTAAAAACGCTTTCAATTTCTGATAGAATGACCTTATCGAATTTAGCTTCTGAAATGGGAGCTAAGAATGCGGTCTTTCCGATGGATGAAGTGTTAGCCGATTTTCTTGGCGAAAAAACTGAAGGCATTTGGGCAGATGAAGATGCAGTTTATCTTAAAGAAATCATAATCGATTTAAATGAAGTATTTCCTGTGGTTTCAGCTCCTCATCATGTTGATAATGTTAAGGCAGTTTCTGAAGTTCAGGGCACAAAAATTCATCAGGCATTAATTGGTACTTGCACAAACGGTAGAATAGAAGACCTCAGAGAAGCAGCTGAAATATTAAAAGGGAAAACAGTTGCACATGACATGCAATTGCTTATCATTCCTGCTTCACAGGAAATATATATGCAAGCAATGGAGGAAGGTTTAATCAGTATTTTCTTTAAAGCTGGAGCAAATATTCTTTCATCTTCTTGCGGACCATGTTTAGGAACAGGACAAGGCATCCCCGCCGATGGATTTAATGTTATTTCCACAGCAAACCGTAATTTCTTAGGTCGTATGGGGAACAAAGAAGCTTCAATTTATCTTGCTTCACCTGCAACTGTTGCTTACTCAGCACTAAAAGGTAGTATCTCCGATCCTCGTGGTGAGGGTTTCAAGGATGTATATCCATTTGCCGCCGAGCAAAGCAAAACTCTTGAAGTGAAAGCAGGAGAAGTTCGTTTAGCTAATAACACCTGGAACTATGCTGATGTAGACAACCTCAATACAGATCAAATGTTTGCCGGTAATCTTACTTATAATATCAATAGTAATGAAGGCGATAAGATTTTACCTTTTCTTTTTAAAGGATTCGACGACAGCTTTTCTGAAAAAGTTCAAGCAAATCAAATTATTGTTGCTGGAGCTAACTTCGGATGTGGAAGTTCGCGCGAACATCCTTCCGTGGGTTTAGCTTATGCTGGGATTAAAGCGGTAATTTGCAAAAGTGTGAATCGTATATTCTACCGTTCATCAGTTAATCAGGGGCTTCCTATCATTGTGCTTCCAGAAGTTGTGGATGCTTACAAGCAAGGGGATGCTGTAACTATCAATTTTGAGAAAGGGGAAATCAGTATAAACGATAAAGTTTTCACTTTTTCTCCTCTACCGGATAAATTGATGGGCATATTCGAATCCAAGGGTTTAGTTAACTATGTGAAAAGTGTCAATTAGGCTATAATCGGTTCTGTATCACTTGAAAGAAGTTGTTTGAAATTGTTTCGGACAACTTCTTTTTAATTTAATATGATTAATATTGAAAAGAATGCAATATATTTCGTACTTTTGCATTGTACAATTGAGTGAAAAGAACTATGGAAGACGATTTTGAAGAATTTGAAAATGAAGAGTTTGAAGACTTAATAGCGCGTTACGAAAGCATGCTTCAAAATAAAAATGAAGTATTTTTCGATTCCGACGATTACGAATATATTATCGATTATTATTTAGATATGAGCGATACCGATGCTGCATTTAAAGCAATTGGGTATGCTTCAAAATTATATCCTGACTCCCCTGGTCTAATGCTCAGGAAAGCTCAGTATTTTGTGATTTCTAATCATACTGATAAAGCATTAGAAATACTTCAGATGATTGAAAAACGTGATCCGAGTAATAGTGATATTTTTATGACCCGTGGAGCTATTTATAGTCAATTAAAAAGTTATGAAAAGGCAATTGAAGAATATAAAAAAGCGCAGTTTAATTATGAAGAACTTGATCTTATTTATAGCAACATTGCTTTCGAATATCAAAATCTGGAGAATTATGTTAAATCAATAGAATATCTTAAGAAAGCAATTGATATTAATCCGAAAAATGATCATTTGCTCTTTGAACTTTCATTTACATTTGAACTTGCCAATCAGAATGATCAAGCAATTGACTACTTTATTCAATTTATTGATAAATTTCCTTATTCGAAAAATGCCTGGTTTTGTTTGGGAATTGCTTATAGTATTATTGAACTATTTGAAAAAGCAATTGATGCTTTTGAATATACTTTAGCAATTGATCCAGAATTTATTTCAGCTAATTTCAATAAGGCAAATTGCTATGCGAGCTTAAGCGATTATCCAAAAGCGATTGAAACCTACAAAGAAAATCTTGAAATTGATGCAAATGACCCGATGAGTTTGTTCTATATTGGTGAGTGTTATGAAGAAATTGATCAGACAGAATTAGCATTGACCTATTATAAGAAAGCCTTTCAAGCTGATGAATTTTATGCTGATGCATGGCTTAATAGTGGAATTATTTATGCTGAAAAGGATAATTATGAGCTAGCTGTATTTTATATTCGCAAAGCCATTGAACTTGATCCTAAAAATGCTGAATATTGGTTTGCACTGGCTGATGCTGAATTTAAGTTTGGTTTTCACGATTTGGCTCTCGAAACTTATATACATGTATGCAGACTCGACCCTTTGCACTCTGAAATTTGGCTTGATTATTCAAATTTTTATTTTGAAAAAGGAGAATTTGCCTTAGCAATTGAGACCATTGAAAAAGGGATTCAGTTTCAACCCGACAACATTGAGCATTTTTACCGTAAAGTAATTTATTTATATGTTGCAGGTAGAAAAATAGAAGCAATGGAATTACTGAGTTTTGCATTGAATGCTAATATAAAACTTGTTAGTAATATGCTTGAATACTATCCTCAAATTACAAACGACCCTGACATTATTGACTTAATTGATAGCTTTAAAGAATAATATCATGAACATACAATTACCTTTCATTCCTCAAAGAACTCCAAAGCCCCGATCATCAGGAATAACTATGATGATGGACAAGGGCTTGAGTGTAAGTGAAGCAGAGAACTTAATGAGTGTTGCTTCTGATTTAATAGACTATGCAAAACTTGGCTTTGGTACATCGATAGTAAGTAAGCAAGTTAAAGAAAAGGTAAAAGTGTATAAGGCTTCAGGTGTAACACCTTATGTTGGTGGCACTTTATTTGAAGCTTGTATTATTCGAAATATGTTCGATGAGTACCGGCGTTGGATAGATGAATTGGGAATTTCAACAGTTGAAGTTTCGGATGGAACAATATTTATGGAGCATGATGTCAAGTGTGATTATATTGCTCTTCTTTCTAAACAATATCAGGTTCTCTCTGAGGTGGGGGCGAAAGAAACCGGGATAATGATTACTCCAAAGAAATGGATTAATATGATGCAAGCCGAGTTGGATGCTGGTGCTATTAAGGTGATTGCTGAAGCAAGAGAAAGTGGGAACGTTGGTATTTATAGACCCACAGGAAGTTCTCATACATCTTTAATAAGTAAAATTATTACTACCATTAAAGCAGATAATGTTATTTGGGAAGCACCACTTAAATCACAACAAATTTGGTTTATAAAACTATTAGGTGCCAATGTTAATTTGGGCAATATTTCTCCACAAGAAATTATTCCATTAGAAACTTTAAGGCTTGGAATGCGTGGAGATACTTTTTTTGAGTTCTTACCTGAACATATGCATGCACATAAACTAACCAATCACTTTTTATCAAGGAAGAAGTAATTTGATTTTCTCAATTTGTAATTAATAGCAATTCTATGAAAATTAAGCAACTGGGATTGATAGGGTATCCTTTAGAGCATAGTTTTTCAGCAAGTTATTTTAAGAAAAAATTCAGAGACGAAAAAATAGATTCTTTCGATTATAATTTATATCCACTTGATAATATTAAACTTTTTCCATCTTTTTTAAATAATTACCAGGATATTGTTGGTTTAAGTGTTACCATTCCTTATAAACAAAGTATTCTTACCTATTTAGATGAAATTGATGAATCAGCAAAAGATATTGAAGCGGTTAATACATTAGTAATAAAAAGAAAGCAAGAAAGAATTTCTGTTAAAGGTTTTAATACTGATTATATCGGATTTGAAGATTCTTTGAAACC